>JBCCPK010000002.1:324689-649378 GCA_039024915.1 Pseudomonadota bacterium
TTCGGCGGTTCCTTCCTTGACGCAGACTTCCGCTCCAACCTTCTGAGCGAGGAAAGCCAGGCAGGGCTGAACTTCCGGCAGGAGCTGATGCAATATATGCCCGATGGCATCGTCGCCTTCGACCACGCTGAAACCGTCAACGCGTTTGCGCAAGGCGAAGTGGCCATGATCACGGAATGGTCCGCGTTCTACTCGACCGTGGTCGATCCGGACACGTCGCGGGTTGCCGATTGCGTAGAGATCGCGCCCGAGCCGACGGGGCCGGCGGGCCGTAAGCCGGCGCTTGGCGGATTTTCATTGGCTGTTGCGTCGCAAGCTGATGACGATGAAAAGGCGGCCGCTTGGCTCTTCATCCAGTGGGCAACGTCGGCCGCTAACGCTGTTGAGTATCTGGAGCGTGGTGGCGTCCCCGCGCGCCAATCAGCCTACGCTGATCCGGCGTTGGCGGAAACCTACACCTTTATCCCGGCACTTGTTGAAAGTTGGCAGGAAGGCGTTCCCGAGTTCCGTCCGCGGTTCGCTGAGTGGCCAGAAATCTCCGAAGTGGTCCAGGAATGGGGCACACGCATGATGCTTGGTGAGGTCACCGTCGAAGAAGGTGCTGCCGAGATCGGGACCCGGATGGAAGACATCCTCGAATCGGCTGGGTACTACAGCGGCGACAAACCGCTCGCCCAGTAGGTTTGCCTTTCGCTTGAAGTCAGGGCGGCTTGCTGCTGCCCTGACGCTTATTTGCCTGGCCCATCCAAGGAAACAGCACGCATGCGTGGCAAGGCTTCTCGCAGGACGATCTTTGGCTTCGTCGGCCCAGCGGTCATTGCGTTGGCTGTTATTGGTATCGGCCCCCTGCTTTATGCGGCATGGACGTCGCTCCACTTCTTCAACCTGACGCGCCTGCGGCAACTACGTTTCATCGGTCTCGAAAACTACGGAACGGTTCTGACCGACCCTGTTTTCTGGCAGTCGATGGGCCGTACCTTCTTTCTTCTGATCACCTCGCTTCCCCTCCAGATTGCCTTAGGTCTCGGTATCGCACTGGTGCTTCACCAGCCGGGCCTTAGCCTCGTTAAAACGTTGTGTCGCCTGAGCCTCGTGCTACCCATGGCCACAACATACGCTGTCGTGGGACTTCTCGGTCAGGTTATGTTCAATCAGCGCTTCGGCGTTGTGAACCAGCTCATGGGCGGCGCCGACGTTAACTGGATTGGTGACCCGACAAACGCCTTCATCATGATCGTCTTTTGGGATGTCTGGCAGTGGACACCTTTCGTTGCGCTGGTCTTGCTCGCCGGCCTGGCGATGGTGCCCGGTGAGATCGAGGAAGCGGCGAAACTCGAGACGAAGAAGTGGCACATCGTCTTACGCTATGTGCAGCTCCCCTTTCTGATACCTGGACTGGTAGCGGTGTTGATCCTGCGCACCGCCGACACGCTGAAGTTGTTCGATATGGTCTTCACGTTGACGCGCGGCGGCCCGGGAGCATCAACCGAATTCATATCGCTGATGATCCAGAGGGTCGGGTTCCGCGCCTTCGATCAAGGCCTGGCGTCCGCACAAGCGATAATCCTGCTGATCATCACGATCATTCTCGCGCAGATCTACATCCGCGTGTTCTACAAGGAGGTCTGAGATCGTGACGTCCTCTCAGCGCTCTGTTCTCATCCAGCTTGTCTTGCTGTTTGCCATCATCCTTGTGTGCGTGTTTCCATTCTATTGGATGGTGACGACCTCGCTGAAAACGCAAGTCGTTGCCCTCGAAGCGCCCCCGGTTTGGCTCTTCGAGCCAACACTGAGCAACTACCGCGAGGCCTTGTTCGAAGACGGTGTCTTACAGACACTGATCAACTCGCTGATCATTGCGATCTGTACGACAGCGTTGGCCCTTGTTTTGGGCATCCCGGCAGCCTTTGCGCTCGCGCGGTTCGAGTTTCGCGGCAAGAAGGACCTGTGGTTCTGGTTCATCACCAATCGGATGATTTCGCCGATTGTTCTGGCGCTGCCCTTTTTCCTTATCGCGCGGAGCCTAAACCTGCTCGATCAGCACATCACGCTGATCCTTATTTATCTCACCTTCAACCTGCCGATCGTCATCTGGATCGTGACCGACCAGTTTAGGGGTATCCCGGTTGAACTGGACGAAGCGGCCCGAATGGAAGGGGCGTCGCAGTTCACGATCATGAGAAAGATCTGTTTGCCGCTCGCCATGCCCGGCGTTGCGGTATCGGCGATCTTCTCATTTATCTTCTCTTGGAACGAGTTGATGTTTGGTCTCGTGCTGACGCGGACCAACGCCAAGACGGCGCCAGCAATGGCAGTTTCGTTCATGGAGGGCTACAACCTGCCCTACGGCAAGATCATGGCGACATCCACGCTCATTGTGATCCCGGTTTTGATCTTCGCCCTTATCGCTTCAAAACAGCTTGTTCGCGGGCTGACTATGGGCGCAGTCAAATAGGGCCCTGGCGTGTCTCGACAGCCGAAAACTGAGATACTCGACGCTGAAGAGCAACTTCTCGTTCGGCTTGCGTACGCGTGCGAAGTCCAGGGTATGACCCAAGGCCAGGCGGCCGAAACATTTGGGATCACCCGGTTACGGGTCAACAAGGCGCTGGCTGAGGCACGAGAGCGGGGCCTGGTGCGGGTCTCGATCAATTCTCCACTGGGAGCCTGCGTTGAGCTCGAGGCCGCGTTACGCGAAGTGTTTAGCCTCGACACAGTTACGGTTGCACCGGTCGCTGGCGAGGACTTCAAACTTCACACTATTCTCGGCTCGGCATTAGGGCAGTTTCTGACCCGCTTTCTCGCACAAAGCGATGTCCGACTGTTCGGCATGTCGTGGGGCAACACACTAAACATGGCCACGCGATTTATCGAGCCGCTCAACCGCCCAGAACTCGAGATAACGTCGGTGATGGGCGGCTTGGCGAAGGGGTCGGACGTCAACAGCTACGAGATCACCACGCGGCTTGCCGATCTGTGCAACGCAGCGCACAGCTATTTCACCGCGCCGGTTTATACCTCGAGCCTCGAAAGCCGAAACATTTTGCGTGACCAGCAGGAGTTCAAGCGCTCCATCGAGAAGATACGGACGGCCGACGGTCTTGCGCTGGCCGCGGGCGATATGGCGAACTCGTTGCTTCTGGCCGATGGCCTGCCAGATGATATCACCATTCCCGAGCTTGTTGCTGCGGGCGCGGTTGGGGACATTATGGGATATTTTCTCAACAAGGACGGGGACCTGGTTGATCATGAGATAAACCACCGGATCCTTGGCATCAGTTTGGACGACCTCAGCGATCTGCCTAACGTCATTGTCGCGGCCGGTGGTATAAGCAAGGTTCCCATCATTCGAGCCATACTCAACCGCGGCTGCGTGAACCACTTGGTCATCGACGAACGCGCCGCCCAATGCCTTATGGAGCTTGCGCGGTGATCGTTGCAGGCATTGACCTGGGTACATCGGGTATCAAGGTCGCCCTTGTTGATGAACAAGGCAGCTGTATCGCCAGCGCCAGCCGTCCATCGCCAGTGGATGTGCCTTTTCCGGGATGGAGCCAGCAGGACCCTGATCAGTGGTCACGGCTCACATTCGAGATTTTTGACGAGCTGAGTGCGGGCTTTCCAGATCTGATGGCACGCGTCGCAGCGATCTCCCTGTCGGGTCACATGCTGGGACAGGTGCTCCTTGATGAGACCAATACCCCAACCACACCCTGCATCCTGTGGAACGATCAGCGATCGGTTGCCGAATGCGACGAGCTGCTGGAGAGAGTGCCGGACATTGGCTGGCGCACTAACGGTTATCCCGATCCCGGTCTGACAGCGCCAAAGCTCCTTTGGCTGCGGAAGCACAGGCCGGACGCGCTGGACAGCGCCGACACGCTGATGCTGCCCAAGGACTATGTACGGCTACACCTGACCGGTGAGCGGGCGACGGACGTGTCCGACGCATCCGGAACGATGCTGCTCGATTGTGCGTCCAGCCAATGGGATGATGAACTGCTGCAGGCGGTCGGTTGGCGTCGAGACCGCCTACCCCCCCTCCTGAAGTCCTGCGATCCGGCAGGTCAGCTGCGCACCGAGCTCTGCCAGCGTTGGGGCACACCCCAGACGGTGATCGTTGCGGCGGGAAGCGGCGACAATTATGCTGGCGCTCTTGGCGTGGGGGCGGCCGTGCCGGGAAGAGCAGCTTTGAGCATTGGAACGTCCGGCGTCCTGAGCGCCGTTGACTCGCAGTTTCACCCGGCTCCGGACAAGGCCATCCTGACAACGCCGCACGCCGCAGAGGGTACATATCTGTCGATGGGTGTTGTGATGGCCGCCACGCAAGCGCTTGATTGGCTCGCCCGGCTGACGGGCACACCAGCAGCGGATCTGGCAGCTCTCGCGGGAAATCTGTCGCCGGCAGACATCGCCAACTGTCCCGTGTCGCGGCCATCAATAACAGGTGTCCGCACGCCGGATAATCGGCCGGATGCATCAGGCTTCATAGGCGGCCTGACCGGGGGCCACGACAAGGCGGAGGTCGCCTACAGCGTCCTGGAGGGTGTCGCGATGCAGTTTTACGCGGCCTACCAGGCGCAGATCGACTCCGGCGTGCCCATAAATGCCATCCAAGCGGTGGGAGGCGGCACCCGATCGCACTTCTGGACCTCCTTGATCGCCACGTTGCTTGGCAAGCACCTAGCCGTGCCGCGACAGGGCGACATTGCAGCATGTCTCGGCGCAGCTCGCATGGCATCAGCTGCCCTCGATCCGGCCAACATGAAAAACATCTTGGCTGCTCAGAGCACCGCGGCTGCAACTATCGAACCAGTACCAGCGCTTCATGACGTACTTGTTAGCCGCTTTGAAAAACATCGCCGGCTGCCGTTTGCGGCGTGAGGAACAGCTTGAGCGCGGATAAAGCCGCGTCATGCCCGAGTACCACTGGAGCACAGCTGCACATGTCAATAGTTGCATGTGACGCCAACCGGTTATCGGTCGTACCGCGCAGAAATGGTCGCCTCGGGGGACTGAGACACTCAGCTTGCGAACCATCGCTCGGCATCAACACATCAAGATGTTTGCCCAAGTTCGGGGGAACGCCGCCGTCCAACAACTTCGCAGACCCAACGCTTCACTGCAGCACGCGCTCAAGGGCCTTTTGAAAGGCGGCATTTTTGTCCGCATCCCTGAGTTCGAACAGCTTTTGGAACTGTTTAACCGTGAAGCCAGCATAAGCTGTGCTGACGTCCTGCAGCGTTCGGCGAGCTTTGGCCTCATGGCCGTAATGCGCATATATTGAAGCGGCGACGGCGCGGGCGAAGACGTGTGGGTTGATCGCGCTAAGTGATTGGTCAGCATATAGGATCGCCCGCCGTTCGTCATCGGACACGAAGCCTGCGAGAGCACGCGCACTTAGGAAGGAAGCCATATTTGGATCGAGTGGGCTCAGGGTCGCAGCTGACGCCGCAAATTCATCGGCCGCCTGGCCATCGCAAGCGATGCCTTTCAGCTTCCCTAGATTGTAGTGGCCAAAAGCGTAATTGGGGTTAAGCGCGACGGAACGGTCAGTCAGCGCGAGGGACTCACCGAAATCGCCAGCTGCCCATTTCGCACGACCGAATATTAGATTGCAAAACGGGTCATACGGATCGAGATCCATGGCCTTGCTCGCCAGATCGAAGCAACGCTGCCGAAGCCCTTGCTCGTTTTCGTTGCTGTACAGATCGCTATCTTGTTGGATGAATGAGAGGCTCGCATGGGCACGCGCGAAGCTGGGGTCAAGCGCGATAGCCTGTTCAAAGTGATGGCACGCACGCGCATGCTCTTTAGCGGTAAATCGCCCAAGAAGCCGCACCCCGAGGTGATAGTGACCCCAAGCATTCAGGTTTTCAGTCGGCACCCATTGTAAGCGCTCCGCTTCGTTGATCGGAATGCGCACATCAACCGCCATACAAACGTCATGCACCATGGATTGGCGCAGCTCGAATATATCGCGGAGAGCCCCTTTGTAACGCTCGCTCCATAGAACCCGGTGGGAACGCGCGTCCGACAGTTCGGCGGAAATGATCAATTGCGAACCGATCAATTCTACCGATCCTGAGGCGACGTGGTTTGCACCAAGCCGCTCATGGATTGCATCAAAGTCTGGCGTCTCGGAGCCAAATTGAAAAGTTGATGCTCGCGCGATCACGCGCACGCCACCGATGCGGGAAAGCGCTGCGATCAGCTCAGTTGGAATCGCATCGGCAATAGCCTTTTGTTCGTCTTCGCTACGGACCAGTGCGAAAGGCAACACAGCGACCACCGGAGCCACTCCAAACTCATCGTCTGATGCCTCCAATGGTACTGCTTGCGGTGCGGCTGGGACGGCCAAAGGTCCTTTCTCACGCGAGACCGCTGCGACGAACCGAAAGCCTTTGCCGCGAAGGGTTTTGACGAAGCGTTGATTATCACCATCGTCACCGAGGGCGCGCCGAATCTGTTTGATTGCCGCCGAGATTGATCCATCCGAGAGGAAGAGTCCCGGCCAGATCTTCTCAAAAATCTCGTCTTTGCCGATTACCCGATCGTTATTCTCAACCAGCAGCTTTAGCAGGTCATAGGCCTTTGGCTCCAGCAGAACTGGCGCACCGTGCGTGCTCAGTTCAACCCGATCGGTATCCAAGCTGAATTCGTCAAATCGGTAGAGCATGCGCACTGCTTACCAGCCCAACGCGCAGGCGAGAAGCCAGACCCATCCGATACTCGTCCGTTCCCTTAGCCCAAGCGAACGCGCTGATTCATCCAGAAACCTTCATCTACGCATCAAGCATGAACCTCGGCGATCTGAGACACGTTCCCTCACCGCGCTGGTCACCAGTGCGAACAATCCACAATCACGAGAAAGGACACATCATGAATTTTCTTCGCGCTCTCTTGAAACGCTGGGAGCCTTCTCCGGAGGAACGCCTTGAGATGATGACGGAGCACCTGTGCGACCGATTGCGTGCAGACGTCGGCCTGCCCCCACGCCAAAAGGAGTACACTTTGGACAATCATACTCCCAACTGCATCAACCGGTAATCACCGGACTTGCGACTTATGGAAAGCGGCTTGGCGCTGGCGTTATCGAGCGACAGTGTCCACCGCTTTTCTCGCCTCTGGGCCGACCACGCGTCAGGCCCATTACCGTTTCATCATCCTCACCATTAGCAGGGGGCGGCGGCCTCAGATTCGCTGGTCAGACCGTTTGCGGCGCAATCTGGCCGAGGCCATTTAGGCTCGGTCACCCGTAAGCATCTGCCTGCTCTTGTGTCTCGGCATCCCGCATTGCGTAGCTCTCAACATGTATGGTGCCCGTGCGATTGCGTGGGGCTCCAGTGGCGCGCGAGACCTCGTCAGCAGCCAGCAGACACCCAACAACCTTCAAGCAATCCTCAGGCAACCATCAAGCGCGCCAGCCGCGGCGCCCCTAAGCGTTCGATCAGCGCCGGGATGGTCCCGGCCGAAATTGATCGCTGGCCCCAGTCGCCACCGCCCAACCAATTGCGGCGCCCTTTCAAGACGGTGCGAAGCGATCGCAGCACACACTTGGAAAGGAATTGATTATGTCCACCACACCGGAAGTCTGGAAGGAAAAAGTCTTCTCAATGGGCACCACTGGCGCCCAAGAGGTTGAGGTCGTTGCGCTAACCGATGGCTATTCGGCCGTTCTTTACTCTGCCAACGGAAGCGATGGCCAAGACCTTCGCATGATGATCGTCAACGAGATGGGTCAAACTGCCTATCCGGTTGTCCTTGTGGACCTCCCCGGAAAGAACATCTCGAACATCGACGCCGTTTCTGACGGCAAGGGCGGCATGATCGTCGCGTACGAAGTACAGGATGTGTTCTCCAAATCGATCATTGCGCAACGTGTCGACTACGTGCTCGGCGCTGAAGATGTCTTTCCGGTCGTCGGTGCTCCGGTGACGATTGCGACGCAGTCGGGCTCTTCGAACCCCTCAAGTCCGACGCTGACTTATCACCAGCCCAGCGACAGCTATCTGGTTGGCTACCAGGCCCTCGAGGCGTTCAACGTTGTATCTTACACAACGATGGTCGGTTCTGACGATACCACCAGTTCGCCTAAGGTCGTAAGCTTCGTTCCACATAATGCCGGCACTGACTATTCCGATGACACGCAAATGGCGTCCGCGACCTTGTCGAATGGCAATGTCGTCATGGTCACCAATGTCGAAGAGCATGGCCAACTGGCTGAGGACGGCCTTCTGTTCAGGATCATGGGGCCCGATGGGGACGCGGTTGTCACATCGCAATCAGTTTATTTCACCACGCAAACCCCAGATTTCGATGATCAGCCGGCCGTCGCCGGCCTGAAAGATGGTGGCTTTGTCGTCGCCTGGCGCGAAGAGGCAGGATCGGACACGGACATCGTCATCGCTGGCTACGACAGTCTGGGCAACCCCACCCTGTCGCCCCAGGTGCTGACGCTTGGACTTTCAAGCGATGAGGCCGAAACTCCAGATATCGTGGCGCTTGATGACGGTGGGTTCGTCGTCACTTGGGTCGAAAACGTCGTCAATGCGCGCTCGGTGATCGCGCAGCGCTTCGATGAAGACGGGAACAAGGTCGGCAATCGCTTCGCCTACGATATCGATGCAAGCGGCGACACCGATCCCTCCATTGACGTCCTGTCGGACGGCCGGATTATCATTTCGCACGTTCTGTCGAATGGTGAGGGAACGATGCCCATGACGCAGATCTTCGATCCGCGCGGGGACGTGATCGATGGCAGCAACGGCGTTGATGATATCCTGACAGCTGGCGCCGGCGAGACAACCGTCCGAGGCGATGGCTTCTTCGGTGATCTAGGCAATGGCGGAAACGACACGCTATACGCCTATGGCGAGGGCGACCAACTCTTCGGTCAGAACGGCGATGATCTGCTCGTCGCTGGCGAAGGCAAGGATACCCTCAACGGCGGCGACGGAAACGATACGGCATCGTTCCACTTGTTCGTTTCAGGTCCAGTCGCAGCGTCTCTGGTGTTTGATGACACGCTCATCGACAACGAATTTCACGACGTACTCGTTGACATTGAGAACCTTGTTGGGACGTACCACGGTGACCGGCTTGTTGGTGATGAAGAGGCGAATGTTCTTGACGGTTGGGATGGTGATGACCTGATCGAAGGCAAGGCGGGCAATGACCATGTTATCGGCGGTCGCGGCGACGACCAGCTTTTCGGCGGGTCTGGCGCTGACACCATTGAGGGCGGCTCCGGTATGGACACCCTTGAAGGTGGTTCGGGCGATGATCAGCTCAGCGGTGGCGAAGGTGACGACACCCTGTCTGGCGATGGTGGGCTCGACACCTTGTGGGGCGGGACCGGCGAAGACACCTTGAGCGGTGGCGGAGGTCGCGACACCCTTGATGGCGGTGCCGATAACGATGATCTGTATGGCAATGCCGGCAACGACACGCTCAACGGTGGCGAGGGGGATGACAAGCTCTACGGCGGCGCAGACTTCGATACGCTGAACGGCCAGTTGGGCAATGATTTCCTCGATGGCGGAGCGTCCAATGACACCCTCACAGGCGGTGCAGGCGACGATGCCCTGGTCGGTGGCGATGGTAATGATAACCTGGACGGAGGCGGCGGGGTCGATGTCCTGTCCGGCAACGCCGGCAACGACGTCATGGCCGGGGGTGCCGATAACGACACCTTGAACGGTGGCGGCGGCAATGATCGGCTGTTCGGGGGCGCTGGCGACGACATCTCACGCGGTCATGCGGGGAACGACTTCATATCGTCAGGCTCCGGCAATGATACCCTCGAAGGCGGCAATGACAATGACAGCCTCTTCGGCGGCAGTGGACATGACACGCTGCTGGGCGGAGCGGGAGATGATTTCCTCCAGGCCGGCGGGAACGATGACGTCCTGTTTGGCGGCTCCGGCAACGACACCTTGGAGGGGCGTGAGGGCGCTGACCTTCTCAATGGTGGCGCTGGTTCGGACGACCTTACGGGCGGCGCGTATGCCGATACCTTCGTTTTTGCACCGGGCTTCGGCAACGATAGGGTCACCGACTTTGAGGACAACCTCGATCAGCTCGACCTGACCGGCTTCGGCTTCAACAGCGTCGAGGAGGCCCTGTCGTTTGCAAGCACCGTCGCAGGGGATGTGGTCTTCACCTTCGGTGCCGACACCTTCACCATTGAGAACGCGACGCAATCACACCTGTCCGATGATATCTTGATCTAAAGATCATCTTGGAAACCAGCCTCAACGTAGCGGGCGGCCACGATATGGCCGTCCGATTGCAGGGAGTTACCCTCAGTCCGGACGCGGCCCCAAAACAAGCGCACCGAATACGGCGAGAGACGAACCAAGCAGAAAATTTGACCAGTCGACCGGGTCCTAGGCCAGAGCGTCCACAGTGCATTATAAGGGGCATTCCGCTTTTGCGCACAACTTCGCTCGGCCCATTGTACACGGCGACCTATGGCCTAAGCTAGCAAGTCAATTAGGCCAGCTGCCCATGGAGACTGTTTGGTGAAAAGCATACTCAGCGCACTATTCACAGGGTTACTTGGCCTGTTGGTGCTTGCAGTGTTTCCATTGGTTGAACCAGCCGCACAAAATAATAATGATGAGGCCGCTGCTAATGCCGCTGCCATTGTCGAACGTGCGCGAAACACAATCGCTATTCTCGAACCGTTGCTTGAGGTTGAAGCGGACCTTGAAGACCAAATCGCCACAGCGAACGATCTGCTTCCAGGCGATGATGAGGAGGCTGCCGCAGCCGAGCTTGAGCGCCTTCGCAATGAGCTGGCCGAAGTTAAAGAAGAGATATCTGTCGTCATTGCCGGGGTATCAGAGCGCAGCTATCAGTCACTCGGTCAGACGGCGTTCAACCTTAACACTGAGGTCCAGAACCTCGTTGAACCGTTTGTGCTCCTGTTGAACGAAGCCACCAGCGATGCGCGCGAGCTTGAACGCGCACGGCGCGGACTTGATATCGCAGCTCGGCGTCTGGACGACTCCACGCTGGCTATTGCCAACATTGAAGCAACCCTCGCACAGGTAACCGAACCGGAGATTGCAACGCGCCTCGAAACCGATCTGAACCGGTGGCAGGAGCGTCAAACCATTCATCAGACGCGCGTAGAAGCACTGACACAACGCATCGCCGATCTTCAATCGAACCGCCGCACGGTGGGCGGCGATGTTAGCTCTGCCTTTCAGGTGTTCTTCCAGGATCGGGCCATGAGCCTTGCGCTGGGGATCGCCGTATTCATCGGTGTTATGGCGGCTTGTCGGCTGATCTTGTATATCGCACAGCGCCTGTTTGACCGTTCCAATCGACCACGTTCTTTCGCAGTCCGGCTGATCGGTGTGATTTTCGCCATCTTTTCAGTACTGGCGAGCTTCGGCGCGATGCTTGTGGTCTTCAACATGCGCAATGACTGGCTTCTTCTGGGTCTTGCACTTCTTTTGATCCTTGCGGCGCTCTGGATCGCTTTGCGGATGCTACCGAACTTGATTGAACAGCTATCGGTGCTCCTCAACCTCGGCGCCGTTCAGGAAAACGAGCGCGTTTTGTTTAACGGCGTGCCATTCAAGGTCGATAAGCTCAGCTTCTTCACAAGTCTTGTAAACCCTGCATTGGATGGAGGCCAGTTCTCTTTGCCAGTTCGAGAGTTGATTGGGATGCATTCGCGACCCGCAGCTGAAGATGAAGCTTGGTTTCCCTCAGAAAAAGGTGATTGGGTGCGTCTTTCTGATGGCAATGCCGGACAGGTGATCGCGCAAACGCCAGAGATGGTCGTTGTGGAGCTTCTTGGCGGCGCTCGGATTACCTATCAGACCGCAGATTACTTAGCGGCCACCCCGGAGAATCTCTCCCACGGTTATCGCGCGGAGGTCGTCTTCGGAATCGGCTACGCCCATCAAGCCCAATCGACCACTGACATCATCGACGTGATGCGTCGGGGCGTCCACGACTATTTTAGCGCGATCCTCGAACCCTCAGAGATCCAGGCGGTCGATGTCGAGTTCTTTCGCGCTGGCGCCTCGTCTCTCGACTACGAGGTAGAGATTGATGTTGCGGGCAGCTCGGCACACCGCTTTGATGAGATTGAACGGGCGCTCGCCAGGTGCTTGGTCGACTTGGCCAACACCCATGGCTGGGAAATACCGTTTCAGCAGATCGTGGTGCACGGTCCACAAGACGGCAGGACACCTACCCTCGCTTAGTGTGCCGCTGTTTTCAGGGGCAATCGTCAGATGCCTGACATCTTTGTTGCAACCAAAGACGGCGCTTACCGGGCGCTTAAATGCTGACATAGACCAAGCTACGTCGGCGACTAGCGTGATCACATAGTAGTCCCACCCATCGGATGTCAGGATCAGCTTTCTGCCCGATGACACATGACCAATATGACGAATTCGACTCCAGCAGAAACAGGGCAGCACATTGACCTGATACAATCGTGATCCTTGGTGAAGCCTGACGTGGGCCGGGACCTGCTACGCTTTGTTTTAGGTCAACGAGAACCAGGTACGCTCCCATGACGACAATGCTTGCCGATCAGTCCGGAATCACTGGCATAGCTCCGCAAGAGGCAGTTACGCGTTCCACCCGCAACCCCTTTCTGGATCGCATGAAAGACGTGTTGCTAGCGCTATTAACGGTTGCAGTTTTATCGTTCGGCGCGACAACAGCAGCCGCGCAAAGCGGCTCCACCGATGCCACTGCAGAACACGGATTGCCCCCGCACGTTGTCGAGCGCTTTGGGACACCTCCAGCCATCCCCGAGGGTCCAATCTCAGAAGAGCTTGACGCAGCGCTGCGCACCACTTTCATCAATCTCTTCGAGGCCCGCCGTTGGGGTATGGAACAGCAGGTAGCACTTGAAGCCATAGTACAATCAGGCGACCCACGCACGGTTTGGGTGATGACGGATTTGATGCGGTTTTCTTCGAACCAGTCGTTTGATCTTAGCCTGGCTGTGGCGGCGTCGCGCCTTCTCAACGTTGATATTCAGTCCCTCAACCATTGGAGCGAACTGACCGACTACATGATCGCGTGGGATCTGCCGGCATTTCCGGGTTATCTCGAATTCAAGCGAGCCATCTTCACAGGCTTCGTGCCTGGCTGGGATGCGCTCATGGTTGAAGGTGACATCGATTGGCGCCTGGTTTCATGGGGCGGCGTCCTGATTGATGCCCGACCATTCGATACGACAGACGAGCGATGCAACTGCATCCCAGCGGCGGATAACCCCGAGGTGCTGACAGTCGCGGAAGCGGACGAAGCCGGATTCCCCGCTGATGACGATGTTGTATTCGGCATCGAGATCAACGGCGAGTACCGCGCGTATCCTCGACAGATCATGGAGGTACGGGAGATGGTCAATGATACGCTCGGCGGTCGCGACCTCGGCATTCCGTACTGTACGCTTTGTGGAGCCGCACAAGCCTACTTCACCGATAGGATGCCCGATGGCGTAGACCGACCGGTCCTTAGAACCTCAGGCATGTTGATCCGCTCGAACAAGGTCATGTACGACGTCGTGACAAACTCTATCTTCGACACATTCCGTGGCGATGCCGTGACTGGACCCCTGTCAGGGATCGGGCTCGTGCTCGACCAGGCGACCGTGATCACCACAACATGGTCGCAGTGGAAGGAAGCGCATCCGCAAACCACTGTTCTGCACGAGCGATATGCTCTCGGACGCAATCCCGACTTCCGCAACGGGCGCGATGCTGACGGACCGATCTTTCCGGTTGGTGACGTCGATCCACGCTTACCCGTCCATGAAGATATCATCGGTGTAATCGCCCCTAATGGATCGCCTTGGGCTTTCAGCCGCGCGTCCGCCATGGCTGCCTTGTTGTCTGGCGAGGAAGTTGTCGCGGAAAGCGTCCGCTTGGAGCTAGAGGGCGGTGGTATTCGCGCCGTCGATACGAGCGGGGAAGACCTCAGCAGCCATGAAGCTTTCTGGTTCGCTTGGTCGCAATTTTACCCCGGCACCAACCTCTGGAACGAGTAGTCTATAACGGCATTGGAAGGGGTTAGGGTCGTTGGGCAGGAAGGGAAGACAGCTTGGCCAAATCTGGCGCGAGAGAGCCGGCCTTATGAGGGACCGCGCGTAACTGACCGGCGGCCATCTCATGGCAGGATGGGCTGTTACACATGGAGCAGTTTGTCAGCGCGTAAGCGGACCAGAGTGCCTAAATGACTGCTATCATCGCCCTTGGCTGGGTGGAATCCGGGAAAACGAAGCGAAGCCCCTTCTACTCAAGGTGCGCTCAAAGTCTTTCGGCATACGCCACATCAGCTACGCTCCCCAACGTCCAGTTCGATCGAACATGTATCACGGACCACTTGATAAGCCTGACGAACAAGCCCCTGGAATATATTTAGATTTTTGCATTCAGCCCCGTCAACGCCCTTAGCTCAATTGCAGCCCGACCGCACTACTCCACCTCGACTGTCCGGAAGGTTAGCGAGAGCCGGCGTGATCGCGTCAGTCGTTGACCATAGACAGGGTCAGACTTGCGAGCCGGTATTTCATGGGTCCAGTCAAGGCGTGCCGGACCAGAAAGTAAAAGCGCAGACCGAGGCTCGAGCACGGCCACCCGCCTGTCATCAGTTCTCCGCTCCTTGAAGACCATCTGGCACGTGGAAATCAGGCTGATCGAAACGATCCCGTCGCCAAAGCAGGGCACACAATCGACGTGCGCCGAGATGCCTTGCCCGGGCAGGTATTCGTTGACGATCAGTTGATCCGGCGACCGTTCGAACCAACCCCTACCATGCAGCCTGTCCGACAGATCGATGGACCAGTCCGGCAAGGGTCCGAGGTAAGCATCGGGCGTAACGGTTCGGGCCCGATAGTCGTATCGGTAGCCATAGTGTTGAACGCGGCGCTTGAAATCCTCGATCCAAGGTCGCTCGTCAATAGCTTCGATCAGGGCATCATGCGCAGGCGGGTCAATGAACTCGGCCACATAGCGCGCGCCCGGCGGCAACCGGAACTCTTCAGTCATCACGTTCGCCAGCGATGAAAACAACCGGCGCGACCCTACCTGTCAAAGACATAGGTTTGAAGCTTGTCCTCTTTGACGAGCGCACTGTCATTCTGGTCTTGCGTGTTTGAATGTATCTAGCCTGGATGGTCCCCCATTCGAAAAGGGTAAATCCGCGGCGGAGACAGTCCAGCCCACGTGGCAGCCCTCGCGCATGCTAAAGGTACCATCATAGTGTGGGCTATCAAGGGAAGGTTGGATAATGTGCCGGAAAGGTAATCTCTTTGCCACGGTCCCGGAGCACGTCGCAACGCAGAAGCCCGTGCGCGTTCCCGAAGCTCGTAAGCTCTTCTGGGCTATGTTCAAGGAACTATCCAATGCACCTTCTGATGGGCGGATGCGCCCAAATTCCATCCAGTTCTGCGAGACGGAGGCTTGGGCAAGACTGAAGCGCTGGCCACTAAAGCCCCATCGCGTCGATCTGATCATTGCCCTGGACGCGGCATGGCTTGAGGCGGTCAATTCGAGGGGCGGCGATAAACCCCTGCCAGACGCGGCACCAGAAGCGCTCGATGCGATGTTTGAGGCAGCCGGTTGGTACTGAAGGGCTGCCATATCCGCAGGGTAGGTGAGACGATCCGGGAAGCGGCGGTTCGATCGTGAACGACCAGAAAGGGCAGGACGACCAGAGCTACGCTTTTCTTGCCGTCGAGCGACTGACTGAATTGGCCGAGGAGGAAGGCTTGTGCGGTCAGCCAAGCGGCGATGATTATTACGAGCCGGGCTTGCCTTCTAAAGAAAGCTTCCGTGTGCGCATTAGTGCTTGCTTAGAGCGTTTGAGCGCAGAGCTTCGTGCGCATTCGCATACAGATCGCCAAGGGAATTGACGATCTGCGCAACCTCGACTGACAGGTCTTCGACCTGCTTTGGGCGCATTAACTTGTCCATGAGCTTGTACTCACCGTCACTGGTGTAGAGGTCCTTGTTGCGAGGAATTAAGCCGATCACCGGATCGACCTAGCCTTCTATCTGCACCGTTACGCCAACGCCGTGGGCAACGTTGTTTCTGCGGGCCGCAAGCTTATCCAGCCGACCATCAATGCGGCGCCACTCCTGTTGTAAGTTTGGCAGCGTGGCAAGACGATCCGGTATCCCAACCCTCGCCATGTCGAGCTTCGTTCGAAAGTTTGTACTGGACCAATTAATCCGAAGCCCGACCCGCGGGTTGTGTGGGGTGGCGCAAATCGAAAACACCATGCCAAGCCAAGCCTCAGCTTGGTTCCAGCGATCAACAACCAGTCCGGTTGCTTTGTAGATCCGGTCACCTTCATCAGCGTCGAGGGACCTGATCGTTACTTGTAGACTGCTCACCGCAATAATTAGGCCCCACGCTGTCCGACGAAGCGTAGATCATGTCGCTTTTATGTCGCGTCGGCTAGCCGAGTGCCAGTGAAAACCGTTGAAAATCAGTGCGTGCCAGTCGCAACATGAATGCGACAAGAGCGACTAGATTGGATCGGCTTCGAGTAAAGTAAGCCATTCAAATCATTAGATTAAAAATGGTAGCGGAGGAGGGACTTGAACCCCCGACACGCGGATTATGATTGAGGCTGGGACACCAAGCACCCTGCCCCACCGTTATTCAAACCAACCCACGGACTGATTGCCATCGTTTGGGAAATGGTCCCCAAGCCATCTCAGACGACTACGGCACGGCCCAAACAAGCGCACCGATTTTGACTCCCATGTGAAACCCAGCGTGCAAGGTTAAATTGGCATTCTCGAATACTGAGCGGGATAGACGAGCACCGAAAGCGCAAGCCAAAGATGCAGCCTCACTAGCTCGCCTGTATTGCATAAAAATTGCCGCCCGGCTTCGCAGGCAAGAGCAGCAGGACACCGAAGAACTTTCTCGATTACTTCGCGAAGGTCCATCCTTCGCGTTCCAAGTACGCACTTTGCTGAGCGAGCGACGGAAGCCGTTTGATGAACCTCCGCTGCGCGATTGAGAGGCAAGGCACACTACAAGGATCTGAATAACCCACTTGGAAAAGTCACAGATGAATGTCGAAGAAGGCTTCTTTTGAAAAGTGCGCAGATGCATGCGGAAACCCCTCAATTTTGTCTTCTACCAGCTTCTTAACCTTCTGCATGTGCTCACGGTCTGCCCTAAATGTGGAGCCGTCCGAAGTGAACCACAACTTGAACGGCCTGTTGGAATCGACGTGCGGCGTTCGTATTGACGCCGGACCGACCCTCGCGTCGAGCAGTTCTCTGACCACTCTTCGGTCTGGATTGTGGTGCCCACCATTGCCACAGAACAGGTAGTGATCCGCTGTTACCTTCTGAGCAAAGCCGAGCGAGAAATTGTTCTCGCTACCATGGTGCTGCACTTTCAGCAGATCGACATGAACATGATCGTCACCGTCGGTGAAACCGGTCGCCATGAGATCTTCGTGAATGTGATCATCACGAGCATCACCTGTGAACAGAACGCGCTTACCATCCTCTTCAACAATCATCACGATCGATGAGACGTTTTGAACCGTCACGTCATCTCGGTCGCCGACTTCCGGCCCGAGCCCCGACAGCCCCAGAAGAGCGCGAACGCCCTCCCTCAAGAGCAGCTGCTCGTCGCGTTCTGCGTCGCGCCGGACGTCCCTAATCTGGTGTCTGGTATCGCTTGATGTCAGCCATTTGTTCCACTTCTCTCTCAGCTCAGTCAGCCGCTCTGTGGTCGGCCCGAGAACCGTCAGTGTCAGGTCGCCAAGCTCGATCGGCACTGACCGAGAATGACGGCGGACCAACTTACCGCCAAATTCCTCGTTCAGCGGAATATCGAGCTGTTTTGCACCGATGCGACGCGACACTTGCGCCGCCTCCTTTAGGCTATTGGCAAGCTGGCTATAAAGGTCGCGGCCGTGGCTTAGCGGACCGCCTCCACTCGCCAGAGCATTCGAGGCCGCCGAGAGAAGTGCCACTTCTAGGTCGCCCCGGTTCTGTCCGACCTGTTCTTGAAACGCGTTGTGCCAGATGCCGTCGATCTCAGGCGCTCTCAGCCCTTCTGGCTCCGCTGGGTTAAGGTTCTGTGCTACCTGGTGGTCGTGCACACGCCAGTCAAACTCGTCGTTCAACATTGCGAGAATGCCACCTATGTGATCCTGGTCCACATGGCTGACGCAAATCAGATCAAGTCTCTCACCCTGGTCCCTCATCTTTGCGAGTTCAGGCGCAACGTTGAATTGGTAGCTCAGGACTGTCCCGAACTGCCGCTTCACAAGACCGCCGTCGACCAGAATATTCTTGCCACTCGTGCTCGTCAGAAGCACGGAGTCGCCGGAATTGCCTTCGAATGCTCTGACCCTCATGGCTCGATCTTCGTTCTTGCGTGCATACGCGCGGCTTCCTCGACGCAGGCCCGAGCGTTGAGAACGCCATAGCCGGCATCGGTCGCCCAGTCGAAGGTTGCGCCTGAGAGCGGTTGCGACGTTCTCTGGATGATCCCATTTACTTGTGCCGAGGTTAGTCGCGGCTCGGCCTCCAGCATGAGCCCTATCACCCCAGCCACATATGGACTGGCCATACTCGTCCCGGTCATCGCGATCCACGGTTCATCGCCGTCACCGAAAAAGCCATTGGCGGCCACGATGTCCGTTCCCGGCGCTGCGACGTCCGGTTTGTGACGATTGTCGCGCGTCGGACCTTGGCTAGAACTGATATTAATCTTGTCGTTCGCCATATCGAGGTTGGCTACAGAGATGATCCGATGCCCGCAAGCCAGCGAACTAACCGAATTCGAATCAACATTTGACGAAGTCGCAAAGAAGGAGGGGAAATTCCAGTAATTTTGGTCGCCAACAACGCCACGTGGTCGGGGGTCATCGCGCTCTATCCAGCCGTTGTAACGACCGTCTCTGACTTCGATACCATGGAGCCGCACACGCCATTTGCCAGGCGGCACCCCGACCACGGGGTTGTCTGGCTTCAGGAACGGACTGAGATAAATGGCAATGTAGTTTGCACCATTAGCTGGATGATAGAGCTCATTGTAGATGCTGAGCATACTGCCGCCTGGCAGCTTGTGATTCTGTACATATTCTCCCGGCCGAATTGGACCAATTGTCGCCATGCCCGGTGGCGTGACCGAGACTGCAAATCGGTCGGCTCCGCTGTACCACAATTCCAGTTCATTTTCTGAGACATCGGCAATACCATTCCCCACCACGATCCAATCGACATCACGCGTTAACTCGCGTGCGGCGATTCGACCTGAGGTGTGGATACGACCGAGCGCAAAGCCGATGTCGCCAGGCCCAGCCGGTGCCTGCTGTCCTGCGTTACCTGCCGCGACACACACCGCGCGCCCCGGCGTCGCGAGTTCATGGTCAATCCAGCGGCTCGCGGCATTTGATGCGTCGTGTGCACCGCTGTTGGTACCTAGACTCACGTTTATCGACACCGGGCGGTTCATATCAGCTGCCAACCGGCACAAATAACTGACGGCCTCAGCGACACGCGTCGAATCGTAGAATGAATTGCGCCGGTCCATTGCGAACTCGTCTGGCAAATCAATCAAAACGCCGGCGACCAGTGCATTTCTACATACACCGCGGTTTCCAGCAGCGATACTGGCGACATGCGTACCATGCGACTCGGGCACCATCTGCGACTGAGGCTCCAGTGCCCAAGCTGGCAACGACACCTCTGAGTTTAGTGCCGCCTCCATATGTTCTTGACGGATCTCCGAGCCGTAGCCAAAGCCCGGCGGCGCTGGCCGCAAGCCGCCACGCTGATCCCAAATCCTCACCCACCGGGTCTTGGTCCGCTGTCCGTCTGTCCGCGTGAAGTCGGGATGGGAGAAATCGAACCCGCCTACATCGATGATCCCAATAAGGACATCGCGGCCGCCGCTGTCGCGTCCTGGGATGTTTCTTCCATTCAATGACGGCGGCGAGACCGAGCCAGTTGAGACCATTGAGTCCGGGTGCTTTAGCGGCTCCCCCAATTCGATAAAGGCCACATCATCATTGTCTGCAAGATTACGCAGCTCGTTCAGCTTTATCTTCTTCGCCGCCATTCGACGTTCAGGCGCGTGTTCGCCGTCGCCGAAATAGGTAACAAACGTATTCACTTCGACGCTGTCGCTCACCTCTTTGATTTTCGGCGTCTTCAGCTTCGTCTTAGGCAACTCACCAGCAACTCGTTGTTCGAACGGGTGGAGCCCGGCTTCCGTCTCGGCCTTTATGGTTGGCGCAACCATTGCGGCGCATTGTTCTGATCGGCGAAAATTCACATTGTCCAAGGCTTTGGCCACCATGCGCAGCTTTGGATGGATTTTGCGAAACGCGGCTCCCATAAGCCGTTCGTCACGAGTTGTTGGCACGGCCTCCTCCCATGAAAATGAAACGTCGGCAGACCAGTTTCAAGCTGACACCCATCGCTTAGCGTCCACGGATCCAGCTGCGCAGGGCGAGCGCACTCAGATCAAAGTCTGAGAATGACCTCTCGGTGGTCCATGCTGACAGTGTCGCCAGCTGACCATCATGCCTCACAAGTGCGCCTCGAAGCGACAGATGACGAGCGTCTCGGTTCGGACGAATTCTGATGTTGTTCGGGATATCGTCACCCAGGAAGCTCGTGTTTTCTAGCTCTACCACCTGATCACGTGCGGTTAACCCAGTTGGCAGCGGCTCTGTCAGAGGGCGGCGCGTCGGTGGAAATTCTTCATCATAATTATCGAGCCCATCAAATGTTATCGAATAGATCCGCGTGACATGCACATCGATGTCTACTGGCACGCCGCCATTGATGTAGCGAAAGGTCAAAAGCCCCGAAACCGCATCGAGAGATATGAGCTTGCCAGGCCATCTTATATCCCTTTCCCCATAATAAGACCCGGTTTCAAAATAGAAGATATCCGCTTTCGCCGGAGCACTGACGAGTAAGGCGCTCAAAAAGAACAAGAGCAGTGCTTTCATGGCAGTATCACCTCATAAGTTGGCAGATTCTCCTTCAAAAGAGAATGGATCTGTCGAAGGGAAGTTCTCTCAGCCGTCGGCTGCAAGACAAACAAATGGCTGCCGCTATCATGCAGCAGACGGTAACTGCCATCGTCGAGATCGAGGCCATCTACTCTGGCTGCCTTGATCACCGGTAGGGGATTATCGCCGCTTCGCAAAAATGCCGTATCTGCAGCTGAGCGACCCTGGACGGCGCCTGTGACGACGCAAAATAGGAAAAGCAAACAAAATGTTCCTATCACAAGCGCCAATCCGGCCCACAGTCTGAGCGCGAAGCGGGCCAGAACGTAAGCATAGCTCAAGACCGCCACGCTGAACAGAAGCCCGAGGCCCGACCAAAAAAGGCCGATAGCTTCTTGTAGATAAAGCTGTGCCGTAGCAATGACGCTATCAGTCGACAGGATCGCAAGACGCAGTTCATCGTTATACGCTTCTGCATAGGCCACACCCCCAGCATAAAGGCAAAGGCCAAAGTAGCCCATGAAGACCAGCAAATCGCCGAGCTGAACTGTTACATCACCTTTAGCCGCCAAAACACGGGCGTTCAGTAGGCCAACCGGTCTGCGCCCGCTGGTCGCAGCATCACCTCGATGCGGACCTTTGTCACCTCGTGTCATGCCGACCTCGCTCGATAAGAGACTTAGTAAAGGCTACCAACCAGAGAACAATAGGCTCAATTGTGGCTTCTACTTGTAATGAACGTGGGCTCGAAGTTGTTTCTCTTGACCCTCCCCCTAAGAACTGGACCATTTGAAGCGGGAATTTTCCATTAATGATCCCGTTTTTGGGAGAAGGAGGATTCTATTAAGCGTTCGAAGTTCAAGGATGCGCAGATCGCATTTGTGTTGAAGCAGGCCGAAGAAGGGACTTCGGTTGCCAAAGTTTGTCGCAAGGCGGGGATTGCCGAAGCGACATTCTCCAACTGGCGCAAGAAGTATGCAGGGTTGATGCCGTCTGAGATGAGGCGGTTGAAGCAGCTTGAGGAAGAGAACGGCAAGCTCAAGCGGCTAGTTGCCGATCTGTCTTTGGACAAAGTGATGCTGCAGGACGTCATTAAGCGAAAGCTTTGAGGCCTGCTCTCCGTCGTGAACTTGTCGATGATCTCAGATCGATCTGGGGCGTTTCGGTCCGCCGCGCCTGCCTTGTGCTGATGGCGCAGCGATCCAGTTATCATTATCGACCGCATGGCGAAGACCAGGCCGACCTTAAGAAGCGCATCAAGGAGGTTGCACAGACGCGGGTGCGCTATGGATATCGGCGCATTCATGTCCTGCTGCGGCGCGAGGGATGGCAGGTCAATCCGAAGCGGACTTATCGGCTCTACAAGGAGATGGGGCTGCAACTGCGCAACAAGACGCCAAAGCGAAGGGTCAAAGCCAAGCTGAGGGATGATCGGTCCGAGGCGACTGTGAGCAATGAGACCTGGGCGATGGACTTCGTCCATGACCAACTCGTCACAGGTCGCAAGATCCGTATCCTGACTATCGTTGATACGTTCTCACGCTTCTCACCAGCAACCGATCCTCGGTTTAGCTATCGAGGCGAGGATGTGGTGCAGACACTTGAGCGCGTGTGTCGACGGCATGGATATCCCAAGACCATTCGAGTCGATCAAGGTTCGGAGTTCGTCTCCCGTAATCTTGATCTGTGGGCGTATCAGAAAGGCGTCGTGCTCGACTTCTCGCGGCCCGGAAAGCCGACCGATAACGCGTATATCGAAAGCTTCAACGGAAAGTTCCGTGCCGACTGCCTGAACACGCATTGGTTCATGAGCCTTGACGATGCTCGGTCGAAACTGAAGGAATGGCGCAGAGACTACAACGAAGTGCGACCACACAGCGCCATCGGCAACAAGCCGCCGATATCGCTGATCAACGGTTCGATAGCGGCATTGCCGCCCTGAGCCATAACCCCGGAAAATCTCCTGCCGGGTGGTCCAAAAGCCGGTAGCAGCTCAGGCCGGTCATGCAATAACAATCAACTCGCACCACTCGGTGGGGGCATGCCAATCTTCAGCGCGCCGCAATTTTCCAGTTCGAGCCCAAAGCTGTACCGCATCAATCCATCTCGTAATTCGGTAAGTGCAATCACCGCGAACGCCTATCCTGCAGCTTGGAATCGTAAACTAGGAACGGTAATTATAATTTAGCCGTATAGCGCTGCCCAGAATTGTGGGTGTTCCGACGAAATACAATGTATGTAAATTCACGATAACGCCATACACTATGTAGACTCACTGCCCTATGATTTCGCACTTTTTTATTTTGACATTTAGGAACAATTCCTTGCTATTAAGCTAGTGACTGTCGAATTTTTTTCAGAATGTGGGCGACATAGGGCAGCGAACCAGGACGCCATCGCTACTTGGTCCTCAAGTGAGAACCTCCGCGATGGATTTGTCGCTGTTATCGCCGATGGCGTGGGGTCAATGCTTTTGGGGCATGAAGCCGCAAGCTTAGCTGTCGAGACCTCTCTCGCTTTTCTAAAGTCAAATATGAAAGTTTTCCGGAATCCAAGCGAAGTCTCATCCGCAATCTGTCGCGCACTCGGCGCCTCAAACCAAGCCATCAAAGAACTCTCGTTGGAACGCGTTGGTGATCCTTATAAATCCGGCGCATGTGCACTGTGTATGGTGTGCCATGGACAAGAAATTACTATCGGTGGAGTGGGAGATTGCGCTGCATTTAAGGTGGGCGAGGATGGTGTTTCTGATTATTTTGTCGCCGAGCCATCAGCAGGCGGGTCGCTTGTCACCAATACTCTTGGAGCGAAAGGCGATCAATTCCCACGGTTAGTTCAATGGACTGTGCCACATAAAACCCGGATCGGAATTGCGACAGATGGCTTTCTCGACTATTTCCCCAAGGCGAAATTACTTGATAATATTGGGAATTGGGCCAATGACATCACAAGCGTCACAAAATCTATCCGAAGAGAAACACTGCTTGCAGATCCGCACGATAATTTCACAATGATGATCGCGGAGTACTAGATGCGATATCCATCTCGCTTAGTGGAAGCAACGTCACTAAAGAAAATGGTCCCATTCATAGGAGCGGGTGTATCAAAATTCGCAGCCCCTAACCTCTTCCCCACGTGGGCAGAATTCATATCAAATTTCCTTGCGAAAGCAAAAGCTGATGGGCACCTACCGGATCATGATTTCAGGGACCTGAGCCGGCTCGCTGCCGCTGGAAAAAGCCTTACAGTTGCGGAGCACCTAAAGGAAGTGCTCCCCAGCGACTACTACATAGATGTACTCATCGAGACATTCGACATCATACTCGATGAAGAAGCAGATCTCTCCATCTATGAAATTTTATTCGAAATGAATCCCCCAATAATGATCACAACTAACTATGATCGATTGATAGAGGACTCATATGCGCGTCTTAAAAGAAGAAACATGGACGTTAAGACCCATCAGGAATCTGTGGGTGTAATAAAAGCACTTCAGCGAACACGTAATAATGGTTATCAAACACTATTTAAAATTCACGGGGACGTAAGAACGCCCTCCAACGTAGTTCTCTCGGAGAAGGACTATCGAAATGTAATGTACGATTTGTCCGATTACCGAATGGCAATGGATTCGATATTCTCACTTTATACTGTGTTATTTATTGGGTTTTCGATGGGAGACAAAGAGATGATTTCAACCATCGAAAATCTTCGACACACATTCCGTTATCTAGAAAGTCCACACTATATTCTACTTAGAGAAGGTGAAACGAGCCACGTAGAACGTCGCCGTTGGAGGGAAGATTTTGGACTCGAGGTAATTGAGTATACTCGAGGCGATGACCATCGCGGACTATTGCACTGGTTTAGAGACTTTTCGGCAGAATCCGGTTAAAAATATGCCTTCGTCACTTTTTAAAAAGCATGACTTCATTGATGTCGTGCAATGCCAGCTTATTGACTACATCAGTGCAGGTACCCAGGCTGAAGTATGGAAAGCTTCGACCCCGCTCAAGACCGAAGATGGCATCTTTGCTGTGAGGATAAACTATATCGCATCAGGTGAGAAGGGAACAGCGAACTGGATAGAGTGGAAGGGTCGCTTAGAAAAGGAGACCGCAATCTGGAGAGAGTTTGAGGCAAATCCTTTTGTCGTGAACCTTCGTGATTCTAGTTTCGTGCCATCACACGAGACAGAGCATGGCAAGTTTGATTTGTTCATTCAATCAATGGAATATCTTCCGTACGGAAGTTTAGATGAGTACCTAACAACAGAGCAACGAAAACACCTGTTTGAGCTCATTGGCCAAGACCAAAAGATTCCCGCATTCCTTCGACTACTAGTGTCTGCTGTAAAAGAAGGACACGAGGCGGGCAGAATTCACGGCGACATCAAGCCATCAAACATTCTGCTAAATGTCTCTGCAGGCAACTACCCGTCTCCAAAACTCATGGATTTTGGACTTTCGATGGACGCCAGCCTCGGTTTTTCTGGCGGATTTATTGGCACACCCGAATATTCACCAATCGCTTTTCTAACTGGTGATATTGGTGCGACGACAAAAACAGATATTTATGCACTCGGCGCAGTATTTTATGAGTTCCTCACCGGGAAAAAATTCGTAGAGGGCACTGATAACCTAAAGCCAGATGAGCGTAAGAACGCAGTAGTTGGTGCATTGCGAGCGCGACGCGAATTCGACATCTCAGAGATCGATCAAGATGTGACGCTGTCTCAAAGACGTCGCGATCAGTTGGTCACGCTGACAAATCTGATGCTCGAAAGTACTTCACCTAAAGGTGATGGTTCCATGACTTTAGCGTTTGTCGTGCAAAACTTGGCCCATTGTGAGACTCAAGACACGCAGGAACCTAAAAACACGGTCCGACCACGAACGTATCGTTGGGCCAAATCTGTACACGAGGCCTTAGATGAGACGCCAGTGTATTTTGTTGTAAAATCTGAACAACCATATGATGATGAAGAAGTAATCAGAAAAAACCTAGCTATGTCGGGCATTAGAGGTTACTCTCTATACCGACTTGTGGGAACGCATGACTTTATGCTTCGCATTTGGCGCTCTAATCGAAATGAACGATTAATTGATCGCGCAATTGATAAGTATATACATCCAAATAGATTCTCCGCCAGAGTATCCAAAATTGATATTCGAAAGTATGTAACATTTAGTGACAAAAAAACGGAATTTGCAAAAACTAAACAGCAAGTTCTCTTAGAGGTTGCTCAATCTAGAGATCGTGATAGCCAGGTTGAGTTCTCTCGGCTGAAACGGTTGGGACTGGTCAACTCGCGGATTGCCGACGATCGTAGCGGGAAAACCGCGATCCGCGTATTCCTATTTGTTCTCACAAACCGCGAAAACTTATCAGACGAAGCCTGGGATACATTCCACGAAAAGTGCGATCATATAGTCAAAGGTCATGCAAGTCTAAGGGATAGCGCGATTAAGAATGTAAGCAGCTATCAGTGTAAAGTAACTGACTTAGGTGACCAAGACACGCAAATCGGAGTCATGTATCGGATGATTGTCAATGATTATCATAGATACACAGATCTTCTAAAAAAGATATCAGATGGGAAGCACATTCTTGAACAGCACGCAAAACGCCAAATTCTAACTACTTCTTTATTCGAATTGGACAAAAAGGGGATGATAGAATCTGATGACGGTGAAATTTTGTTCCAAGCAGAACAATTTGGTTAAGCGCTTTCGGCTAGTTCATTAACCACAACTATTCTGCGCTTTACTTTATCAGGCCTTACGTCATCGCCAGATAATTCTTGAAGGTCCTCTCCAAGCCAAGCAACTCTCCAGTCAAAATAGATATTATCTATGCAAGATTGACCTTTAGCTTGTCCTGACGACCTTATTTCTTGAACTATGCGATCACGTACACCTTCGTCAACGGCATACAACGATACTGGATATTCAACAGAAACCGGAGTCATTTCCAAGTTTTTGATAAACCGTAGATCGGGAGAAGCCATAGGAAACCGCCATTTTTCAAAATTATAACATGCTTGCTTCAATGGGTCAATTTTGTTTGTTATCAATAAGTTAAACGACGATTTCAAATCTAAATGCGCATAGCTATTTTACTCCAAACTGCTTGTACTTTAAATTTCAGAATAACTACAACATATCTACCCTTAATATTCTGTTAATATCCCCACTGGATCGAGTATAAGATCCTATTAAACACAATAAGTTCGCGTTTATATTGATGAGTGCGCCGATCTTCGGTCATCGTCACATGGGTAACACAGAATTGCTAGACCCCAGCGCTGTGAGGTTTGACTTGAAAGCCGACGTCGGCCTTCGATAGGCGAATACTTCAAACGTGTTTCCGGCTTGTGAATGAGTTGCTGTAGAGGTCGGCCTCTTTTTCGGGCCTTCATAAGTGCCGCCATTGTCATCGTGCCCCAAACCATACCCTGACACGCGGATGTTTGGTGTCTTACGGTGTGGGCATGAAACGCAAGCTCACCACCAAGCTGATCGAAAGCCTGCCACCAGCGACGGGCAAGCGCTACGAGGCTCGCGATACCCTGATCCCCGGCCTGCACCTGCGTGTGTCAGCCACAGGTGGGAAGGTCTGGAATCTCTCTACGCGTGTTGATCGTCGCAACCGGCGCATCAAGCTTGGCAGCTACCCGGCCCTTTCGCTCTCAGACGCGCGTGAGCGTGCTCGGGACGTTTTGCGCGACATCGACATCGGTACGTTCGAAAAAAGCGATGCTGGCTCACCTGAGGCTCCGGTACCTACCCTTGGCGAGGTCATCCCTCAATTCATCGAACTGCACGCGAAGCCGCGCAATCGCGATTGGAAGGGCACCGAGAGCATCCTAACCAAGTTCGCAGCAATGAACTCAACGCCCATGGATCAGATCAAGCGCGCCGACGTTCACCGCGTGCTCGATACGATCATTGCTGATGGCGCACCGACACGGGCGAACCGGGCGCTGGCTGCGATCAAGAAGCTCATGAACTGGTGCATCGATCGCGGCATCATCGAAACATCACCTGTGGCTGCTCTGAAGCCTCCCACAAAGGAGGTCGCCCGCGAGCGTGTGCTGACGGACACCGAACTAGCGGCGTGTTTGAATGCTGCGACCGACGAAGGCTTTCCGTTCGAGGCGTTCCTTCAGCTGCTCATCCTGACCGGCCAACGCCGTGGCGAGGTCGCAGGCATGCGATGGGCCGAGCTTGATCTCGACAAAGGCCTTTGGACGCTTCCAGCCAAGCGCACCAAGAACGCCTCCTCGCACATCGTGCCCTTGGCACCCTTGGCGATCGACATCCTCAAGTCTGTGCCTCGGTTTCTGGACAGCGATCTTGTCTTTACAACCAACGGCAAAACGCCGATTTCGGGCTTCGGTCGATTGAAGGAGCGCCTTGATCTGGCTGTTGGCTTGGACGCCGAGGATTGGCGCTTCCACGATCTGCGCCGAACCATGGCAACCAACATGGCTATGATGCGCGTTCAGCCGCACATTATCGAAGCTATCCTCAACCATAAGACGGGGATCGTCTCCGGCGTCGCCGCCGTCTACAATCGTCATGCCTATCTGGATGAAAAACGCGAGGCGCTGGAGTTGTGGGCCGAAAGGGTTGGAACTCTAACCACTGCGGGATTGAGTCATGGGAACGCGACTGACGACCCGACAGCTTCGAAGAGTTTCAGCATCGCTGTCGCCTAACCCTTACAATCTCTATTCGACCCAAGATGTCATCGACATCGGTAAGGCCATTGGTGTGTCTCAATCACGTGAGCTTGTGACACTGCGCCGACGGCTGAGAGACGCTGCGTCCAGTTGCATCCGATATCGCAGCGAATTTGCGCGAGACGAGTACCCATCATCAAGGGCGGACTCGTTGCTTAAAGATATCCAGGTGCCAACACACGCCTTGCTTCAGTCGATTCATAGGCTTGAGAATCCGAAAAATGGCTACCTTCAAGACTTGCAACAACTGCTCCCACAATCCGAAAGCGTTGGCGCCACACGTCTCTTCCTCAAAGACCTCGAAAGCAGACTGCTGAAACTAGAACGTTTGGCGTCAGCGGGAATTCAGGAGTTGGAGCTGGTCGAGCAAAAGCTTCCTAAACCAAAGTATCTGCTCCATGTCGTGGAGCGATTATCGAAGGTGTATCTGACCTACAAAGCTCCAACCACCGTTGGATTGAATAAACGGTACCCGGAAAACAGCCCTTATATGCAGTTCATTAGACAGTCGGCTGAGCCCATCATCGGAAAAAAGCACGGCCTGATGGATCAGATGAAGGAATTTCGGGATTCTCTAAGGAGTTCTGCGGTGGCAGAACGGCCCGTTGAAAACCAGAGAAAACAACCACCCACGACCAATTAGATTCATGCCCAACTGTCTCCAGGCGTTTCAAAACAGGAGACATCAATGCCCGGCCAATCAATCCAAACCCAACCAGTATTTCTAACCCGGAAAGACCTCAAAGATCTTGGCATCAAGGTCTCAGCGAGCACGCTGATCCGGTGGGAGATAGCGGGGCGCTTCCCCAAACGGGCTCGCCTTGGCGGCACGACCGTCGCCTGGCCACGAGACCTCATCCTTCAGTGGTGTGAGGATCGCATCAGCGAGCGCGACAAATTCGTTTACGCCGAATTCTAGTCGCGTCCTCTGACCCCATTTCAAAACCTATCTTACAAGGAGTTTCCTCATGGAAACCATGCGTTCCACGCAACCTTCCGTGCTGCTTTCCGAAACCGAATACAAGGTAAAATCAGGCGGATATGGTTACAGAAAGTCAGTCCACAAAGGGTGGATTCAACATTACTACCACCAGCACCTTAAGCCGGAAGGCTGGTCCGTTGACGCAGAAATCTTCCTTCAGAAGGTTGGTGAATGCGACAGCAATAACCGTGTTCGTGTGCGTGCCGTGAACCCCAAGGGCGGGATCGAAGCCGAGCGGTTTTTGAACCCAGTCAAGGACATGGCCATCGCGAATGTACTGTACGACTGGGCCATCGACTCCGGGTACAACATCATGTTCGATCCTGTGCCTTGGAAGAAAGGCAAGCGGTCGAAGCGGACACGGCTAGCTTTTCGGACCATCGTTGGTGAACACCCGTTCGACTACCTCCCCAGCCCAACAATATTCTGGGCGATCGGTGTTTCAGCCTATCAGTTTCTTGCTTCAATGCCTCACCCCATGAAGGTGCAGGACATGATCGAGCTTATGGACAACGCCGGTCTGTCTCGAGCCCACAGGCTCCAGCAGCCCGGTGATGAACTGCTCTATGTGCCCGGCTCATTGATTCACCGACCCGGCCTTCCACCATACACCGCCGAAGTGTTGTTCGACGCGTTTTCGGAGGTGGACGTCGTAGGCGGCGACTGGCTTTGGACGCAGTACTGAAACTTAGAGCGGCCTAACCGCCGCTCATTTCCCACAAAAAATTGGAGACCAACGATGACGAACACCGTTCGCATCGACGGGGATCTTGCGTCCTCGTCAAAAACAAAAGCGGCCTGCGCATGGATCGATGCGGGAGCGCACGTGTTGGCCCTGCACGGTATCAATGAGAATGGCCATTGCACATGCGGCAACAAGCAATGCAAGTCGCCGGGCAAGCATCCTATTGCCGCCGAGTTCCCTCGCGGTCAGCACAGCGCAACGCGATCAAAGACCAAAATTAAGCGTGTGCTGAAGTCCTATCCTGACTCCAACCTTGGCGTCGTACTTCCTGACGACATTGTGGCCCTTGATGTCGATGGCCCAGCGGGAAGGAAAACATACGAACAGCTAAACCTTCCAAAAACGGCCACAGTGCAAACCGGGAGGGGGACGCACCGCTATTTTCGGACGGGTAAGCCGCTCCCCGAGAAGCGCCAAAGCCTAGACGGGATCGACATCAAAGATAGCAGAGCTGGCTACATCGTTGCCCCACCGAGCAAGCACCATTCTGGCAAACGCTACAGGGTTAGGTCCGGCTCGACGGCGAAGATGGCGCTGTTGCCCAACAGATTCATTAACGGTTTGAGGCCAAAGCGGTCCGCAACGGTCAATCTCGATCAGTCCGGTGTCGTCACCAAGGGCGGCCGCAACAGTGCGCTTGCAAGCTATGCCGGGTACTTCCGGCATAAGGGCCTTGGTGGAATGGGGCTCGAGCGGGTCCTCGGCACGCTCAACCAACAGATATGCAGCCCTCCATTAGATGGGGCTGAAGTCAGTCAGATTGTGCAGAGCATCGGCAACTACCAAGCTGGGTTTGAAGATGCTTTCGGCAGCCTCGTCGATGTCGAAGAGGAAGAGGTTCAGTACCTCGCCGACCCCTACGTTGTGAAAGGGACAACCACCGTGCTCGACGGCAATATGGGCCAAGGAAAGTCGACCTTTACTGCAGCACTTGCAGCAGCCGTGACGACGGGTAAGCCACCGCCATTTTTGGAGAGCATTGAGCAAGGCGGCGTTCTTTTCCTATCCGCAGAGGACGACCCAGCGAGGGTCTTAAAACCGCGTCTGGTGGAAAACGGTGCTGACGTTTCGAAGGTCCGCTACCAAGAAAAGGCCTTCACCCTGGATGCCAACGGCATGATGATGCTGCGTCAGGAGATCGAAGCGCATCGGCCTGTGCTGGTCGTTATTGATCCGATTATCGCCTACATGGATGCTGGCATCGATGGGAACAAAGCCAACGACACGATGCGTTTTATGGTCGAGCTGGACCTCATCGCCCGCGAATATGATGTCTCTATTCTGATTGTTAGGCATCTGCGCAAAGCCCGCGCGGACAACGCAATGCACCAGGGCATTGGCTCAATTGCCATCTCCGCACGGGTCCGGTCTGGCCTCATCCTGGGCATACACCCGTATGATCCATCGAAACGAGCCATCGCGCATGCAAAAGCCAACTATTCGGAAGAAGGTCCAACAATCGTCTTCGAACTGCATAGTCAGAAAAAAGGGCGCCCACCCGTCGTGAAGTGGCACGAGGTCGACCCGGACATCACCAAAGATGACCTTCTGTTTAAACAGCCGGGAACAGTCGGCAGACCAAGTGAGGAACGTGACTTTGCCAAGGAGTTCTTGCGCGAAGCCTTGTCCAAAGGCCCAGTTGAAAAGCGCAAACTCCTCCAGGCGGCAGAGGCTAGATCAATATCATCGGAAACCTTGAGGCGTGCAGCTGATGATATGAACATCATCAAACGCCGCGCAGAAAAGGGACGATCTGTATGGTCGCTGCCGTAACCCTGGAAAACCAACTGCATTAGCGCCCGTCACCTTAGGCGGGCGTTTTTTTGTGCCCACTTGTTCAGAACTCGGTCATGCGCATCCCTTTTGAACAAGTGAGCGCTCCAGCCGATGAGGCACATGCAGTCTCTCAAAAATGTGCATGAAGGATCATTGTGAACAACCACAATCGGCTACAGGTCCAAAACCTTAGCAGTCGATATGCCTGCTTGTCCGCGCCTAGGGAGGTCGCGATTAAAAAAACGCCCTCCCCCATCCCCCTGTGGTTGATCACATCCAGCGCTCTCAGGTGAGCAGGTCATGACCATCAAGACCGACACGCTGACTAATGATCAGCCTATCGAAATCGAGGGCACCGCGAATTAGGCAACCCGATCAATAGGTCCGGTCTGGCCATCACCTGGGGCTACCTGTCCTGGGTGTCGGTTGGGTAGCAAAATGGGTATTTTGGGATGCATCCGGCGTCGGTCGAGTCCGTCCAGCGCCCATGGACGCGAGCCGACAGCGCCACAGAGGAGCAACGTCCATTTTCATCCCAGGAGGCGCGCTAAGGCGCTCGCCGGTAGGTGAACCTCGGAAATCAGTGCGAATGGCGCTACTGGCTCTCCTGCTCGCCGAAAAGAGCCTACGCAACGCTGCCGCACGCGCCTAAGCCCGTCTCCCGGCTGGATTGGTTACAGACGCTATTCCCACTCGCCAGCTTCATACCTGCGCCATAGCTCACGGCGAACACGTCGCCAGATGCCTTGCTTCAGCGCCTCGCTCCGACGCCATGCGCGATCTTCCTCCATCATCGCTACATCCTCAGCGCGTTCGCCATGCTCGGCGATCAATGCATCGACCATGCGATCGATATCGGCCTTCGGGATGAAGAGGGGTTTGAGGCGAAAGCGCCAGAGCTGCCAGAGACCCACCAGCCCAAAAACGCCAGCAACCAAGACGACCATTGGATGCGAACTGACGAACTCGAATAGCACAAGCATCTGGTAGCCACAGGATTTGTTCTGGTTAGACAGAACGTATCCTACATGGACGCAGTCAGGCCGTCAGGAACATTTTGTTCCGCATGGAGATATTCGCGAACAACCTGAAACGTCGGGCGCAAGAGCTTGGGCTATCGAACGCGGAGGTAGCGCGTCGTGCTGGGTTGAGCGAACGCCGATACGCGCACTACGCAAGTGGCCGAAATGAGCCAGATTTGGCCATGCTGCTAAAAATCGCTGAAGTGCTGCAGTCGACGCCGAACGATCTTCTAAGCCTTGCCGATCACACGCAGGCCAAAGGCGCAAGAGAAACGCTGTTGGAGCGACTACAGGCCGTTGCCCATGTGATGAACGAAGATGACCTGAAGGCAGCTATTGCGCAGGCCGAGGCCGTCGTCTCAATGAGACGTCGATAATCTAACCAGCATGCTCGCTAGCGAGTGGCACTGATCAGCCGAAAGGTTTCCTGTCTTTCGATGCAACAGGAAAAATGCCCGACAACGACGAATGAACGATCGGCAACAAATCGAAGCCGTAGAACGCGTCGAGTTTTGTGGCGTCCGCCAGCCAAATCTCGTCAAAGCCTGCGTCGTCTGGCTCATCGGTGTCAGTCGTATGCACGAATGACTCGATCGGAACGTCTTCTAGCACGATCACCAGGATTTTTCGATCGCACCCCGACCATGACTTAGCTGCTAATTTGCGGCTTTTCGTATCGATCAACCGCAGCAATTCCCAAAAGACGTCTTCGTCATCGGCCCATTCTTCTCCTTCGATGATACGCCGGTGGCTCATATCTCGAGGATCAAACTTTAGCCTCGTCAACTCGATCCCAACTCGCCTGCCCCTGGTGTCTCTGCCAATGAAATCAGGAGTTTCGTTGTCTATGATGTCGAATACTTCCTCTGCCGTTACCTGCCGGAATGCCCACAAAAAGTGATTGAGGTGCACTCGCTCAGTTTCTTTTTTCTGTTGCTCTGAGTTCATCACTCGCTCTCCCAACGGGCTTTTCCCTGACAAGGCTTCCGAGGTCATCTTATCAGAATGATCGTCCAACCAACCAAGGAGACGATCAATGGCTGACATCATCACCCTCAAGCAGCTCTGCACCGAACTGAAGCTTGACCCCAGGGAGGCCCGTGAACGCCTACGTGCTGCTGCCCGTGAACCGAAAAAGCACCCCGAACTGGCGAAGCTGCACAAACCGCGTGCCCCGTGGAGCTGGGTCAAAGGATCGGCTGGGGAGAAGGAAGCGCGTGCGCTGTTCGCTGCCAAGGCCTAACAACCCAGCCGCCGTCACTGCCTGCCGCGCTTAAGCAGTGTGCGGCAGGTGAGCGCTCAGATGCACGACAGGACGGCGCATTCAACTTGAACATCGACGACTAGATCCACGAGCGTTGTCCGACGACAAACGGTAGAGTTTATCCATCACCCTTCTGACGGCCTATCCGTCTTTTCACCCGGACATCCGGCGCGCGTAATCTTCCGGGTGCTTCGGCTTCGCTTGTTGTTCTGCAGCAAATGTCCCAGCAAGCCCGATTGAGCGTAAGACGGTGATTTCCAGCGGATCAATCAAGCTGCCTCTCGGACACATTCAACCGAGCTTCTTTTACCGAATGCGTTCAAGAAAGCACAAGACGATCCGATAGGCAGGTTCGTAGCAGGCCAAGACCTGTTCGTCTGGATCGACTTCGCCGTGAAGTAGGGCGTTCCGCATGGCGTAAAGCGTTTCGACCAGCCCAGCCAAAAGGTCTTCAGCTGTACACTGAAACTGCATGGTCGACATATCCAGAGCCGGACCACTACCTTGAACAAGGTCCATCATTGGGCGCGGGTTGCAAGCGTCGTAGAACTGGCGAAGGGTGGTGCGCTGTGGTTCCGACAAAGCGTCATTGAACGCAGGCAGTGCGTAAATCTCGTTTGGGTCGTAGCTTGGCTGCGTGTGTTGCAGTTTCACGTGCCCGGTGCGGATCGACACAACAGTGATTTCATACTGTCCGCCAGCTTTACGCGCGGTGTATCTCTGCCCGCTACGTTCCGTCTCATCACTGCGCCAGCCGACAAGCGGATTGATGCAAACTTGCCTAAGCGACACCCGCTCTCGACGACCCTTGGGAGTGACTTCGAAGTGGATGGCATCAAGCATCTGTTGCAGGTCGCAGACAGCCAGCTTAAGCCGTTCCGCTTCGGCCGTTCCGTTGCCGTTATCAAGCAAAGGCAGGACCCGGCGGCGTAGTCGGCTGTTGTGGTGGCGCACCGCAAAGTTGAGCATCGCGCGTTCCGTGGTCTCGCCGCTGTCGTGCCGATACCATGCATTGAATGCGGCCCATGCTTTAACAAACGGACCGATGTAGTCGATTTCGGCCCGGTTCATCCATTCTTGAGCGTGGGGAGGAAGCGCCATTACTCTGCCCCCTCTGCTTCGTCGAGGAAGGCCATCGCCGCGTCTTCGCCTTCTTCAATGGCGATCTCGACGGCGCGCTTTGCGGCTTCGAGAAGTTGACGGGCCTTGTGGCGCGCGGCGAAGCCGTCCTGCACGATGGTTGTGATCTGGTCAGAGACACCGGCCACCGCGTCCGGCACGGGGATCGACAGCAAATCCCGTTCGCTGAAACGTGGGTGCTGTGAGCCGTCCTGACACCATTTCAAGATGGTCTGCGCCGGGGTCGCACGCAGGAACACCATGAGGGTTTCAGGGGAGATATTGGCCTGTCCCGTCTTGGGACGCAGCACGATGAACTCGGACGAGCCGACCGAGGGTATGTCGTCACCCGTGCGCACCACGGCCACTTCCCGCAGGTATGCCCGCAGCCGGGATATCGCGACATCGCCATCCTTGAAGCTCTTCTTGACGCTGCCGATCTCGCCTGCGGCCTGCGGTTCCTTCTCGGCGTCCAGCAACGGCACCAGAGCATTGGTTACGTCGTAGTTACGGACCAGCTTCTCACGTGGCGCACGGTCGGGCACGAACATGTCGCGGATGCTGTCCACGCGGTCGCCAAGCGCCTGCCCCGGAAGCGCCGCGAGCGATTGCCGAACCTGCTCCTTGGTGGGCATGAAATACTGCGCATCCAAGCGCCCGGCGGCGAAGGCGTTACTGGCGCGGGCGGAGTAGCTGAGCGGTTCCGGTGGCGTCCAGTCCGCCAGCCCAAGCGCCTCAAGCAGAGTTTCTTCGGCCTGAGTGAAGAACTGCCCGACAGCTTCGTTCCGATCATAGGCATCCTTCGCTAGCGCCCCCACCTTTTCCTCAAGGGCCGTTGAAAAGCGGGGAACACTGATGCGCTCGATCATCCATAGGAAAATATGCTGCTGAACGCTGCCTACCGGCAGGCGGTCGACCTGTGTTTGACCGAATGATGAAGACAAGAAAGCGGCCAGATAGAAGGGGCAAACGCTGGCCGGAATGATCTTCGCGATATCCTGATTGGAGTTGACGGGATATTCCCAAGTATCGAGCGCGACTGCCACGCTTCCCACACTCCCTGACATGGACAGAAGGACCATACCGGGGGTCACTTCTGACTTATGCAATAGAGTGTGGGCCTCCGGCGATATGCGAAGCACATCGGCGAAGTTGATAAAATCACCAGCAAAATTTGTTCCCCGCAGGAACGGGATGCCCTCATCCTGATATTCGAACTCGTTTGTAAGCGCATACGCGCCGAAGCTACGCACGTCGGAAGCGATGTCGTTGACCTTCTCTGGGTTCCGGCTCGCGATCAGAGCATCCGCCGCAAGCGCGTCACGAGAGAAGTAGGGGCTATCGATGCGGATATCGCGATTGTCCGACTTCACTTCCGAGAAGGGTAGTACTGAGGCTTCCAGCCCCTCCAACAGTGTGCTTAGGCGGCCGCTGTCGAAGGGGCGTGGCGAAAAAAACTGAACTGCTCCTGCGCGGCGAACTCTTGGAAGGCTTCGGCTATGCCGTCCTGCGTCAGCCCTTCGTGATTGTAGAGGTCATGGGCGACGATGAAGTGCCCATGCGTGTCGCGCATCAGTGTGCCGTCATCTCGGCGCACATAGACCTTCTCGCCCGAGTTGTTGACGCTTTCCACCTGCTGCGTGGCGAAGAAGATGTTGTAGTCCCCCGCCCTTTGGCAAAGCGGCCCCACTGAAGGATCGTCGTTCCATTTCTGCACGAAAAGAACGCTCGTCTTTGTGCCGGTGTGCGGTTTGAAGGTGTTGGGGTGCAAACCTACCACGGCGAGGATGCGGCAGCGTTCCATTATGAACTCGCGCACCCGCTGGTCTGATGAGTTGTTGAAGCGTCCTTGAGGTAGCACGACGGCCATGCGCCCGCCCGGTTTTAGGAAGTCCAGATTGCGTTCGATGAACAACAAGTCTCGGCCCACTGAGCGTTCCAATTTGCCCGTCTTCTTGTGGGCCAGGTCGAACGGGGAAAGCATGTCCGACTGCTTGATATCACCAGCGAAGGGTGGATTGGCCATCACGATATCGAAGTTGAAGTCGCGATAGTCACCCTTAGCTTTGCTGTTGCGCTGTCGCCGTAGCCCCTTCCAGCCATCGTTGTAGGCGTCTCGCCAGTCTTCCTGCTGAACGGTCTCGTCCCACTTCGTCCAGTCAAGTGTGTTCAAGTGCAGGACGTTGGTCTGGCCATCCCCTGCAATAAGGTTGAGGCACCGGGAAACGCGTACACTTTTCTCATCGAAGTCGATGGCGAAAGCATTCTTCCGCACGTAATCGATTGCGCGCGGTTCTTTTTCCTCCATTGTGAAGAGGTCAGTTTCGGGCAAACCCATGTCTGCATAGATCTGCCGCCATACATGGAACATGGTGTGCACGGTGAACCCGGCGGAACCACAAGCAGTGTCGATGACAGTTTCTTGCTCTTGCGGATTGAGCATCTTCACACACATGTCGATAACCCAACGAGGAGTGAAATACTGGCCCTTCTCTCCCTTGGAAGACTTACCCACGAGGTATTCGAACGCGTCGTCGATGATATCAAGGTTCGAGTTGAAAAGTTTCCATTCCTCCAATGATCCGACGCAGACTTGCAGATGATCAGGTGAAAGACGGATGCGTTCATCATCAAGGAACACACCCTGCCATTCCTGCTTTGCCTCGTTGAACAGACCCTGGATCTTCTCCTTGAGTTGGGCCGCAGTATTGGTGTTTCGAAAACGGAGTGGCACCCTTTTACGGTGTGATGTCATCTCATCGTGCAGCTTGGTGAAGATGAGCTTGAACACTTCTTCGAAGACATCGACGCCAGCATTGGCCAGCACTTCGTTCTCCATGTCCACGATCAATTCGCGCAGTGATCGAGCTTTGGACCCTTCGCGCTCCCGCTCGTTCTCTTTGTCGATGAGGGTTTGAATGGTCCAGGGTTGATCGACGATATCTTCAATCGTCTGCGCCGCCTGTGGCAGGTGATGTATGGGAACGAAGTAGTTGGGGTTCTTGCGATGCCAGACTTCGGCCAGAATGCCGTTACTCCATACCGCTAAAGGCGCGCCTGTAGCGTGGGTGTAAGAGCGCAGTTGTTCTTTGCCGTCTCGTAGTTTGGAAGCCTTCACTTCGATGATAATGTAGGGGACGGTTGGGCGGTCTGCATCAAAGACCACGATATCCGCGCGCTTCGAGCTGTCGCGCCCAAATGTGATGGGATACTCGACTTGAATACGAGATGCCGCATAGCCGTATTGGTCAATCAATCGAGCCAACCAAAGTTGGCGGGTCCGCTCTTCGGGCTTTAGCTGAACAGCCTTGTTTCGGACGAGGCAGTTCACATAAGTGGTCGGCTTACCTCTTACCTCACGGGTCTCACTCCGGTGATCAAGTGCGTTGTTTTCGTCCTCTGAGAAAAGGACAAACTCGCTATACTCATTTCTTGCGTTATCCATTGATGCCCACTCGGCTACTTGGTGGCGCTGTGTCCACTGTTGTTCTCAGTCTTCTGTAGCCGGGCCGCCCCGTCCAACAAAGGGCGATTGCAGGATTTTGTGGCAGTCTTCAGTGTTGGCCCTGCAAGTACTCGTGCCAAGAAGTGACGCCCTGCCGCAACCTTGGCCAGCAACTTGCAAACCATCGCATCCAAGCGCACGCTTCTGAAACCCAGAATGCAACCCCGGACGCTCCACGCGCGAATGCGCCCGCAGGGGACAACATCTAACCATCTGCAATATATAAGAAAAAATGGTAGCGGAGGAGGGACTTGAACCCCCGACACGCGGATTATGATTCCGCTGCTCTAACCTGCTGAGCTACTCCGCCACGCATAAGCATGTAACAACACGCCCTATGTACGAACAGCGCGTATATGGATCGCCACCCGCTGCGTCAACCTCAACTTGCCCGCATACGTTAGGCCGCCGCCGCCCGCTCGAAGCAAGCCACTGTCTTGTCTATAAAGCCGCCGCCTAACACCTGCGCACCAGGCTGATCGTCAGCATATAAGACGCACGCCTGTCCGGGAGAAACACCTATTTCGCCGTCAGCAAGATCGACGACAGCCACTCCATCCTCGATCCGCAAAGTGGCAGGTTGAGGTGGCCGAGAGGACCGCACCCGGGCAACAAGCTGCCGCTGTATTTGCGCAGTTTGCCCACCAATCCAGTTGAAGTCTCTCAACAGTATGCGCGTCACACCAAGTGAAGCTTTGGGCCCGACAACGACCGTCCGACGCGGAGCATCAATTTTCACAACATAAAGGGGTTCGCCAGCTGCAACCTTCAGCCCGCGGCGCTGACCAACAGTGTAATGAATGATGCCATCGTGACGCCCAAGCTCCCGCCCATCCACATGAACAATCGGACCCGGCTCTGCAGCCTCCGGCCGCAGCTTGGCGATGATATCAGCGTATGACCCGTTCGGGACGAAACAGATGTCCTGGCTGTCCGGCTTGTTGGCGACGTCCAGTTCCATTTCCATTGCGATCTGGCGCGTTTCATCTTTGGTCAGATCGCCAAGAGGAAAGCGGACGTAATCCAGCTGCTCCTGTGTCGTCGCAAAAAGAAAGTAGCTTTGATCACGCGCCAGATCGGCGGGGCGATACATCGCCATATGCCCGCTCGCGGCATCCGGACGGGTAACTGCATAGTGCCCGGTTACAAGGGCAGCCGCTCCCAGTTCATGCGCAGTCGCAAGCAGGTCTGAGAATTTGACGGTCTGATTACACGAAACGCAGGGGATCGGTGTTTCGCCTGTCATGTACGCATCGGCGAAGGTGTCGATTACCTGCTCTTTGAAACGACTTTCATAGTCGAGCACATAGTGCGGAATTCCGAGCCGGTCAGCGGCGTTTCGTGCATCGTGGATGTCCTGCCCCGCGCAGCAAGCGCCCTTTTTCTTGAGCGCCTGCCCATGATCGTAGAGCTGTAGGGTGATTCCGACCGTGTCGTAGCCCGCCCGCCGAACGAGCCCTGCGGCAACGGAGGAATCGACACCGCCAGACATGGCCACCACGACACGCGTGGCAGCCGGATCCGGGTTTCCAGGCAAATGAAGCTTCATGAGCGCGCTGTGCTCGCTATCAAGATCGGTACAATAAAGGCGTATCTAGCCAACTATCGCACTTGGGGCAAACGGTGGGAGGCAGATTTGTCCCAGCGCTAGGCAATGCCTGCCGAGAAGCAGGTGGTTGAGGTCCAGGGATTACCGTAGTGACCTGATTTCACGAAGGAAAGATCTTGGCACGGCAATTGAAAGCTGACGCGTACGTTGCGCTTTTGAGGGCCTCTGATTTGTCTGCTCCATCCCCATTACCGACATTGCTGCAGGTTCCGGCTGGACCCAAGGACTTCTCTTCCGGCGGCCAGCGCTCGGCCGAAAACGGCGTCAGTGGCGATCCACCACATCAACGAGCTTTTGACGAGAGCCTTCAACAAGAAATCAAAATCAACGACGCACCATCTTTACCCGAGCAAGTGGAGAGCACGGCGATAGAGGAGCCAATGTTGCGCATTGAGCCGGTTGTTCCGCTTGAACAACTATCCATCGATGAAACACAGACCGAGCAGCAAATTGATGGTGCCGAAGCGGTAGAGGAAGGCCTCGCAGAACCCGTAGCCCCCGCAGAGGAACGCGTCTCAGCATGGACTTTGGAGCGCCAAACAACCGAGGTTGACGAGCTCACGATGGTAGAAGAGTTGCCGGCGATACCGGTAACCAGTGGCTCACTTGGGCAAACAACGGTGGCAAGCCTTGACGTCAGTCCAGGCAACCTGTCCGGTTCCGGAGCACTCGCCGATCTGTACGCAAAGCTTGCGCCAGTTGAACGCCGGTCGCCGGTAACGGATTGGCAGAACGCATTCCTGCCAGGAAATCTAACCGGCCAAACCCAACCTCTTGAGCGCGCCCAAGCTAGAACTCCACTTTCCGGCGCCCAACTGACGCAAGTGGAAGGCAGCGAAGCACCGGTCTCCGTGACAAGTACCGGTGCGTCAGGCAACCTGATTGCTGGGGAGCCGAAAGCGCCCGTGCAACCCGAACCCAACTCCAACTCTCAAGCCAGTCGACAGATGTTTGCAGAGGTTACCGGTTGGTCCGCAGCCAACTCCAACTCTCAAACCAGTCGACAGACGTCTGCCGAGGTTACCAGTTGGTCCGCAGCCAACTCCGATACCTTTGACGGTATGGAGCTCTTGAACCCTTCAAACCAGACCAATCTCACCAACCAAAATGACGGGCCGCAGCTACTTCAGATTCTCCAGACCCAACAACCTACCCAACAAGGGCTAGGACTATCATCGTTGCCCGGAGCACCGTCGACACTGGCGGGGAACGCCGTTCCTATGAATGCGCTCGCGGTAGAGATTGTCCGGCAGGCCGCGCAGGGCCGCACTCAGTTCGATATCCGACTTGATCCGCCAGAGCTCGGAGCGCTGACCGTAAGGCTTCAAGTTGATGGAGCAGGCAAGGCCAGAGCGCATTTGATCGTTGAGCGCGTTGAGACGCTGGAAATGCTGACAACAGATGCGCGCGGTTTGGAACGCGCACTGCAACAGGCTGGGCTTAAGACGGAACCAGGGGCGGTTAGCTTTCAGCTAGCGGGAGAACAGAGCGGCGGACATGAACAAGGTTTCAACGGCACCTTTGATCGCGAAGCAAATGCGCAGGATCAGGAAGGGGCAGAAGAGGCCACATCGAGCGTGCTTGATGCCAACGAGGAGCCGGTCGACTCAGATCCCGGTGAAGTGGCAAACCTCCACATCAGCGTTAGAGGCCATGTGGATGTATGGGTCTGAGTTCAGCAGGGTTTAGATGATTTCGAAGGAGAAACGGTTGTGAGCACTCTTGAGCAACTGGCCAGCAGTAGCGCTGCGCAAGTCGCCGTCGCCAACTCTGAGCGCGACAGTCAGATGCTGGCGGACGATTTTGATACATTTTTGCAGTTGCTGACCACGCAATTGCGGAACCAGGATCCGCTTGAGCCGATGGACACCAATGAGTTCACCAATCAGTTGGTGCAGTTCTCGTCGGTCGAACAGCAAATCCAATCAAACTCGTATCTTGAGCAGTTGATCACATCGTCGCAAGCGCAGGCAGTGAATGCGGTCGTCGGCTATTTGGGAGCGACGGTGACGGCGGAGGGCGTCGCCGCAAACCTCTCGGAAGGAACCGCAACGTGGTCGCTCAATTCAGATCGGCGCGCAGAAGGCTCGCAAGTCCGTATTTTTGATGCCAGCGGTCAGCAGGTCTTCACCACACCCCTTTCGGTCGATCCTGGGACGTCAGAGTTCAAGTGGGACGGCATAATGGACACAGGCAACCCTGCGCCGGAGGGCGTCTACACGATCCAGGTTGTCGGAGAGACTGCCAATGGTTCACCTGTTGACGTCAACACAGCAGTCACAGGCACGGTTACCAGTATCAATGTTACCGGTGCTGAACCTATTCTGAGCATAGGCGATGTGGACGTCCGACTATCATCCATCCAGAGCGTTGACACCGGCGGCTAAGGACTTTGGGCGTGGTGAAACAATCGTTCCAGATACCTTGGCGAGGTCACAAAAGTTCCTAACAATTCGTGACTGTGCCCTTAGGGCCTCCTTAAGCTCCGTCCTCTATGCTCGCACTTGAGTTATCGAGTGTTTGAGTGAGAGTACGATGACCGAATTCAAGCGTCCCCGCGTGAAATATGTCATTGGGCCCGATGGTAGCCCGCTGACGATCGCGGACCTCCCGCCAACTTCGACCCGTCGTTGGGTCATTCGCAGGAAGGCGGAAGTTGTTGCGGCTGTACGCGGCGGCCTGTTGTCGTTGGAAGAAGCGTGTGAGCGGTACCGGCTGACGGTGGAAGAGTTCCTGTCCTGGCAGATGTCCATCGACCGGCATGGTCTGGCTGGCTTACGGACTACGCGAATCCAACAGTACCGCAGCTAAACTAAGCCCATACGCAAGCGTTTTAGCCGGCCCTTTGGCCGGCTTTTATGCGTTTGCCTAAGACTTTTCTGAACGGCCGATCCGAATTCTTGCATCGTACGGCGTCCGATTAACGGCCTGTTTACCATGCGGTGGGCAATTCTTGCCTAATGGATCACGCCGCCGGCTCTCGGTGGCTGGTGGGGTTGTGACACGCGTCAATGTTGGCATTTTTTCAGAATCTTGGGCCTGCGCGGCTCGGCGCCATGGGCGTCGTGGCGGCATTGCTGATCGCCTTCTTCATTTTTATCACAATGCGGGTGACCGCTCCGGTCTTGGTGCCGCTTTTCACTGATTTGAGTTTTGAGGACTCATCAGAGGTGATCCGCCAACTCGAAACGCAGAACATTCCGTTTGAACTGCGGAATGACGGAACAACCATACTGGTACCGCAAGAGGGGGTTCTGCGGCTCAGGATGGGTCTCGCTGAGCAGGGCTTACCGACCGGCGGTACCGTTGGATATGAGATTTTTGACGAGTCATCGACGCTCGGGGCGACCAGCTTCGTCCAAAATGTCAATCAGCTTCGAGCACTCGAGGGCGAACTGGCTCGGACCATTTCGTCGATCAACCAAGTTGCAGCCGCTCGCGTCCATCTTGTGCTGCCGGAGCGAGAGCTTTTTCAGCGTGATCAACGCGAGGCGACGGCTTCAATCGTCCTACGCGTACGAGGACGGCTCGACCCCGGCCAAATTCGAGCAATTCAACACCTCGCAGCATCAGCCGTCGACGGCCTGAGCGCATCGAGGGTCTCTATCGTCGATGAGACCGGTGCTTTGCTTGCGTCCGGTGCAGGCGAGAACGAAGAAGCCATGATGGCCGCGTCCCTTGATGAACGCGCTATCGCCATGGAGAACAGGGTCCGGACGCAGGTTGAAAACATTCTCAGCGAGGTCGTCGGACCCGGTCGGGCGCGTGTGAGTGTCGCGGTTGAACTCAATCATAACCGCATCTCCGAAACCTCGGAGGTGTTTGACCCCGATGGGCAGGTTGTTCGCTCCACACAGAGCCGAGAAGAGACCGGGTCAACCAGTGACACGACTGCGGGCGAAGTCACGGTTGGCAATGAACTTCCAGGCGCAGACCCCGCTTCCGGGCAAGGCGGAATCCAGGAAGCACGCGAAACCGCAGAGGAGATCGTAAACTTCGAAATCTCGTCTACGAGCCGGACTGAGATTGTAGAGGCGGGAAGCTTGCAAAGACTGTCCGTTGCGGTCTTGGTTGATGGAACCTACGCACAAAGCGAGGAAGGCGCACCAACCTATGCGCCGCGCCCCGACGAAGAGCTCGAGCAGATCGCAGCACTGGTGCGTTCCGCGGTCGGCTTTGACCAGACCCGTGGCGATGTTGTGGAGGTGGTCAACCTTCAATTTGCCGCTCGACCGGACTTGTCGCTTCCCGACGATCAAGGCTTATTTAATTTCACGCAGGACGACATCATGCGCGCCGTCGAGCTCGCAGTCATCGCAGTGCTCACTCTGATCGTTCTGTTCTTTGTCGTACGACCGCTGCTTGGTCGCGTTTTTGAAGCTGATGAACCTGCGGAAGCTCTTCTTGCCGGTGGGCCGAACGCGGAAGGCGTGGTCATAGGGCCCAATGGCGAGGTCATTGAGTCACCTATGCCCAACGTCCCGGAAATTGCGTTGGAGAACACCACGACCAAAGCGCTCGAGAACGCGTTGGCGCTTGGTGCGGTCCAAAAGCACTCGCTCGACCAAGTCGGCGACCTGATTAAAGAACGACCACAAGACGCGTTAGGTGTGCTCCGCGCTTGGATGTCCACGCCGGCGCAGCAAAACTAGAGGGATAGCAAGCACATGAGCACTGCCCTCGCCCCCGCACAGCAAACAGCCGCACAGCGGACCGCTGGTGGAGATCAGTCACAGGTTACCATCGAGCAGCTTTCGGGCACCGAGAAAGTAGCTGTACTTCTGCTAGCCCTTGGGGACACACATGGCGCCCCGCTTTGGCAGGGGCTGGACGATCTAGAACTGCGCGAAATTTCCCAATCAATGGCTGTGGTTGGGCGCCTGTCGACCGACGTCATCGAAGCGGTTCTTATTGAGTTCATCGACAACGTCACCACCAACAAATCGATCTCTGGTGGTTATGATGCGACCGAACGCCTGCTTCAATCGTTCATGGACCCCGACAAAGTCGCCGCGATCATGGAAGAGATCCGCGGCCCGGCTGGCCGTAACATGTGGGAGAAACTCTCAAACGTCCAAGAGAACGTTCTGGCCTCGTATCTGAAAAATGAATACCCGCAGACGACCGCCGTTGTCCTCTCCAAGATCAGGCCCGACCACGCTGCAAAAGTGCTGTCCCTTTTACCGGAAGAATTGGCCCTGGAGGTCATTCAGCGCATGCTGCGCATGCAGTCTGTCCAAAAGGAGATTCTCGATAAAGTCGAAGAGACCCTGCGGACGGAATTTATGTCCAACCTGTCCCACACCCGCCGGCGTGACAGCCATGAAACTATGGCGGAGATCTTCAATAACTTCGACCGCCAAACCGAGGCAAAGTTCCTCGCAACCCTTGAAGAAGACAACCGCGAATCCGCCGAAAAGATCAAGGCGCTAATGTTTACCTTTGAGGATCTCGGCAAGGTGGACAGCGCGTCGATCCAAGTCCTTCTACGCAACGCCGACCTCACGCAGCTGCCAATTGCCTTCAAGGGCGCAAACGAAACACTTCGCGACTACTTCCTGTCAAATATGTCTACCCGCCAAGCGCAGACAATTCGAGAGGAAATGGAGATTCTTGGACCTGTGCGTCTGCGCGAGGTGGACGAGGCTCAAATGGCCCTGGTCAACATTGCGAAGGATCTGGCCGCCAAAGGCGAGATGGTCATCGCCAAAAACTCGGGCGACGACGAGGTGGTTTACTGATGAACCCGACCACATCCCCCGCCGCGCGTTACCTGTTTGATCTGGATTTCGACGCCGAAGCGCGAAAGCGAGATGAGCAGGAAGCGGAGCCGACTATCAGCCTTTACGAGCACGAAGCGCACATGGCAGCGCTGGAGCGGAAGGTTCGTCAAGAAGCACATGATGCCGGGCGGGAAGAAGCGCTCGCAGAAGGTTCTCGAGCTGTGGCGGAAGAAACCCAGCGGCTTACGGGCATCGTCTCAACACTGCTGACACGATTGGACGCCGAGATCGCCGAGCGAGAAGCGCGAGCGGTCACCCTAGCATTGGCCGCAGCGAAAAAACTCGCACGCAGGCTGATGGAAAAAGAACCGGTCGGAGAAGTCGAAGAGCTTTTTAGGGCCTGCCTGGCCCCCATGTTTGATGCGTCTCACCTCGTTATACGGATGCCCGAAGCGCACCTCGAAACGGTTCGTGAGAGGTTGGAAGCAGCCGCCCAGGTCCAGGGGTTTGAAGGCCGCTTGGTTTATATCGGAGATGAAGACATGGCGCCCGGCGACGCTCAAATTGAGTGGGCGGATGGTGGCCTTGCGCGAAGTCAGCGTGAGCTCGAAGCCGCTATCGATCAATTGGTGACCGACTACTTCGATCGAAACGTCAACCAGTCGCAAGCTATGCCGTCCGACGCGCCATCGCGGCAACACGGAGATGACCTATGAGCGATGAAACAGATGACGTCGCAAGCAAGCAGAACCTGGAACTCGACCAACTTGAGGGTCCAGAAGCAAACAGTTCCGACGACGGCGCTCATGGCCCAAAAGATGCGAGCGATCTTGAGGCCGTTTTCGATGTACCGGTGAGAGTGTCGGCAATTTTGGGCCGGTCGAACATGCGGGTCTCTGACCTGCTCGACCTTGGGCCCGGGACCGTCGTCGAACTCGACCGAAGGGTCGGGGAAGCGATCGACATATTCGTCAACGAGCGCTTGGTTGCGCGTGGAGAGGTTGTCTTGGTCGAAGACAAGCTTGGCGTGACCATGACCGAAATCATTAAAAGCGACAAATAACGCAGGTCAGGACGACAGCAATGCGGCTACTTATCTTTGGGAACCTCGGTGGACAGATGGCATCGGCGACGCGCATGGCGATGGAACGCGGCGCGAAGGTGATGCATGCGGATGATCAGGCGGCAGCACTGGACGTTTTGCGAGGCGGGCAAGGTGTGGACCTGCTGATGGTCGATGTTGCCGAAAACATTCGTGACCTTATTCGCGCAATGGAGCGAGAGCATATCTCCGCCCCGGTCGTCGCCTGCGGCGTCAAAAACGACGCCGACGCGGCTGTGCGCGCAATCAAGGCTGGCGCACGGGAATACATACCGCTACCGCCAGATCCCGCGTTGATTGCTGCCGTACTCGCAGCCGTTACCGCAGAGGAACTGGACCTGATATTCCACGATCCTGCGATGGCGCGCGTGGTGAAGCTTGCTGAGCAAATTGCCCCGTCGGACGCCTCCATCATGATAACCGGCGAGTCAGGGACCGGCAAAGAAGTAATGGCGCGCCATGTTCACGCAAAATCAAGCCGATCGGGAATGCCGTTCGTGTCGGTCAACTGCGCAGCGATACCAGAGAATCTTTTGGAATCTGAGCTATTTGGACATGAGAAAGGAGCCTTCACGGGTGCCTTGGCCAGACGAATTGGCAAATTCGAGGAGGCGTCGGGTGGCACTCTCTTGCTCGATGAAATCTCCGAGATGGACGTACGCCTACAGGCCAAGCTCTTGCGGGCTCTGCAGGAACGCGTGATCGACCGGGTGGGTGGCAACAAACCCGTACCCGTCGATCTTCGGATCATCGCAACGTCCAACCGTTCGCTGACGGAAGAAGTCAAGAAAGGGACTTTTCGGGAGGACCTTCTGTTCCGTTTAAACGTCGTCAACCTCGCTCTACCGGCGCTGCGCGAACGACCGGCTGACATTCTCAAACTGGCAGATCATTTCGCCCGCAAATACGCCAAAGCCAACGGCTTTCCTCTGCGGCCGCTATCTGAAACCGCTGAAGCCCAACTTATGGCGGTACAGTGGCCGGGGAACGTTCGCGAGCTGGAAAACACCATTCACAGGGCGGTCCTGTTGGCTTCTGGATCGGAAATCGGTGCCGAGGCGCTTATCGCACCCGATGGTGCCGATTTCGTCGTGCGGCAACCGGCAGCATCATCTGCTGCTGTTCAAAAGGCTGCGATGACTGCAGAGGCGGTGACCCGCGCTCTGGTGGGAAGGACCGTTGCAGAAGTGGAACAGGATTTGATCCTCGATACACTCGACCATTGCCTCGGCAACCGCACCCATGCGGCCAACATCCTTGGGATTTCCATCCGAACGTTGCGAAACAAGCTTAATGAGTACACAGCGCAAGGCTTAGATGTTCCCCAGCCGGGCCAGGCACGCACCCAAATCGCCGGCTGACATTAGGCTAGGTCCGCCCTTGGGATGCGCAAGATCTGACCCGGGAAAATGACGTTGGGGTCTGATATGACGTCCTGATTAGCCTGAAAGATCGGCTGGAAGTTACCACTTCCATACTGGTTCTGGGCAATGCTTGTAAGTGTGTCGCCGCTCTGCACCGTGTAGGGTTGCCATCCATCATAGCCGGGCAGAATCTTCGGCCCAAACAGAATTGGGATCACCACCGAAGGTCCGTCCGCCGTCGCGGTATCATCTGCCAAGGTCAGGAAGAGGCGGGTCAGCTGAAAGCTGTTGGTTTCGGGTATATCAATTGATCCTTGAAATTGTCGCAGCCCCAATGCGCCAACTTGGGTAAAGCTACTGAATTCATCGTGGCCATCGGAAACTCTGATTGAAAGCGTCCCTTCGAAGGCAGCCGCGTTCCCGGCGATAAGGATTTTTGAGCCGACCAGATCGAACGGTTGTGGCTGTTGGATGTCGAGTGTGACGGACATGCCTTTTCTCCGTAATTTTCGATCGGGTAATGATACCACCGATCCTCGGTTTCGCCTGTGATCAACGTCACAAAAGAGCGCCGTTCTGCGCACTCAAACTGATAAGCTCCCCGCTTCAGTTAACCGGCTGTTTACCCTAAAGGCGGCAAAAAATGCCGACCGTGCCCAGCTCCTTGAGGGCGCACAACGAGCAGCATTTATGGCCGATACCAGCGCCACTCCACCTTCAGCGCCACCGGGACGCACAGCGCTCCCCTTCGCATTGCCTAGTGCTCAACAGCTGAAGGACGCGCTGCTGCGCGGCGATCTTGCGCTTGCCTTCGGCGTGATGACGATCCTCGTGGTTCTCATCATGCCGATGCCGCCGTTCATGCTGGACATCTTTCTGGCTGTGTCGATCATCTTTTCGGTACTCGTGTTGATGACGGCGCTGTTCATCCACAAACCTCTGGAGTTTTCCGCTTTCCCGACGGTTTTGCTGATCGCGACCATGATCCGTCTTGCGCTCAACCTCGCATCTACCCGCCTCATTCTCTCTGAGGGCCATACAGGTCCTGACGCCGCCGGCGATGTGATTGAGGCGTTTGGATCGTTCGTTATGGGTGGCAACTTCGTGATCGGTCTGATCGTGTTTGCCATTTTGGTCATTGTGAACTTCGTCGTGATCACAAAGGGCTCGGGACGCATCGCGGAAGTCGCCGCGCGCTTCACCCTCGACGCGATGCCCGGAAAACAGATGGCGATTGATGCCGACCTGTCGGCAGGATTAATTGACGAAGGCGAAGCGCGTCGACGCCGCAAGGAACTCGAGGATGAAAGCTCCTTCTTCGGCGCAATGGACGGTGCGTCGAAGTTTGTCCGCGGTGACGCGATCGCCGGCCTGCTCATCACCTTCATCAACATCATTGGCGGCATCGTAATCGGTGTCGCGCAGATGGATCTGTCGTTCGGCGACGCCAGCCGAGCCTACACCTTGCTGACCGTCGGCGACGGGCTGGTTAGCCAGATTCCAGCTCTGATCGTGTCGACCGCCGCGGGCCTACTTGTTTCAAAGGCCGGCGTTAGCGGCGCAGCTGACAAGGCGTTGGTTGATCAGCTATCGGGGTATCCCAAGGCCCTTGGCATGTCGTCATTCGTGATGGTCGTCCTCGCGCTCCTGCCCGGTATACCACCCCTGCCCTTTCTGGGGCTAGCGGCGGGCGCAGGCTACCTTGCCTTGCGATCAACGCAAAAACTGAAGCAAGCCGAGACCGAAGCCCGGGCACAGGAGGTGATCGAAGAGGCAGCGAAAAATGCGCCGCCTGCAGAAGAGCCGATCTCATCGGCGCTGCGGATTGATGATTTGCGCATTGAGCTTGGGTACGGACTGTTGACGCTCATCGAGGACGGCGAAGGTTCGGACCGTCTCACAGAACAGATCAAGGCTCTCCGACGCGCCCTCGCCGCCGAACTCGGATTCGTTATGCCGTCGGTGCGGCTGCTCGATAACATGCAGCTCGATGCCAACACCTATTCGATCAAGGTCAAGGAAGTGGAGTCCGCAACTGGCGAAGTCTTCGTTGGGCAGTTCATGACAATGAACCCAACCGGTGGTGAGGTTGAACTTCCCGGCCGCACCACAACCGAACCGACTTTCGGCCTTCCGGCGACGTGGATTGAAAAGAAACTTCGCGATCAGGCAGAGATCAAGGGCTATACGGTTGTCGATCCAGCGACCGTGATCTCGACACATCTCACCGAAGTCATCAAGTCATCAACAGCGGATCTGCTGTCCTATGCGGACACGCAAAACCTCCTGAACGAGCTTCCAGCCGCCCAGCAGAAACTGGTCGATGACCTGGTCCCCGGTCAGATTTCGGTTTCAGGCATCCAGCGCGTTCTGCAAACGCTGCTCGCCGAGCGAATTTCCATCAGAGATTTGGCAACAATCCTCGAGGGCATAGCCGAGGCGACAGGCTTCGCCCGCACACCCCAAGCTATTGTCGAGCACGTGCGGACCCGGCTGGCGCTTCAAATCTGCGCCCAACACCAATCGCCTGCAGGATATGTCCCACTCCTTCCACTTTCCCCCCAATGGGAGCAGTCTTTCTCTGACGCGCTTGTGGGCAGCGACGATGAGGAGAAGCATCTCGCAATGGCACCATCGAAGCTTCAAGAGTTCATTACCTCGGTCAACTCGGCGTATAATCATGCAGCCGAGCAAGGTGAGGTACCCGTGATGCTGACCTCACCCGGTATCCGGCGCCATATCCGTGCAATCATTGAACGGTTCCGGCCGCAGACTGCGATCCTCAGCCAGGCTGAAATCCATCCGCGCGCAAAACTCAAGACCTTCGGACAGATCAGCTAATGATCGACCAACCAGACATCCCATGGCACCTTGAAATCGATGAAGATGGTTTCGCCGAGGTTCCAATAGGCCTTCACGCAACTGTCGAAACCAGCTTACAACGGGACACAGCTCCAAATCCCGGCGCCTATCGACTACCTTCCGGTTTTAGGCTCGTTCAACCTGAACCGGTCGACCTCGATGCCTTCAAAGCGCTCTTCAGCGACATTGGCGAGCCTTGGCTGTGGTTTGGACGGCTGCTGGAGACGGATGAGGATATGCAATCCATTCTCACCGACCAGAACACCACGTTGCGCTACCTCATCGACAGTTTTGCCGACCCCGTTGGATTGTTTGAAGCACAGCAGCAAGGCGACGATACGTTGGAGGTGACGTACTTTGGCCTTCGCAGCAATGTGATGGGCAAGGGGCTAGGCGGCCCGTTTATGGAGCATGGCCTTGCCGCCGCCTGGCATTCTGGCATTAAGCGCATCTGGCTACACACGTGTACGTTCGATAGTCCCTATGCCCTAGCCTTCTACCGGCGTCAGGGCTTCCGACCGTTTAAGCAACGCATCGAAGTCGCGACCGACCCGCGGCTGACAGGCCTTTTGCCTCGGACGGCTGCGCCCCATATACCGTTAGCGGATTTCTCAGATCCTGAAGCGAGCACGTGATGGAAAAATCAACGCCAGAGATTGCAATAACCCATTCAGAAGAAGGGTCAAAAGGCGCTTACACAGCAAGTGTTGTTGGCAAACCGCCAGCTGAGCTGACATATAGTCGCGCAAGCGAGAGCCTGATTATCATCGACCATACGGGCGTTCCGGACGAACTGCGCGGTATGGGCGTTGGCGTCGCGCTGGTAAAGCGCGCCGTGGAAGACGCGCGAGCCTCCGGTACAAAGATCATGCCCTTGTGCCCCTTTGCAAAAGCCCAGATCGCCCGTCACAAAGAATGGCAAGACGTCCTAAGCGGATAGACGCGTTTTATCGGAGCTCGTGGGCAACGTGGTAAGCGGCTGGCGAGCGATCTTCCGGGCTAGATCGTGATTCATCAAACCACGAACAGCGATATCGATTTGTGGCTCTTTCTCCAGGAGCTGCCTCAGCCGCGAGACCGACCAAGCCAAATAAACGGCGCCGGGACGCATGACTACGTCTGCCGTCGCGGGGTTCTCCGATATGAATGCGATCTCGCCAAGAAACGCTTCGGCGGATAATTCAATCTGCCGACCGTCTTTAACGACGAAGGCCTCCCCAGCAAGCATGTAATACAGTTCGCTAGGCATTTCCCCTTGTACAAGTATCCGCTGTTCCGCCGAAGCGCGGCGGACCTCACCGACCTTTATGAGCTTTTGCATCTGGCCAGGCGTCAGAATATCGAGCGCATTCACAAATGGCCTGACTTCTGCAGCAAATTGCCGCCCCATGCGCTCGCGTATCAACAGCAACATAAAGGCGGCGGCAACAAGAGCCATCAAGGTCTTCCAAAAAAGACCAAACCAGATCGGATCATTATCGATGTAGGCGTAAAACACCGCCTGAAGGCCAGTACCGACCACAGCCAGGGCCCTCAGCATGATGGGGCCTCTAACGGCAAACGCGATGACCGCAAGAAGATTACCGAGATTGAACAGGATCACGAGCAGCTCGTGCATCCCTGGCTCGGACCAATTCAATTCGGCGAACATTCAAACCCCGGGCAAAAGTCAGGCACGGGTTTTGTCAGACGCGCTTTGAGCCGTCAAACCTCAACTGAGGCTTCGTAAAAGGGCTGCATCGGTGCGCAGCCCAATTAATCAACCGATCATGCCGGTTCGCGTTCGGCGCACCTGGCTAAGTTCCTCAATCTCGGACTGCTCTCGAGTGGCAACAGCCGTCCGATGCGCTTCCTGATCACGCTCTTCAAGCAGCTCAACCTTCTTGAGATCTTCAACCGCTTCCGCCAACTGATCCTGCGCCGCCTCAAGCTGCCCGCGCAGGTTTTCCGCAGAGTCGCGCAGGTTGTCGCGGCGTTGTGCCGCCGCCTTAGCGTAGGTCGGGTAGGCATAGTGCCCTACATCAGTGATGCCGGACTTCTCTTGCTCTATGGCAACTTCACGATCGAGTTCGGCAGCCATGCGTTCGAAGTCCGCCATCATTGCCTCGATCTGAGCCAGCTGGCGGCGCTTTTCATCAACCTGATAGCGCTTCAGGCGGATCAGAGACTCACGCGATTTCATTACTCAATACTCCTAATCACGCGTCCTGCTCACCTCCAAGGATGTCAGCAAGCAGACCATAACCTTCCTCAAGCGACGTTGCTTCCCCCTTGCCCTGGCTCAAGAAGGCTTCGAGCTCAGGGTTCAGCCGGATGGCCTCGTCAACATCGCTGTCCGACCCTTGACGGTACGCACCAAGGCGGATCATTTCCTCCATATCGCCGAAAGAGCTTAACAAACCGCGAGCACGCAGCACATTTTTTCGCGCATGCTCGGGAACACAGGCCGGCATTGTCCGCGAAACCGACTTCAAAATGTTGATGGCGGGGTAGCGGCCGCGCTCTGCAATCGCGCGCTCCATGACAATGTGACCATCAAGAATTGAACGGACAGCGTCAGCCACCGGCTCATTATGATCGTCACCCTCAACGAGAACCGTGAACAACCCCGTTGTTGTCCCTTCTCCTTCCACCCCAGGACCTGCGCGCTCCAGCAGTCGAGGAAGCTCGGTAAACACCGTGGGCGTGTAACCTTTGGTTGTCGGCGGCTCGCCGCCGGCCAACCCGATTTCTCTTTGTGCCATGGCAAAACGGGTGACCGAATCCATCATCAGAAGTACGTTTGATCCTTGGGCGCGAAAATACTCAGACACAGTCGTCGCCATGTAAGCCGCTTGCCTGCGCATCAGTGCGCTTTCGTCTGATGTCGCGACAACGACCACCGCCCGTTTAAGGCCATCGGGGCCGAGATCATCTTCAAGGAATTCTTTCAGCTCACGGCCACGTTCGCCGATCAAGCCAATCACAGCGACATCGGCCGACGTGTTTTTTGCCAGCATCGACATCAGGACAGATTTTCCGACGCCAGACCCTGCGAAAATCCCCAATCGTTGACCTTCGCAACACGTGACAAAAGTATTCAGCGCACGGACCCCAAGATCAAGCGGAGAGCCTACCCGACGACGGGAGGCAGGAGGTGGAGGGGACGCCCGAAGGTCGAAAGCTTGCTGGCCGCTAGGCAGCGGACCGGCACCATCAATGGGTCGACCCAGACCATCGACGACACGACCGAGCCAGTGGCGACACGGCTTTGCCGTTGCATGGGTCGACACCAGAAGTGCCCGACACCCAAGCCGTATGCCTTCCACAGCGTCGAAAGGCAGGCAGACCGCTCGATCATTGCGGAAGCCGACAATCTCGACCATCACCTTACGTGACGAAGAGACTTCAACCGAGAGCCGAGAGCCAATTGCAAGCAGGTGTAAGGGCCCGGCAATCTCGACCAACAAACCTTGCAGCCCCGTCACGCGACCGAACACATCACGTTCAAGCAGATCGGCAATCTGATCACTCAGATCATGCATTGTGTGGCCCTACCTGACACGGTTCCAAAGGTTGAACTCTATTTCCACCGAAACCCCTTGCAGCGGTGATTCGCCGTCTGGTAATCGTTAACGCATTCGGGGCGAATCAGCCCGTATGCTTTCCAAAGTCTTGCGTTTTTTCAGGTGAGAAAGGGTGTCTTAACCTTTCGCTTACACCTGCGAGTTACCGTTTGTGTGAGGGCAGAACTATGCCCAGTAGATGCTCGAGTTGTTTGAGCACGCGAACCCAGAATAGGGCAAAGGGGATTGGCATGCGCGTTTTGCTGATCGAGGACGACATCGCAACCGCTGAGAGCATCGAATTGATGCTCAAATCAGAAGCGTTCAATGTTTACACCACTGACCTCGGCGAAGAGGGCGTGGATCTCGGTAAACTCTATGATTACGACATTATCCTGCTCGATCTAAACCTGCCGGACATGTCAGGTTACGAAGTCTTGCGGACACTGCGCTTGGCGAAGGTCAAGACACCGATCCTGATCCTTTCAGGGCTTGCGGGCATTGAAGATAAGGTGCGCGGGCTTGGTTTTGGTGCAGATGATTACCTAACCAAGCCGTTCCACAAGGATGAGCTGGTTGCGCGCATCCATGCGATCGTCCGGCGGTCGAAGGGACACGCTCAATCGGTGATCACGACCGGCGATGTGACGGTCAATCTCGATACCAAAACTGTGGAGGTGGACGGACAGCGCGTTCACCTCACCGGTAAAGAGTACCAGATGCTCGAGCTTTTATCTTTGCGCAAAGGCACCACGCTGACCAAAGAAATGTTCCTGAACCATCTGTATGGTGGAATGGATGAGCCGGAGTTGAAGATCATTGACGTCTTCATCTGCAAGCTGCGCAAAAAGCTCGCTGCGGCCACTGGTGGTTCAAACTACATTGAGACGGTATGGGGCCGGGGATACGTGCTGCGTGATCCTGATGAATCAACGGTCAAGCAGAGCGCCTGACGGATCGCCCAACCCTACAGATAAACAAACAACGCCGCCCACAAACTGGGCGGCGTTTTTTTGTTCTGAAAACGTTTGGTCAGGATCGCCCGCTGAGGTTTCCCAATCCCACGTAGGCCGGAACTCAGGCAATCTTGCGAGATAGAGGATCGGTGCGCGCGCCAGACCGTACAAGAGTTGAACGACCGCCAGCCACAAAATCAGGGTTTGGCTGATATAGGCCGCGTGCGCCTGGGACCGATTGGAAGGCATCTGTCAGCCCAACAACGGTCTCAGCGGCGCCCAGGACCATAAATCCATCTGGTGCCATCTGCTTTGCTATCCTTTGCAGGATATCAATCTTGGTTTCCTGATCGAAGTAAATCAGAACGTTTCGAATAAAGACGATATCGAACTTGCCCAATGCGACGAAGCTATCAAGCAGGTTGAGCTGACGCAGCTGGACCATCTGCCGGATTGCGCTTGAGATTTCCCACTGCTCACCATTTTGCGTGAAATGATTGAGAAGGAGCTGGATGGGCAGCCCGCGCTGTACCTCAAACTGGCTGTAGGTGCCCTTTCTTGCCCGGTCCAGAACCTCGCGTGAAATATCCGTACCAATGATCTCAAACCGGAACGCCGAAACCTTGAGGCCCAGCTCCTTTAGGATCATTCCAAGGGAATAGGGTTCCTGTCCAGTGGACGCCGCCGCACACCATATACGGATCTTTCGTTCGCTCTTTCGCGCATCCATCAGCGAAGGAAGCATGTGCTTCTCAAAATGATCGAATGGTGTTTTGTCGCGAAAGAAGAAACTCTCATTGGTGGTCATTGCGTCGACCACTTTCTCGCCGATGGAACGGCCCAGCGGAGACCGGAGCTTCGCCACAAGCTCGCCAATCCCGTCTAAGGAAAACTCTTTGGCAATCGGCAGAAGACGGCTTTCGATCAGGTATTGTTTGTCGTTCGACAGAACAAGTCCCGACCGTTCCTTCAGGAATGTGCGCAGAAAATCGTAATCGGCTGCGATCATGGGCGCCCACCTTTCAAGATACGTGCGATTGTTGCGGCCACGTCGTCGATAGGAAGAACAGCTGAACAGGCTTTCTCCTCAACCACTGCCTGAGGCATACCCCAGACAACGGAGGTCTTTTCATCCTGAGCGATCACAGAGCCACCTGCGTTTGCAATGGCCAAAGCGCCTTTGCCTCCGTCATTGCCCATGCCTGTCAGAACGGCAGCGAGCACGGCAGGTCCATAGTTGCGCGCCACAGATTCAAACAGCGGGTCAACGGCGGGCTTGCAAAAGTTCACGGGTGGACCATCGGTAAGCACGATCCGTACCCCTAAACCGTCCGGTTCGACAATCATATGCTTGCCGCCCGGCGCCACGTAGATTTGGCCAGGTTTGACCGGCTCACCGTCGCGTCCTTCCGCCGCGGGAATTCCGGAGGCTTTCGAAAGATTCTCAGCAAGTATCGCAGTGAACGTCGCTGGCATGTGCTGTGTGATCAGTATGGGTACGCGAACGTCAATCACTCCAAGAGCTGTCACGACCTTGCTGAGTGCTTGAGGCCCACCTGTTGACGAGCCGATCACAACGACACGGGGGGCTGCCGGTGACCATCGGCGCATCGGGCCAAGCGTATTGGTAGCAGGTCCAGCGGGCACAGCTGGCCGCGCCGTCCGAACGCCAGGAGCATTTGCCATCGAGGCTCGGCGAGCGGTCCGTTTCCCCCTCACCCCAAGCGCTTTGACTTTTGCGATGAGATCGGTGCGGAATTCAGAAGAGGTGGAGACGCCAGAGTTGCTTTCAGGCTTTGGAAGATAGTCCGCAGCGCCCAAGCTCAGAGCTTTCAACGAAATCTCTGCGTTCCTGCGCGTCAGCGTTGAGGCCATAACGATTTGCACGCCTGGCCGCTTTTGGAGCAGCAGCGGCAAAGCCGTCAGCCCGTCCATATCGGGCATTTCGATATCGAGAACAATGACGTCCGGGGCGACACGTTCGACTGCGTCAACGGCGAGTTTGCCGGTCCGGCTTGTTTCGACAACGGCTAGTTCAGGATCCGCGTCCAGCCAGCGCGTCATCAGGCCACGAGCTACAACGGCATCATCTACAACCATCACACGGACGGGGTCTGTGTTGGCGACGGGCTGCGCCGAGCTCTTTGGCGAGGTCATGGCCATGGTTTATCGATGTCCTTAAATCCCGAGCGACTGGAACCGTCGATCATGAGCAACTCGGCAAACGCGTTGCAGCGAATGCAGGCCGGGCCGAACCTGGCTCGCCTACGCGAGGCCAACTTCAGCAAATTTTGCTTCGACAATCTCGCGATCAAAGGGCTTCATGATGTATTCGTTTGCGCCAGCACGCATGGCCTTTGCGATGTGCGCAACGTCATTCTCGGTCGTGCAGAAAACCACCTTGGGTTCGTTGCCGCCCTCTTCCGCGCGAAGAGCCCGCAGGAACTCAAGGCCGTCCATCACCGGCATATTCCAATCCAGAAAGATGGAGTCCGGCATCGACATACGACATCTATCAAGCGCTTCCTGCCCATCTGCGGCCTCTTCGACGGAGAACTCCATGTCTTCGAGGATGCGCCTTGCGACCTTGCGGATCACACTTGAGTCGTCAACGACCAGACAAGTCTTCATATCGCCTGTTCCCTCTCGAACGTCTTGGCGGAAGCAAAGCCGAGCTATGCGGCAGTCGCTTCGGTCATGGATTGAAGCAGTTTATCAACATCCAAAATTACCATGAGGGTTCCTTCCAAACGATGAACACCGGCAGATAGGTTTGACCAACGTGGATCGAGATTGACGGGGTTCGGTTCGCGCTCTGCGATGGGAAGGTTCAACACCTCACCCACGCGATCGATGATCAAACCGTAGCTTTCGCCCTTGTAGTCGATGCCGACTGCCATACGCAGCCCATCATCATCCTCGCGTTTGGGCAAACCAAGCATGCACCGCATATCCACGGCCGTTACGATCCTGCCTCGTAGGTTCAACACACCGGCGATTTCATTGCGGGACATAGGAACCGGCGTCATCGTCTCCGGCATGAACACATCATGCACCTTGGCGATCGGCAGACCAAAAAGCTGGTCAGCAATTGTGACAGTCACATACTGCGTTACGTCCGCGGACAGGACGTCTAATCCAGAGGCAATGCGACTTGTGTCGGCTTGGGGGTCGCGCAAAGCGGTCATGCGGCCAACTCCGTTTCTATGGTTTGTTCCTTCAGCGCAGCGATCAAACCGGTGCGGTCAAACTTCGCGACATAGTCGGAGAAGCCGGCTTCGCGACCTCGCTCAACTGCGGAGGGGGACGCATGTGCTGACATCGCGATGATGGGTGTCCGAGCGTACCGTTCATCACGACGCACGATTTCGGTGAACTCGTATCCAGAAAGACCGGGCATCTCGATATCTGATACAATCGCATCGAAGCGGCGGCCGTCTTCAAGCGTCTCAAGCGCTTGGTGGGCATCGTGGCACGTTGTGACGGTGTATCCGGCAGCACGCAGCACCGGTGCGAGCATATTGCGGAAGAACGATGAGTCATCCACGAGCAGCACGTCGAAACTATCGGTTTTTGGACCGGCTTCGCTCATCGAGAACCAATCATCGAACGCGAGCGGCATGAAGTAACCAACATCGATCACTTCTGTGGCTTTGCCCTTGATCACGGCTGACCCCAACAGACCCGGCTTTTCGGATGTGACTTCTATCTCAAGGACCTCTTCAACGATGTCCACGATCTCATCCACGATGAGCCCCATTGAGCGATGCTCGTCGGCAAACACCAGCATGGGTTGCGTACCCTGCTCTTGCAGCGACATGGTGGTCTCAGCCTTGACCAGCGGCATCAACTGCCCACGGTACTGCACGAGGTCACGACCGTTTGCATGCTCAATGGCCTCGACCTGAATCTCTTCAAGCCGGGTCACAAGAGATAGCATCACGGCCTTCGGTTCCTGACCTCCGGCACGGAAAACGAGGAGGGATACAGGGACCTCGCCGTCACCTTTCGAAACCACCTCTTCAGCCTCCGCCTGATCCGCGACCTCTTCGTCGATCGCAGACCCGATTGCGTTCGCGATACCGTTGGGATCGAGGATCATGATGACAGAGCCATCACCCAGAATGGTGTTTCCAGAGAACATCGTTAGATGCCGAAGCATAGACGACATCGGTTTGACGACGATTTCCTCGGTGTGGAAGACCGCATCGACAACAAGTCCGAACGTTTGGTTTCCGACCTGCATCACGACGATGAAGCCTTCCTCGCCGACCTCCGCTGCCTCTCCCACGCGCGTTCCCAGCAAGCTGGCGAGCGGCGAGAGCGGAAGAAGCTTGTTACGCAAGCGGAGGACCGGCGTATTGCGGATCGTCTCGATCTTGTGCTCGCTATTCTTTTGCGCCCGTACCAGTTCAACGACCGCTAGTTGCGGGATTGCAAACCGTTCGCCCGCTGATTCAACGATGAGCGTGGACACGATCGCGAGTGTAAGCGGGATCTTGATCATCACGACCGTACCTGCGCCCTCTTTGGACTTCAGGTCGATCGTCCCGCCGATCGCTTCGATGTTTGTGCGCACGACATCCATTCCCACGCCTCGGCCCGAAACGTTTGTCACCTTCTCAGCGGTCGATAGTCCCGGATGAAAGATCAATTTGTGGATCTGCGCTTCGGACATGCGCTCGATCTCGGCCTCAGTGTACAGCTCGTTATCGATCGCCTTGTTTTTTAGCTTTTCAGTCGGCAGGCCTTTTCCATCATCGGCAATCTCAATGATGATGTGCCCACCTTCGTGATAGGCAGAGAGTTTGATTGTTCCCTTCTCAGGCTTGCCGGCAGCCGCCCTGACATCCGGCATTTCCAGACCATGGTCGGCTGAGTTGCGGACCATGTGGGTCAAGGGATCCTTGATGAGATCGAGGACCTGACGGTCAAGCTCGGTCTCGGCACCAACCATATCCAATTCAATCTGTTTGCCCAGTTCGCCCGCAAGGTCACGAACAATCCGGGGCAGCTTTTGCCATGCATTGCCGATGGGTTGCATGCGCGTCTTCATCACGCCTTCTTGTAACTCAGCGGTCACATTCGACAGGCGTTGCAACGGTACCTTGAACTCGGAGTCCTCGTGTCGGCGTACGATCTCCAGCAGCTGGTTACGCGTGAGCACAAGCTCAGAGACCATCGTCATGAGGTTCTCAAGCGTGTCTACAGAGACGCGGATCGACTGAGACGCGAGCGACTTCTCAGCTGCCGGCTTCTCAGGTGCCTTTGCGGGCGGTGTAGCTGCTTTCGCGGGTGCGGCAGCAGGGGGCGCAGTTTCTTTGGCGGAAGCTGCCGCCTCTTTGGTCTTCTTCGACCTCTTGGCCTTAGAGGGTTTCACCTCAGCGGGCTCACCCTTGCTTTCATTGTTGTTTGATTGAACCTCGGCGAGGGCATCAGCCATCTGCTTTTTGGCCGCAGCTTCAGCGTCGAACTCACTAGGGGTTTCCGCAAAGATGCGATCAAGCTCGTCGAGCGGCACCTCGCCAGGCTTAAGCTCGCGCTCAAGCACGTTGATGGGCTCTTCATCCATTTCAACCGCAGCTGGTTCCCCAGCTTCCTCAACCTGAGGTGCCGGGTCGTCGCTCGCGACCGACATGCGCTCCAATTCGCTGATCAAGTCGCTATCGTCACCCGCGGGCTCAGAACCGGAGGCCTCCAAGTCTGCCAGGATGGCTTTGAGCCGATCGATCGACAGCAGGATGAGGCTCACCCCCTCTTTTGTAACGGGCGAGCCATCACGGTACTTGCCCATCAGCGTTTCAGCAGCGTGGGCAAGACTCTCAAGCCGAGGGAGACCAAGGAAACCGCACGTTCCCTTTATGGTATGAACCAGTCGAAAAATGTTATCGAGAATTTGAGCGTTGTTGGGCTCCTGCTCGAACTTTACCAGCTCGACATCAACCACATCGAGGCTCTCGTTGGTCTCGGTGAGAAATTCCAGCAGCAGATCGTCCATCCACGCACCCATGATCTTGCCGCAAACCCAGAAGGTCGCGGTTCTAGAAATGTCCGTGTGCTCCCACACGGGTGCACTCCGTCTACGTAGTAGTGACTGGGAACGGTTAATTTTGGTTGAAACGCCAGAGTTTCACTGTCGGCTTAGTAATTTAAAAAAGACAACGATTACAGGTGCGTGGCGACGCACCATTTGGGTTTAGGGCAACCATTGGCCGAGTAGATGGTACTTTCCGTTAGAGAAAGCTGATATCTTCGATGAGCAAGCTCAGCGAGCTTCGGTGCGAAACGTGACCGATACATCGTCCATGTCCGGGACAATCCGAACGCCGACTGCTTCAGCGATCTTCACCAGGTGATACAGGTGAACATTGCGCGCATGTATGCCCTCAGAGAACCTCAAGGACAGCGCATCTTCCGCGCCCTGCGGTATAATCACTTTCTTTGCCTCAGCTCGAACAGTGATTTGTGCCTGGCCTTTAAGCTCACGACCCGAGACTGTCAGTTCACCGCCACGTGGGACCGCATCTTTCGCCAGCGCCAGTAGGCCCAACACAAGTTTTGTCACCGTCTTTGGAACGATGGCTCGCTCAAGTTGCCAATCGAGCGTAGTCCGATCGTCCAAAATATAAGGCTTGGCGGCGTCATGCGCTTCGCCGAGATCGACGTCGCCACCAACATCGCCGTAAGCCCCGTAGGCGATGCGAACGAAGCTGAGCTTGTTGACCGCTTGTGCACTTGAACGCTGCATAAGGGTTTGCGCCACTTCACGCGTGGACTGATCGGAACTCGATTCCCACATCTCCATGGCACTGGCGGATGCGCCTACTGGAGAAATGATATCGTGACATGTCTTGGAGACAATAAGCGACGCAAGTTCCATCGGGTCAGGTTCGGTGTACGATGCCATCGATGGTGCCTTCCTGCTGCGTTCGAATCGTGCGCAATGTTATCAACTGCGACGCCTGACGGAAGACACATCAAACGCGTGGCCGCAATTAGCCCACGCGTTCCTCAACTTAATCGCCTTAGGGCGCCAACGTTCTCAGCAATTCCGGCCAACGGTTATCAGCCTGGACGATTGTTCGTTCGGCGTTGAGAAGGAACGCATACCGCGAAGCCGGTGAGGCAAACAGAAACAACCGCTGCCCCAGGACAAGGTAGACACGCGGGTCAGATGCGGCGGCAATTCCACTGGCCGCCTTGCGGGCGTCGAAACCGCCATAGGCTGGCAGGTAGCGCGCGGGGTCGGCAGCGAAGGCCCGCTTGTTGGCCTCATGGACAAAGCGCCAAACCAGCCCCCGATAGATCAGTTCGTGGTCCGCACTTCCCAGGACCGCCCCCTCATCTGCGAAGAAAGCAACTGCATCGTAGCCCAACAGGCCAAGTTGGTGTGCGGGGTGCGAGAGGATCTGTTCGTTGGCGGCAGCCGGTTGTGGGCGCAAAATGCCCGCCTGAGAAATGCCCAGGAATAAAGCTGCAACCCAAATGACGCTGCCCAAACGCAGCGCTACGCGGCCTTGCCCATTATTTGACGTCATACGCAACATTTATCGCCCAACTGGAACCATTCGTTCACCATCTTCCCGGTACTCTGCAACGCAGCAGACAGTTTGGGTCGGCGAAGGCTCCCGCTCTATGCGGCTGTTTTAAAGCCCAGAGCTAAGCGGACCGTTAATGGTCACGAACATCGAGGAGACTAACATGTTGAACGTTAAGCCCCGTGTTGAAGTGAAAGCGTCGATCTGGAGTGCACGGACGCTTTTTGTCTTGGCGAGCCTGTTAGCAGTCTCATTCGCCGCAATGACATTTGCGCGACCGGCTCTTGCTCAAACGCAGATGGCGCCCCACTCCAACGACGCTTTCACATCGCAAGAAATCCTCGTTTCCGGCCACGTTTTCTTCGGCAACGTTGCACGCGGAATGGCCGAGGTGGTTGAAACTTTGACCGCTCGTTATGGGCAACCAAACGGATACATTCTTGGCGAAGAGGCTGGCGCGGCCTTTATCGGTGGACTTCGTTATGGCGAAGGCACGTTGTACACACGCAACGCCGGCACCCATCGTGTTTATTGGCAGGGCCCGTCCATCGGGTTCGACGGTGGCGTCGAAGGCGCTCGCACCATGATGCTTGTCTACAACCTACCGTCGGTCGATACCCTGTATCAGCGTTTCCCGGGCGCAAGCGGGTCGGCTTTCGTCGTCGGTGGGCTCGGAGTTTCCGCGAACCAATCGGCACAGGTCGTTATCGCACCGATCCGTGCCGGGATTGGTGCAAGGCTGGGGATTAATGTGGGTTACTTGAAGCTCACTCGCCAGCCCACCTGGAATCCGTTCTGATAGCGAAGAGCTTCGCAGAGCGCCCAAGGCGTGGCGTTCCTGACCCCTTCTGGGACAACACACACTTGCCCCGCAGTCGTTTGCTCCAGAAAACCTGTTGCATAAAAACCGCCTCTTTGGCTGTGGGTTAAGTGTTACTGAATTCTTAAGGCGGCAAACGCTTGCGCAACCGAAGTCGATGCGCGATTGATATCTGGTGCGTGAGCAGCAGGTTTGAGTTCAGTGACTGTCGCTAATATATTTATCTTCTTTTTGGGGTTTTTGGCGGCATGCCTGCTTGGGCTGGTCGCCGCCCGTATGGTGTGGATTCGCGCCGTGCGCGTGACCCGTGCCCGAATTGAATTGGATCGCCCCCAGACGCTGAGATCATTTGAAGCCCGAATTGCCGGTGCGCAGGCACGAGCGGCGGTCAGCATCCGCGAATTGGAGCGAGCGCTCGAACGTGAGCGGCAGATTTCCGCGCAAGCGCGTCTTATGGCTGACCAGATGTCGTCCTCAACAAACCTCGCGCAAGCAGAGCGCGATGACACACAGTCGGCGCTGGTCAACCTTGCAGAAACACTCGACAACACACGTGCTCGCCTTCGCGAGCATGAGGATGCGTTGGTGCGTCGCAACAACGATCTTGGTGTGGCTCGGCGCGAACTCGCCGAAGCGCGCCAGGATGCGGTCATGCGAGACGAAGATGCCCGCCGCGCGGAACAGGAAGCCGAAAGTCTCCGGGCGGAGCTGGCTAGCCAGCTTGGCACCGACTTGAGCAAAGAAGCTGCGTCAGCCGCAGTCAAATCTGGCAGCGCCTCCGCCATTGCCAGACAGCAGATTGAACAATTGCGCGAGTCCGTCAGGCAGCTGCGCGCAGAGAAGACAGCTGCCGAAGCTTCGGCGGCTAGGGCGCGCCTTCTTTTGGACGCTCGCGATGATAACGAGGTTTTACGCGCCGCTCGTGAGGAGTTTGCAATCGAGCGTCGACAGTTTAAGGCTCAGATCGCAGAGCTTGAAGAGGCTATCCGCAAGCCGAGACTGGTTTCGGATGCGAGTTCAGTTGACGGCGACGCACAATTGGCGCGCCCGATTGACGGGCCAACCGGCCAAAACGATATCAACGGTCTGCGATCATCAATTGATGCCATGACTGCCACGATTACTGCGAAGGCAGCGTTGGAAACCGACGGTTCTGGCCAGATCAACGCCCTTATCGATAAAGCTGCAGAAAGCGGCGGCGACAGCGCACTGGTCACTTCTCTTGTTGAGGCTCGCGAGCGTTTACGCCGTCGAAAAGCGTCCCAGTTGACCTCCCGCAACTCACCATCGGACAAAAAGAGCCCATCTTCCTCGGCATCACTGTCTGGAAAGTTGGGTGCCCAGGCAGTTGGCCTTGACGAAATTGCGGGCGCAGGAACGGCCTTGGCGGCAAAAGCTGCTGAGCTGAGCGATACGTCGAACCATGACAAAACCAACACGGCGGCTCGCAATACCGCTGGTAACCGGGGCGCTGAACGCCGCCGGCAAATGCCCAAGGCCAGCGAAAACGACCTGAACGTCGTTTAGTGGAGCACTGCTTGGGGTCGATTGACGCCTAGCAGTCACGTCCCGGCTGAGTTGACGGCGGCATCAGTCATTCTAGACGCCCATCAAGCCGCACCGCCGGAACCTCGCCCGCGGCGAGGCGAAAACCCTTGTAGGCATCGACTACCCATTAGATTTACGAGCGTGCCCCAACGGTATTGCACCGACTGTAAAGCTGAACTGCGAAGTACAGACTTTACAGGTGAGCAGCGATCGACAGCACGTAGCAATCTTTCGCTTAAGTCCTCCCTAAAACTGCACCAAAGCGCCTCCGGGCGCTTTTTTTTGCAATCAACTGATCATTTACCGCAGCCATGCTACACAACTTTAAATTGTACACGAACGTTGTGAGGCTGCCTTGCCCTTCTTTGCCCAGATGCGCACCAGCGATATTTCGCGCCATCTGCCCGATTCACGCCTTCGGGCATTGTATAATCTCTACCAAGCGGAACTCTCCGAGTGCACGAAAAAAGGCGCAACCTTGCCCGCCTTGAGCGTGGTGGGCGCAGAACACTATTTGGGCCTTCAACCGTGGGTCGTACGCGTTGCAGTCTTGGAAGACGGAGACTTTATCTATCACGAGTTCGGCAGCAAAGTGATTGAGGCAGCCGGGTTTTCGATGCTTGGGAAGCGGCTTAGCTCCGGCCATGGAAGGCCCTTCGCGTTTTTTCGAGAAGCTTATGGCAAAGTGGTTCAAAATCGGCAGCCAATGCTGGCGGAAAATGCTGCTGTGCTTGCCCCAAACGTTGGAAGCTGGACACGCCTGCTTCTTCCCGTTCGCGATGAGGCGCAACAGATCAACATCGTTGGTGTCCTAAGCGCACGCTCGAACGAACAATGCATGGCCGATGCCTTGCTTGAAGCCAACAACGAGGCCACTCTTGTGATTGAGCTCGTGCGTAACCGTGCAGCAGAGGTGGTCGACGCCCGGGTCACAGCCTCCAACTTTCGGGCCCAGGAACTTTTAGGGATGAAAGGGGCACGGCATGTTCACCTTTCCGATCTCATGCCTGATCCGCTATCAGCGCCATTCTTCCCAACGGTAGTGACTGCCTACCGAGACGAGGGACGAGCGCGCTTCAACGGCAACTTTTCCTTAAAGGACAATGAGTTCAGGGCGCTGACAGCCACGCGCTGCGGTGACGGAGCAGTGCTGATCTTACACGCGCTGCGTCAACCTGCTTTCGCGACCGAGTCTACGTCGGCGGCAGCGTAACCCCAGCTGGTCTAACTCAGCTTGCCAACTCTACGGGTGCACCATTGTCGTCGAGCAGCACGCCGACACGATCGCGGGCAATCGCCTCGCTCGACTCCCTGGGCTCGGGGCCGAAGTAATCATCAGTCTGAACAAATTTGCGCGGGTTGAGCACACAGTCCGCGATACGCTCATACAGCAGGCTTGCGGAGATCGGCTTCGTGAGAAAATGATTGATGCCAAGCTTCGACGCAGTCAGAATTCGGCTGCGCTCGGAATGCCCTGACAGCATGATGATTGGCGAATAAGCGCATACTGAATCCGGGTTGCGGATCAGGCGGACCAACTCAGCCCCATCGAGAACCGGCATAACCCAGTCCGTTATAATGAGATCGGGGGGCTGCATCTCGATCTTTTCAAGAGCCTCCGCGCCATCCTCCGCCTCGATGATCCGACGCGTGCCAAAGCCGCGCAGCATCGCAGCCACGATACGGCGCATGTAGGCCGAATCGTCCACCACCATCATATCGAGGAGCGAGCAATCCATATGCATCCCCTATCCCTATGCGAACAAGGATAAGCATTGGTAAAGCCCGCTATCTGATGAGCAACAATCAAGACAAAAGCATACAACCATGCCGTTCGGGAAAAGGTGATGTGCTCGATCGCTATGTTGACCCCGGCGATTGCACGGGTACGGTCCAGCGAAACGAATTGAAACTCGAGAGACTATGATGAGCGATACGGCCAATGCCTACCAACCCAGAGCTGGCATGCGGATCGGCCAAGCTTTGTGCGAACTGATCGAGATGCATGCATTGCCAGGTACCGGGATCACACCGGATCGTTTCTGGAGCGCTCTGGCCGTGCTCGTTGGCGAGTTTGGCCCCCGAAATCAGAACCTCCTTCAAAAGCGCGACCACCTGCAGGAAAGTATCGATAACTGGCATCAGGAACGTGCAGGTCAGCCTCTGGATGCCGATACCTATCGGACCTTCCTGCAGGACATTGGTTATCTCGTGCCTGAAGGCACAGACTTTCAGATCGACACTGTGAAAGTCGACCCCGAGATAGCATCCATTGCAGGGCCGCAACTCGTCGTTCCAATCATGAACGCGCGCTACGCTCTCAACGCGGCGAATGCGCGGTGGGGCTCGCTCTACGACGCGCTCTACGGCACCGATGCGATGGGCGATGGCCCACCCGCTGGCGGTTATGACGCCACACGTGGCGCACGCGTCATCGCCTGGGGGCGAACCTTCCTCGATAAAGCCATTCCGCTTGAAATCGGCAGTCATGCCGACGTCACAACCTATGTTGTCGCCCACGATCGTTTGGTGCCAACGCTCGAAGACGGAACGGTCACCGAGCTCAAAGATCCGTCGAAGTTTAAGGGCTATCACGGCGACCCGATGGCGCCGTCCATGCTGCTGTTCAAAAACAACAATCTTTATTTCGAGCTGATCTTCGACGGCGAAAACCCAATCGGCAAAACCGACAAGGCGCAGATCGCGGCGATCAATCTCGAAGCCGCCATCTCAACCATCATGGACTGTGAAGATTCCGTCGCTGCGGTCGACGCTGAGGACAAGGCGCTGGCCTACCGCAATTGGCTGGGGCTGATGAAAGGCGATCTCGAAGAGCAGGTTGCCAAAGGTGGAAAAACCATCACCCGCAAACTCTACGGTGACTTTGAGTACAAGGCCCCGAACGGCGAGCCGTTCATGGTCAAGACCCGGTCGCTCATGCTTGTCCGCAATGTCGGTCACTTGATGACAACGCCGGCGGTGCTGGACGCCGACGGCAATGAGATCCCCGAGGGCATTCTCGACGGGCTATGCACCTCTGTGATCGCGATGCACGACCTCAAGAAGGATGCGAGCCATCGCTATCGCAACTCGGCGGAAGGCTCGGTGTACATCGTCAAACCCAAAATGCACGGTCCCGACGAAGTGGCCTTCGCCAACGATCTGTTCGGCGCCATCGAGGGCCATCTTGGCTTGCCCACAAACACCCTCAAGATGGGCATCATGGATGAGGAGCGCCGCACCACGGTGAACCTCAAAGAGTGCATCCGCGCCGCCAAATCGCGGGTGGTCTTCATTAACACCGGCTTCCTCGACCGCACGGGCGACGAGATGCACACCTCGATGCAGGCCGGCCCGATGATCCGCAAGGGCGACATGAAGCAGTCGGCTTGGATCGCAGCTTACGAGGATCGCAATGTCGATGTCGGCCTCGCCTGCGGCCTGCCCGGCAAAGCGCAGATCGGCAAGGGCATGTGGGCTATGCCGGACCTGATGGCCGCCATGCTCGACCAGAAAATCGGCCATCCCAAGTCTGGCGCAAACTGTGCCTGGGTGCCCTCGCCCACCGCCGCAACGCTGCACGCGACGCACTATCACGAGGTGGATGTGTTCGCCCGTCAGGAGGAGCTTAGGTCACGCGGCATGGCCTCGCTCGATGATATCCTCACCATCCCGCTCGCTGACCGGCCCAATTGGCAGCCCGACGCAATCAAGGCCGAGCTGGAAAACAACGCGCAGGGCATTCTGGGCTATGTGGTGCGCTGGGTCGATCAGGGCGTCGGCTGCTCCAAGGTGCCGGACATCAACGATGTTGGCCTGATGGAAGACCGCGCCACCTTGCGCATCTCCTCGCAGCACATGGCCAATTGGCTGGCTCATGGCGTCGTCACCGAGGACGAGGTGATGGACGTAATGAAGCGCATGGCGGTGGTCGTCGACGGCCAGAACGCGAGCGACGCGGCCTACACGCCCATGGCACCAAGTTATGACGGCATCGCCTTCAAAGCGGCATGTGACTTGGTGTTCAAGGGGGTCGAGCAGCCATCGGGCTACACCGAACCGCTGTTGCACCGGGCGAGGTTGGCGTTAAAGGCGTCTCACTAACCTTGTCATGGCCGCCCTTGAGGCGGCCATCCATCCCTATCGCCCTCGATCTGCACTCTCGTGCATGTACCGCTTCTTCGAGATGGATCACCGGCTCAAGGCCGGTGATGACAATCGAGGATGCTGCCACACACCGACTCTTTCATCGCATCGCGATGGATAGCGCCCGTCCCGCCCCAATGGGCGGGCGCTACGCTTCAGCCCTCGGGCCGTGCGCGAAGCCGCTACACTGAAACGCTCGAGGCAGCGGAGACTAAGCTCAGTTTCGTGTTCGGTATCCCCGTTGAGCGTTTACGTTCTGAAAGTCCGTTTGCACTCGTGCCCATTCATGCAGCCACTTTTCGCACTGGACCCGCATCTCTCGGTCTTCTCGAATGATCGGATCGTCCGTGATGACGAAGTACTCCAGCCCCTCTGAGCCCCATTGCTTGGCGAGCTCCACGATTACGCCTTGGCGCGCTGTCTCACGCGCATTGTGGGTCCCCATCCGATGTTTGTCCGCCCACCGCATGTGAGAGCGATTGCGTCCGCGCATCGAGTTCCCGGTCTCGCCGATGCGAATAGACCTGGTTGGCCAGTGGATCTCGGCGTAAATCCCGCCATGCGTGGGCATGTGTGAAACGTTGCCTTCACCTTCAACGAATTCCAAGTTGAATTGAATAGCACGGTACATCATAAAAAATCTCTCCCGTCGTACAGCAGCATTGGGCTCACCGCTGCAAAATATCCCTGATCTCGCTCATATTCGTCCGCGCCCGTAGGATATTCTCGCTCATGATGCTCAAATGATCGGGCATCAGCACGCCGTCTTCGCGGCCGTTTGAGACGATCAGAGGATTGAGGGCGGCGGCTTCGGCGATGTGCTGTTCCATCCGGTCCCAGACACTGTCGAGGTTCCGCTGGGCGACGACGTCGGAGAAGTCCTCGCGGGCGGCCTGCAACAGCCCGTGATAGGCAAACATCTGCCCCTTGGCTTCCATGAACAAATTGTCCGCGCGGAAGTCGAACCAGCCGCGATCATTCCCCTCGCCCGGCACAAACGCATCAACCGACGCGTCATACTGCCGGCCCGTTGAACGGCGCGACAACTGATCGACCGAAGAGCCGATATCCCGCGCCACCCGATCGAGGAACTGGATCAAATTATCCGCCCGCGCGTCGAACAGCGCGTCGCAGGCTTCGAGCCGGTCATTGTAATCCGCGTAAAGCGGGATCGCTCCGGCAAACAGGCGCGAAGCCGGCTGAACAGGGCCAAAGGGCCGACGATCATCGAACGGGTTAAACCACCACAGCTGCTCGTCGGACTGGAGCCGCCCGCGCGCCGTATCGAGGTCCTCATCCGCGCCAGACGTGCCGCGCTCGCGGCCCAGCACATCAACAAGCTCCACAGCCGTCCGGCGCATAGCGATCAGAACGCCAGTCTGAAACGCGGCCTTGTTGTCGAAGAACGGGGTCGCTTCCCATTCCACGATGCCCGCAATGCCGACCTTGTATTGCGGCATCGATGGGACCCATTCGTTGCGGTTTACCATCAGGTCGAGGAGATAAATCTGCATATCGACGATCTGCGACCGGTCACAGGTACGGTTGGCGTCGCCGCCGCCATCGGGGCTCGTCGTCTGGCCTGCGTCCACCATCGCGGTCTGCCGCAGCACATCCTGCGGGTAGGCGAGCGTGTCACCGCGGGTCCAAAGGACATGCCAAAAGAAAGTGATGTTCCAGATCAGAAACAGGATGACAAAGATCAGCAGCCCGCCGCGCCACGCTATGCGGCCCGTCGCCCGCATGCCGCGCATCTTCTCCGGGCCGCCTTCTTCGGGCTTGGGCAGCCGCAACTTGAACAGCGCGATGAAGCCCCGCCAGAGCTTTGCGATGACGTCAAAAAGCGGATCGAGCATAATGTCCGGCCTCTGGTTCCTTGTTCGTGAAGCCGGACGCAAGACCGGCTAACCCTTTCCGGGCTTCACTCAGTGTAATCCGAAGAACGCCTCGCGCACTTTCGCGCGCATACGCCAGCGGTCATAAGTGTTGGGCGCATAGTGGGTCGTCAAATAGCGAACCGCAAACGCCTTCTGCCGCTCGGTGTAAGTCTCATAGATGTCATAGAAGCGACGCTTGTTGAGGATGAACGTCGAAAGCAGGTCGAACGGCATGTGCTCGACGACGATCCGGTTGATGTCCGCCGCCCCGGGGACGTCTGGCATCGCACGCCGGAAATAAAAGCGCTGCTCCGCGGGCAGTCGCCGCTCGTAAGCCGCTGCTTCCTGCGGCGTATCGAGAAGGCCGCGCATCTGGCTGAGCACCCGGAACCGCCGGTCTGGGTTCAGCTTGGCCATATTGTCCGAGATCCAGCGCGTCAGATAGGCGTCATCAATCATCGGCTCGGCATCGAAGTCGTGGTCGCCCAGCATCAACAGTTCTGCGATCAGCAGTCTCAGACGGTGGTCGAGAATGCCCGACTGCTTCAGCCATTGGGGGTTAAATGGCTCGAGGAGCCGCTCCTCCTCCAGCAGAGAGAAAAGAACCGGTGTCTCGTGCAACGCCACGATCGACGCGCCGAAGGGCTTGGGCTGCAACTGGTCCGCATCACCGATCATCACAGCACCATCGGACCGGTTAAGCACGTAGGCCCCGCCAAAATGGCTCGTCCAGAAAGTGTCCGGCCATTTGAACGATAACTGCTGCGGCAAAAACCCGTTCCGGCGCACATCGCCTACGCGGTTGGCGCCGTCGACGATCGCCTGCAGAAGCCGATGATCCTGCCAGGCATCGTCTTCGCCCGTAAAGCGGTCGATCTTGCGCTTCAATAGTTCGGCTTCTTCCAGAAGGCCGGATGGTGTGCGCACCAGAAAACGGATGTCGCGCAAACCGAGAATGTCGGTCGGCCGATCCACCTGGAAAACCAGATTTTCGATCTCGCCGTAGAGGGTATCCTTAAGTGTGACCGCTCGGATCATCCGGTCGTTGGCCGCAAAGAAGGCCCGGATCATCTGCCCATCGGCAGAAAACGATGTCCGGATGAGGGGCAGATCGGCCTGATCCGGCGACAGGATGATGAACCGCCGATTGATACCCGCCGGGTCGAGATAGGCGGCGTCCCCGATTTCCAGCGCGACCTCGTAGGAATAGCCCGAGGCATCAATGTAAAAGTCTGTCAGTTTGGTCTGCGCGATCCCAAAGCCCGCGAGGGCCGCGTTGTAGCGCTCCACCAGATGGCTCGCGTCAATGTGGAGCAATCCGCCAAACCTGAGGCCTTCTTCAATGAGCCTCTGCACTAGGCGTCTCCCAGCCGCCGGCTATCCAGCCTGTCTTGCGCCTTCTGGCGAACCCGATGGTCACGGATCAGCTCATTGATTGCTGCTTCGTCGGACTTGTCGGAGTAGCGGAACTCGGAGTCCGCATAGCGGTTGATCTCCTGCAAAATCATGTCCATCGAGATGGGTTTCTGCAGCTCGGTGATCATCGCGAGCTTGTCGTCATATCCCTTGGCGAGAAAGGCATCAGGCTGCTCGAACCAAGCGTCCGGCAGTTCGATATCCATCGCGCGGTACTTGATTGCATCGGTGACATTCTTGATTGCACGGCCCGTGAAGCGCGGCTCGGCTTCCTTGATCGCGTGCAGATACAGCCCGACATCGCGGATAGTTTTGGGTTCGCCGTGCGTTTGCACATGCTGATCCCAAACGCGCAAAAGCCCTTCTTGCTGTGGCTGGTCGTGCTGGGCGTAACTCTTGGCAACCGCCTTTTGCAACGCCTGATCGGCGAAGAACGACTCCTGCCCGTGCGGGACGTCGTGTTTACTGCCAAGGAGCAGATGGAAAATGTCGATATAGTCGTTCTCGGTCTGCGGCCCATCCACCAACCAGCGCGCCCCTGCCCTTTGACGCAGCGCGTCATCGACCTTCTCGGGATAGTTCGAGAACATCCCGAACGAGCAGTTGCCGCGGACCACAGTGCTTGCGCCGGAGAACGCGCCCATCAGGACGCCGGTGACTTCCTGTTGACCGGACGACGACTGCCGGTCGTCACGCTTGCCGGCGACCTGATCGATGTCGTCGATGGTGCCAAAACCAATGACGGATGGGTCAAGAACCCGGTCAATGAACGCGCGAGCATTCTGGCCAGACTTGCCTTGATACTCGGAGATCTGGTCGATCCCGAAATTCTCGTAGACGAAGGGGTAGCCTGCGAGATCACAGTACTCCTTCACCAGACCGGCCGTCATCTGAATGAGTGTGGTCTTGCCGGTGCCGGGAAAACCGTCACCGATAAACGTGAACAAGAACCCTCCAAGCTCGACAAACGGATTTTTCTGGCGCTCGAAATCGTAGGCCACCAGCATCTTCGCGAGCTTGATCGCCTGAGCTTTTGCAATGTGGTTGCCGACAACCTCATGCACTTGCTTGAACTGCATGACGAGCGGTTCGCGCCCCTTGGTCGATGCCGAACGTTCGAAGCCACGGATGGTGAAATCGTCGGCCTCAATGGCGTAACTGCGCGCCACATAGGCGGCCAAATGGTCGCCCATCAGACGGTGTGCATCCCCCTCAACGCGGTCCATCACATCGGCTACCGCGCGGGCAATGCGAGGGCCCAGATCGTCGTCGTCAACCGCGTCGGTCGCTGCCTTTGCGATTGCCGATACAAGAAAAGACAGCGCATCGTGGGCAGTGTCATATCCGGGCTCATCGAGCGCTTGCGGTTCGCCCGAGGGCGCATCTCCCATGCCGTGCAGCAGATGCGCCGATGCAACGAACAACGCCACAACGGCGCGGGTGCGCACGAGGGACCGGAACGCAGCCTCATCCCCCGCAGATAGGCCGCCCTTGCGCTTTTTGTCGCCGAGATCCAGATAGCCCAGCGGTTCGATGAAAAACTCTGATACCGTCATGCCAACGGCCAGCGCGCGGCGCAGAGCCACCAAGATACCGTGTTCACGCAGTGTCAGCAGTGGATCGTCGCCGCCAGACTTGCGTAAAGCGTTTTCCAGGTTCGCCTTGACCATCCGCCGTGGTGCAGATGCACCGGCAACCGGCGAGACAAACCGCGTCCGCCCGAGCTGCGGTGCAGGCCGCTCTATCGCCTCTTCGACCTGCGCGTTCTCCATCAGGCCCAGCGCCGCCGCATAGGCTTCTTTGATCCGCGCTTCGGGAATACGCACCAGGCTCGCATCAATCATGGTTCTTCATCTCGCTCGCACTGTCCTGCATACAAAGGTCCGCGGCCCTCGCTGACAGAGTTCAGACATCCTCGAAAAGATCACCGTTTGCGCTAAGCGAATGCAGACGCATACCACGCGTGATGGTCTCAATCGCCCCGCCCATTCCCAGCAGCTTCTGATGCACCCGGTGCGGCATTAACGCGTGCCCACGGGACGCCGAAGCCCCGCGCTCGACTGCGATCGGCTCGGTGGAATCCACCGCATAGGTCTCACGATAAACCGTCGGTGCGAGGAACCAGCTCTTTGTCGCCTCCGTGCCCACCGAAAGGACCTCGTCTTCGTGCCATGCGAACATCCAGGCATCGTCTGGCGGCAAGTCATCAAACAGGGGGCCGAACTGCGCCGGTAAATCCATGAAGATGGGCGAATATAACGGCCCCAGCGTCCAGCGCTTCAGACGTTTCAGCGCGACCGTCGGCAAGGTGTCGTCAAACTCAATGGCGGCGGCGAGCGGCGTGAAGCCTGACCCTGAAAATTTGCGGGCCTGGGCCAAGAAGTGCGAAAACTCGATTTCGTGCTGCGTGCGCGGCTTTAGCCAGACCTGTGTAAAGACCGGACGATTTGTCCCGCCGTCCCAATGGTCCCAGTTTGTATAGCGCAGTCCACCCTGTTTGACCGGCTCGAAGGTGCGGATTTCGGGCCAAAAAATCGGCAAGGCGTGGCGAACCGCTTCCTCATAAACGGCACGACCGATCTCCTGCAACCGCAGCGCACGGGGCATTCGCCGTCGTGCCAGCATTTCATCGAGTACCGCCTGCCTCAACGCAGCAGAACTGGTCTCTGGCTGTTGGCGTGCAGACACATCGCGGGCCAGTGCGATAATATCTGCAAGTATGGGCAATCCGCTATCGTTGCGATCCGTTCGCACCGCGAGGCCGCCCGCGTCGCGCTTGTCGAGCAACTTGAAAAGCGAGTCGAGCCGCGTCGCGATGTTGACCATCACATCATCTGACGACTGCAAAAGCCCGGCAACAACGCGATTGAGGGTCTGAAAGTAAACCCGCCGGACATCCGTCTGCGGGCGAAATTGGGCGGTCACTGGTGAGCCTTTATTCGACGTACTTTCCCGCCTCTACCTTCTCGACTATCGCCCCGAAACGGCGGGCGAACTCAGCATTGGCGTGATCGGCCTTCTGGCGGATAGCAGCGGTTCGCTGCATGTAGATGTCATGCGCTTCCATCATCGAGACAATGCGGTTCTCAGAGGAGATCCCGATCTGTGTGATCATGGCTTCGGCCTGAGCGTCCGTTTCCCGACCAACATCATCGATCCGGTGTCCGATGTTTTGCTGTGCCGATGTTCGCAGGGATTCTACCAGCGCGTCGTACATGATCGTACGCTGCTCGGTATCGATTGCCAGTTTTGAGATAAGCGTCTGTTGCGCAGCCTTTTGTTTGGCGAGGCTCTCAACATAGTTGGAATAGATCGCCGCATACCGCTCGAAGCTTTGCTGCGTTGCGACAAGCTCCTGCTTCTTGGCGCTCGCCTCGTTGTACGCATTGGCGACGTCCGCCCGTTCGGCCTGAAGAGCCTTCAGCGCTTCACCCGTTTCATCAGCGATCTTTGCATCAATTTCGGAGATCTTCGGCCCGAGTTCATCGAGCAAGCTATCTGTTTCTTCAATGGAACGCGCCGTTGTCTGGGCCCGGTCGAGTACGCTGCCTTGGGCCGTCTTCGACGTCTCGAGGCGGTCGTCGATAACGGCCAGTTGCTCCTCAAGAAGACCACGAATGACCTCCGATTTATCGATAAGGTTATTGAGGTTGGAGCGGATATCAGCATTCCGAATTCGGGAGGTTTTCATTTCCTCCGCGCGTCTCTTTGAAAAAATAGCCGTCAACTTTTCGCCGAAAGTGCTTTCGCTCATTGATTTGAATTCAGACCCAAACGTCTGGGTGATCTCATCAAGTCCGTAGACAAGCGAGGCGATGTTGCCCTGCAGCTTATCTTCGTTCTCGACCACGGCTTTGAAGTCCTGATCATTGATATTGACATCAATGGTCTTCATCTCGCTTTCGCCCAAGACCGCACCCAGGCGCTCGTCTATGGTCGCTTGCGTGGAGTTTATCTCTTGGACCTGCGCACGCGTTTCAGCGATTCCGCGCTCGAGCTCTTCAAATTTGGCACGCGCCATCCCAGTCTCCGGCTTAGGTTACGTCTTGAATTTGCTTTGTGCGTCAATTTCGCAGCGTAAACCACGAAAGGTCGTTAGGTAAGGGTGGCACTTGCCGGTTTTCAGAGGCGCGCAATCGATTTAGTACTAAAGTTTATCGCTCGCGAACCGGATTTCAGGCGGCCGCGCAAGTGGCACGACAGCTTTCAAAAGCAGTGTTGGCGGGCATGGAGTGAAGTTGAGGACTTTTATGAGTGACAGTGAGCGGCACGAAGCGGTCGACCTCTGCGTAATCGGCGGCGGAATAAACGGTGCCGGAGTTGCAAGAGATGCCGCAGGCCGAGGATATTCCGTCACGCTCGTTGAGATGGGCGACATTGCATCAGCGACCTCAAGTTGGTCGACAAAGCTTATACATGGCGGGCTACGCTACCTCGAGCATAACGAATTTGCCCTGGTTCGGGCCTCGCTGATCGAGCGTGCACGGCTCCTGTCGGTCGCATCCCACTTGGTAAGCCCTCAACGTTTCATCCTGCCCCATGGTTCGGGCATGCGCCCGGCTTGGCTGATAAGGCTTGGTTTGTTCGTCTATGATAATCTCGCGATGAACCGGAAGGTTCCGGGATCCAAGAGCGTCAATCTCGCGAAAGATCCATCCGGTCGGGTGTTGAAATCGGAATTGAGGACCCGGGGTTTCTCCTATTTCGACTGCCGCGTTGATGATGTGCGCCTCACCCTCGCAAATGTGCAGGACGCGGCGAATCGTGGGGCTTCGATCAAAACCCATACGAAACTTATCGCCGCTGATGTGCGCGATGGCATCTGGCGCCTCACGCTTGAGCGGCAATCGGACCACAGCCAGTACGAGGTGCACGCAAAGCATGTCGTCAACACAGCCGGCCCGTGGGCTGACCGGGTTGCCCATATCCTAACCGGCGCAAATGATGGAATTAAGCTGCGTCTTGTTCGCGGTTCCCACATCATCATCCCCCGCCCGGCGAACCTTGATGACGCCTATTTGATGCAGCAGCCGGACGGTCGCGTTGTTTTCATCATCCCTTACGAGAACGATTTCGCGCTTATCGGCACGACCGATGAGGACCATGAGGACCTTGCAAAGGTGGCGATCACGCCGGAGGAAACAGATTATCTGATCGAGGCTGCCAATCGTTACCTCGAAACGCCTATAGGTGAGACCGACATTGTATGGACCTATGCAGGGGTTCGACCCCTGATAGACGACGGCTCTGACGAAGCGGCGAAGGTTACGCGGGACTACAAGATTGAGACGACCAGGCACCTCATGGCGGGCCTGACAAACGTCTTCGGCGGCAAACTTACCACCTTCCGAACACTGAGCCAGAAAGTGGTAGACGATCTCAGCGCGGTTACGCCTCCTGGGAAACCAGGGTTGGACAAGGGTTGGACGGGATACACGCCTTTTGACGACGCTTTTGTGGACGATGTCAGCCGTCAGGAAACGCACGCCAGTGTTGAAGCCGAGTTGGCCAAGGTACTGAGCGTTTCAGATACCACCGTCCAGGCAGAGCGGCTCATCCGCATGTACGGCCGGTCTGCGCAGTCCCTTGCCGGGATTATTGCGCGGCAGAACAAGGCGATTATGGCTTGTGGCCTCTTCCCGCATGAGGTGGAGCACATGGTCGACCATGAGTGGGCCAGTACCGCCGAAGATATCCTGTTCCGGCGCTGCAAACTCGGTATTGGGCTCGCTGAGAACGCCATCGCGGAGGTCGATACGCTGATAAGCACGATGCGCTCCGACAAGCGCGCAGCCTGATTCAGCAGCGCCAAAACTACTCGTCACGTGCCGAAAGAGCACGGGCTTTCAGGGAGACCAATTCATGACGCTCATCCTTGCGATCGACCAGGGAACAACATCAACGCGCTCCATCGTCTATGATGAAAACCTCAAGCCCTTGAAGGCTGCGCAGGAGGAGCTTCCGCAGATCTACCCCGCAGATGGATGGGTTGAGCATGACGCGACCACCATTATGCAGGCGGTCCTATCAACATGCCGCAGCGCGATTGAGAAAGCGGGGAAGACGCCCAGCGATGTGTCCGCAATCGGTATCACGAACCAACGCGAAACGGTGGTGGTTTGGGACCGCAAGACCGGAGAGCCGGTCGGCAACGCTATCGTTTGGCAAGACAGGCGCACCGGGTCTGTCACCAACAAGATGAAGGCGGACGGTCTTGAGCCAATGGTACAGGAGAAGACGGGGCTGCTGCTGGATCCCTATTTCTCTGGCTCAAAACTTGGTTGGATTCTTCAACAGGATCAAAGCCTTCGCACGCGGGTGGAAAGCGGAGAACTGGCTTTTGGCACCATCGATAGCTGGATCATCTTCAACCTGACCGGCGGCAAGCGCCACGTTACGGACGCAACCAATGCTTGCCGCACGCTGCTGTTTGATATCAACACGCAACAATGGTCCGACGATCTCCTGGACTTGTTCAAGGTCCCACGTTCAATGCTTCCCGAGGTCCTGGACTGCGCGGCCGATTTTGGCACAACCGCACCGGAAGTCTTTGGAGCCGCGGTCCCCATCTGCGGTGTTGCTGGCGACCAGCACGCCGCGACTATTGGCCAGGCAGGCTTCGCGCCCGGCATGGTGAAGGCGACCTACGGAACGGGTTTGTTCGCAGTTCTGAACACGGGCAGTGAGAAAGTAGCATCGAAGAACCGGCTTCTGACGACGCTCGCTTATCGGCTCAACGGAAAGCCGACCTACGCGCTGGAGGGGTCGGTTTTTATTGCTGGTGCGGCGGTCCAATGGCTGCGAGACGGGATGAAGTTAATCGGATCGGCGCCCGAGGTAAACACATTGGCCGCAGCTGCAGAACGCGGTTCGATCACCATGGTGCCGGCGTTTGTGGGCCTGGGGGCACCGTATTGGGACCCTGATGCGCGCGGTGCGATCTTCGGCATAACGCGTGACACCGGTCCCGCGGATTTTGCGTTGGCCTCCTTGGAAAGCGTCGCATTGCAAACAGTTGACCTATTGGATGCGATGGCCCGCGACTGGCCCGAGGGCGAACGGTCGGTGTTGCGCGTGGATGGCGGAATGACCGCGTCTGACCTTCTCCTGCAGATTCTCGCAGACAGTTTGGATGCACCCGTCGAGCGGCCCGCCGACCTTGAGACAACCGCGTTGGGTGCGGCTTATCTGGCTGGGCTCCAGGCGGGTATATGCCCGGACCTCGAAACCTTCGCGCAAACATGGAAACGCGATGACACGTTCGAGCCTCAGATTGATGATGAAACCCGGCAGATCCATGCAGCGCGCTGGAAGGATGCCGTCAAACGGACGCTTTCGGACCACTGAGCGGACTTATTCACCCAAACGAATAACGCCAACGACCTGCCATGTGGCTCGGTCAACCTCGATTATTGTCGCGAATTGGGGGCCGTTTGTCGCGACAAACAACGACCTGTCGTCCTGGCTCAAGGCCGTCACGACCGCGCCGGGAAACTCTGACGCGATCAGCTGCCGAACCTGTTCCGCCGGAATTGGGACTGGGTAGTTCTCTGCAGGCGGTGCGCTGGACGGGTCGGCAAGTGAGCGATACAGGATCACCCCAAGGACAGCAAAAATCCCAAGAAACATGATCCCAGACGAGACCAGGGAAAGCCGCCGCATCTTTGCTGCCATCGCTTCGAGGCGCGGGTCGAGCGGCTCTTCATCATCGGGTAGCTGCGGTTGCGGGCGCGCGGATTGAACCATGGATGACGATGTTCCGCGTTCGGGTGGATTGGAGGGCGACGTTGTGCGCTTTCAAGCATCCAGCGACGATAACGGCAAGCGACTTGACGCGGTTCTGACCGCCGCTGCCGCAACCGAGCGTCCGCTATCAAGGAGCAGGGTTGCTGAGCTGATCCGCCAAGGGCTTTGCAAGGTCAATGGTCAAGTCGAACGCAGCCCAGCGAAGAAGCTGCGCGGCACTGAGGTCCTGGCGCTTCGCATTCCGCCACCCGAACCGGCGGAGCCGGAGCCGGAGGCAATCCCGCTGGAGATATTGTTCGAGGATGAGACGGTCGTCGTTCTCAACAAACCAGCGGGCCTGGTCGTTCACCCCGCCGCAGGCCACCCGTCCGGAACCCTCGTCAACGCTTTGCTTCACCACTGTGGTGGCAGCCTATCGGGTATAGGCGGTGTTCGCAGACCGGGTATCGTCCATCGCCTCGACAAAGATACCAGCGGTGTGATGGTGGTGGCAAAGACCGATCAGGCCCATGCCGATCTGGCCGCCCAATTCGCGGACCATGGCCGCACCAACCGGCTCGATCGCCGCTACACGGCATTCGTTTGGGGCTCTCCAAAGCCAAGGCTGACCATTGATGCGCCGATCGGACGCGATCGCGCCAACAGGCTCAAAATGCAGGTTCGTGACGGACCAGGATCTCGCGCTGCAATCACGCACACCCAACGCCTAGATAGCTTTGGCAACAAAGATCGTCCGGTCGCAGCGAAAATCGATTGCCGCCTCGAAACCGGCAGAACACATCAGATTCGCGTTCATCTCGCCCATATCGGTCACGGCCTGATTGGTGATCAGGACTATGGTCTCCGGGATCGTACGCGGGGCAATAGGTTGTCCGAACCGGCAAGATCCTTTGTCCAAGGCTTTGGCCGGCAAGCGCTGCAAGCACGATCATTGCAGTTCTCGCATCCAAAAACCCAGCAAACCGTGCGGTTTGAGGTCAATCCCGACGCCGATATGGTCGAGCTCGAAGAGCACCTCAAGCAAGCGTGAACAATTCGTAATGAACAAGACCCCTGATATTTTTCGGGGGCAAAGCCTATATACACGTCAACCAAATCGTCGCTAACCGCGTAAACCTACGCGAAAGGGGCCGCAATCCCGTGCCTTTAAGGGCGGGAGTAAAGAAAGGGAGACCGTGGAAACATGGCTCAAGCTATCTCGACACTTCCCTCCATTGATGGGGGTCTATCGGGCTATCTGAACGAAATTCGCAAGTTCCCGATGTTAGAGCCAGATCAAGAGTTCATGCTGGCAAAGCGCTTCACCGAGCATGGTGACGCCGAGGCTGCCCACCAACTGGTGACAAGCCATCTGCGTTTGGTCGCAAAAATCGCAATGGGCTACCGTGGCTACGGTTTGCCCATCGGTGAAGTCGTGTCTGAAGGCAATGTCGGACTGATGCAGGCCGTCAAACGCTTCGACCCCGACAAGGGCTTCCGCCTTGCAACCTACGCCATGTGGTGGATTAAGGCATCCATCCAGGAGTACATCCTGCGTTCGTGGAGCCTTGTGAAAATGGGGACGACTGCAAATCAGAAACGGCTCTTCTTCAACCTGCGCAAGGTCAAAGGGAAGATCTCGGCGCTGGAGGACGGCGATCTGCGCCCAGAGCAGGTGACCGAGATCGCCAACCGTCTGAACGTTTCTGAAGACGAAGTTGTGTCCATGAACCGGCGTTTGGGTGGTGATACATCACTGAATGCGACAGTCCGTCAGGATTCGGAGAGCCTGGAGTGGCAGGACTGGCTGGTCGACGAAAGCGACAGCCAAGAGTCGATGTTGATCGACACTGAAGAGCGCGACAACCGGAAGTCCATGCTGGTTGACTCGCTTGACGTCCTGAACGATCGCGAACGCCGCATTTTTGAAGCGCGGCGATTGTCGGAGGACCCTCTGACGCTAGAGGAGCTCAGCCAAGAGTTTGGCGTCAGCAGGGAGCGCATCCGACAGATCGAAGTCCGGGCATTCGAGAAAGTGCAAGAAGCAGTCGTTGCCGCTGCGCAGACGCTCGAACAAAGGCCGGCTGTCTGACAACCGCTTTCCCTGGCAAGCGCATTCCCTGGGGCTTAACAGCGAGACGCCTTAGATCATTGATAAAGCCGGGCGGCATGAACACCGCCCGGCTTTTTGTATTTGGCTTATTTGCCCGTTAGTCTAACGAGGAGCCCAGGTTGTCGGGGTCGGAGATCAGCAGGTCGCTTAGATCGCTATCGATCAGGTCGCTGAAGTTGTTGAGATCGGGATCCGCAGGCTCAGGATCGCGGTTAAAGCCGAACTCCTCGCCTTCCCCCTTGCCAAGAAGCTCTTCGATCAGCTCGTCGACGCGCACTTCAAGTTCGAACGTGTCGATCTCATCCACCGGTGCACCGGAAAGGTCCGGTACGACGCCCGGTAACGGCTCTACATTCGGAAGCGTCGTAACATTTACGCTCGGCAAGGTACTTGTCACGCCGACCGTTGGTATCTCGATCTTCGCAATAACGTCGGCGGCGATGTCATCTGGTACCGCAAAACTCGATGTCGGTGCGGCACCTCGACCCGGGACAAAAACACCAAAGCCTTCCCTACGGATCGCAACACGACCAGCCGCGGTTTGCACAATGACCCGGCCACGCTGCGTCAGTCCCTGATAGGATACAGACGGGCCGCCCAAGATGACAAAAACTGCGGTGGCCGGATCGATCCCAGCAAGACCGACCGCAACACCAAGGCGGACCGCGAGGTCGACCGCCTCTTGACCAACCACAATGTCTACAGACGTTCCGCGGATACCGATCGTGGCTGAAGGTGTGGTCATTTCAATGCTGTCGGGCGCCACAGCTCCAACGGAGCCCGAGACAAAGCGGAAGGCGCCGCGCGTCGCAGAAGCTGCGATCTGACCGACGGATCGATCAGGATCATAAATAAACCGGGTGATGGTCAGATCATTGTTTTCGCCAATCGTGAACACGCTCTCATCCAGCAAAAGAACTTGCATGCCAGATAAGGTTTGCGTGAGGACACGGTCGCCCAGAAACATCGATTGACCGCTACTGGCGGATGACGCGTTGATCGAAACCGAGCCGCGAACGGCAGCGCTCACGCCAACCTGCTGGGCGCTAGCCGGTTGCACCAAAACCAACCCTGCGACCACCGTTGCGACAGCAGGAAGCACCGATCGCGTGTTCAGCAGAGAGATCAAAGCGGAGACCTTTTGATGGATCATTGCTCGGCCCTCACAACGAAAACCGGCGTGCGATCGCCAAGCCGAATGTCCAGCCCGCATTGTCGTAAATCGCAACATTGGACTGATTGACGGAATATTTGACGGTCGCTTCCGCAGCCCACAGCGGAGCAATCTGCCGATCATCATTGACGCCGAAGCCCCGCGCGATCTGATCGAATGGAACTGCAACTGCAAAATCCAGAACGTAACGCGTCTCTTCCCGCGCCGGCCCGCCGTAACGCGGATCGGTCGCCTCATAATCAGCATCACGAATATGACCGCCAAGCCGCAGGCTGATGCCTTCGGAGCTGCGAAAGCCAACGGTTAAACCACCGCCAAAAGCCGTGTAGCTGTACCAGGGACTGTCAGCGTCATGGTCAATCACCAACCCGTGGACCGTCGTGCGCCACCGATCACTGAACCGGTAGGTGACATGTGGTCGGAACGACGCGTACCGTCCATCCGCATCACCGACATTCGCCGCCGATAAAACGCCAACATCGGCGCCCTTATGCGCCAAGGTGGTGGCAAACCCGGCTTCAACGCGATCACTGAGATCGAAGTTCAGCCGAACACGGCCGCCCAATGTGCTGCCGTAAAAGTCACTTCCAATGAAGTCGATGGCGCCAATTGCCAGCAGATCAACTGTCCCGCTTCCGAAATCGAAACGTGGTCCCAGCGCAATTGAACTGCCCGAACGCGCGTCCGCATCGTCCAGCACACGAAGCCTTGAGCGGCTTTCGGCGATGAACGCGTGGCCGCTGCCAGCAGCAAAAGGCACTTCAGCGAACAGACTTAGTTGGCCAACACCCCCAAATGCTCCGTCATCGGGAAAGGCGAACGGTACGCCGTTCAAAAGGCCTGAACCTGGCCGCAGCTGAGCGTTACCCTGATAGAGGAAGCCCGTGCGGAGCGTTCCGTAAACCCTAGCGGATCCTGCGGGCGAAGAAACGAGGGATTGAAGATGGTCTGCTCGAGCGCGGTCAGCGGCATCCAAAGGACGGTTTTCCAGAAAATCGAGATCAGATTGCGCAGCGCGATCATCCCCTAGCCGGATCATGACCGCGACGCGGACAAGGCGGGCCTTGTCGAATTGTGGGTTGAGCAATAACAGGCGCTGCAACGTCACAACTGCGCCCTCAAAATCGCCCGCGCGCATCTGCGCGTTCAAGAAGCGCATATTGACGTTCAGGTCATCGGGTGCCGTCAGAACGGTATCGTAGGATGCCGTTTCAAGTTGGTCCGCGACGGCGCCACCGACAACGCCCGTAGCTGCCGCCAAAGCGATCGGAACGGCTACGCGGGCCTGCTTTAGGACTTGGGAGGCTTTTTTCGTTGGGAAGAGCATGCTCAATTGGTCGTCGAACGCCCTAAATGAGCGTTAATAAAAGGTTTACGCATACACTAGGGGCAAGCCCGCCTTCCATGCAAAGCCACCTCAAAGAGCAAGCCGTAGAAAGCTTGCCGTTACGCCAGCTTTTTGAAAACCTGTGACCGATTTACCGCAAGTTGGCGGCCCAAGCTTTCCCACCGAGTGACAATGGTTCGCCGTGTTTCCCGCTATCTGATTCCCGCATGCGCAGGATTTGTTGTTGTCCTGCTCTGCCTGTTTGTCCGCGTATCGGACCCTGCGCCACTGGAAAACGCCCGCGAACGGTTTTTCGACTTTTACCAGCGGATCGACCCACCAACTATCGGCACCGACGTCCCGGTGCGGATCGTCGACATTGATGACAGGTCGCTCGCGGCACTCGGCCAGTGGCCCTGGCCGCGAGACCAGCTTGGTGAAATGCTCAGCGCGCTGCATGCCGCCGGCGCCGCCGTTGTTGCGTTCGATATGACGTTTCCAGAGCCTGACCGCTCTAGTCCCCAGCGGGTATTGGACGACCTTGATATACCCGCAGAGGTTCGGCGGCAGCTTAATGCCGCTCTTGCCAATTCTGGCGACAATGATGAGGCCTTTGCCCAAGCGATTGCAGCCGGGCCGACCGTCCTTGGCCTGACGCCCTCGTCGAACCCATCCGATTTTTCCCCATCCGCTGGGCTCGCCACCCTAGGTCCCCCACCGCTTGCGGCCTTGCTGAACGCATCTGGGGTCCTCGACAACGTTCCGGTGCTCCAGCAGGCTGCCGATGGTCTGGGCGGAATTCACGTATCGCTGTTCGACGACGACGCCGTCGTCCGGCGCATACCGGCCTTTATTGCGATCGGCGACAACCTGCTGCCAAGCCTGTTTGCCGAGGCGTTGCGCGTCGCACAAGGCGAGCAGAGCATTATTCTGCGGACCAATCCCAGCTCCAACAATCCTGACATCGGCATACCCGAAATCGCACGGATCGGCGCGTTTGACGTGCCGTTGACCCCGACGGGCGCGTACCGTGTGCTGTACGGTCAACTCGACCCTGCCCTAACGATTTCCGCAGTCGATGTGTTCCAATCTGCCGGTACCCCAGGCGACCTTTCGAGCCGCGTCGATGGGACGATTGTACTTGTCGGGACGTCCGCTCCTGGCCTGTTCGATCTACGCGCTTCACCTTTAGGCAGCTTCATTCCCGGTGTAACAATCCACGCCCAGGCACTTGTTGGCGTGCTCACCGGCGCTGGTCTTGCCCGTCCCGACTGGGCGGTCGGCCTTGAGATCGTCGCGATCGCGTTAGTGGGCTGTCTGGCCCTGGCCCTTGCACTGTTCGCACCCCCAGCACTCGGCGCTTTCATCACCGCTGTGGTGATTGGGCTGGTCGGCTACGGATCGGTCTGGGCCTTTTCCAACCCTCAGATGTTGATCGACGCCTCAGCGCCGGCAGTTACCGCGATTCTGACCTTTGTTGCGGTGACAGTGCCGCGTCTTTTGCTGACCGAAAGGCAACAACGGTTCATCCGTAACGCCTTCACCTTCTATCTGGCTGAGCCGGTCCTCGCGCGGCTGGAGCGCGATCCAGATGCTCTGAGCCTGCGCGGCGAAAGACGCGTCCTGACGGTGCTCTTTATGGATGTACGCGGCTTCACTGCGCGGTCGGAAAGCATGGCGCCAACAAACGCGGTCGATCTGCTGAACGCGCTTCTCGACCCGCTGTCCGAAGCCGTGCTGGCCGAAGAAGGAACCATCGACAAGTTCATGGGCGACGGGATGATGGCTTTCTGGAACGCGCCCCTCGATCAGCCCGACCATGCTGAGCGGGCAATCCGAGCGGGTAAGGCGATGGTCGCCGTGGTCGACGATACCAACAAGCGCCTGCAACTCGACCCACCACTTTCCATTGGTGTCGGGCTCAACACCGGCGACGCTTTTGTCGGAAACATGGGGTCGAAGCGTCGCTTCGCCTACTCGGCGATTGGTGACACCGTCAATCTGGCAGCACGTGTGGAGGGACTGACCTCGATGACCGGCGCCCCACTGCTTATTACCGAAGCAACGCGAGCGCATGCACAGCAAGACGGCGAGGGTCCTGCCAACGAGCAAGCGCTTGTTTTCGCGGGCGAACACAAAGTTAAAGGACGCCAGAAAGCGGTTCGCGTTTACCGCATGTTTGACGAGGCGCTTGACGCCTGATCACTGGCTCCAAGCGGTCAATGCCTGTTGAAACACCTGCTCACCATCCGCGCCCTTCTCAAATGAGATAATGGCACGGCGGTTGTCCGAGTAAAGGATAGGAAGGTCGAACCACTGTCCTTCCTGGAGGAGCGGCAAGTTGACCGACAAATCGGTTTCGCTTGCTGCGAGCGCTTGCCAGAAAACGCCTGAGCCAAGGTCCACAATGGCACCGCGAAGGGGATCGCCGCCGGCCTGTTCCTCAGGTTTCACAACGACGCCGACAAGCTCAGCAATGCCATCGGTTGGAAAGCTCTCAGAGGTATTGAATGAAAACTCGAGCAGATGCGACGCGGGCAGCGTTTCGTCGAGATTACGGCTTATCCGCAAATCAAGCGAAATACCGCGCCCCGGCACTTCAATCGTCCCGACGATGACGGGCACGCCGTCGACCGTCTCGAGACGCCATATTGCCCGCCCTGGTGCAGTAAACCCGGCCGCCTCAGGCGTCAGACCCTCTTCATACAGAACCGCGTTCTGCGCGACTGGCAGAGTGCCGTTTTCCGGCGCCTGAGGAACGGCAGCGACCTCCGGTTCCGCTTCTACAGGCGCTTCTTCCTCAGCGACTTCATCGCCTGCTGCAGCGTCGTCATCCTGGGCCGTCGGCTCTGGTTCCGCAGTGGGCAGTGGCTCCTCAACAGTCCCCTGATTATCAGGCAACAGCCGCTCGCTGGAGCGGGTCGGATCCGCTGCTCCCACTTGCCGAGCTTCCGGAGCCGGGGGAAGCTCTTCCTCCACCGCTGGAGCTTCGGCAACCGGCCCCTGATCCCGAAGACCATAGAACCAGACCGCATACGCTCCGCCGCCTATCACCAACAGCGCAACAAGGGCTCCAATCCACCCCCCACTGGAGCGACGCTTCGTCGTACGTTCCAAAGCTGCTTGGCTTCGCTCGGGTTCGAAATCTGGAAGCGACTGCGGATCAGGGTCACCCACAAGAGCTGGCGTGGGATCGGACGCAGCAAGCGGCGGTTCCTTTGCGGGCTTAGGTTTTAGTGCGGACACTGCAGCAGTTGCGGTGGCGGGCTGCATGTTTTGGACGGCAGCGGCCAATTGTTCTGCAGCCGGCGCGGGCGCGTTGGCGGAGCTGGATGGCGTGGCCTGGTCCACGCCAGTGCCTGTGGCTACCGAAGCGGCATCTTGCGCTTGGGATGAGGCAGCCGACCGGCCGCTCGCCGCGAAGCTTCCCTGGCTGGCAACGTCGGCTTCAACCTTGCGGATCGCCGACTCAAGCGCCAGCCGCTGGCGTGAAATATCTTCGGGAGGCAGGGGAGGCTCAAAGCCGCTCAACTGACGGATGAGCGCCTGGCGTGCACGCTCGTAGATCTTGCGACGTTCTTCGCCCGTAGCATCCGGCCGACTGGCCAATGCCTTGCGCAGAATCGCATTGAAATCCGCCATGATGTCCTACCACACTCGATTTACAGGCCAGATGAAGGCAATTCATCTGACAAACAGTTGGGCTCTTCACCTTTGCGCGCTTACACCGCCCGAATTCAGCGCAATTCCGTCCGTATGCAAGCCAACCTATCAGCAAAATCTCGCTTCGCGGTCAATGACTTGGTGAAAACCCCTCTCATTGAGCACGAAAAGCAGCCTACGGTTCGACCTAATCCTTAAAGGGATCGTGCACGAGAATGGTATCGTCGCGCTCCGGACTGGTCGATAAAAGCGAAACCGGCGCACCGATCAACTCTTCAACGAAACGCACATATTTGACCGCTTGAGCGGGGAGATCCGCCCACGAGCGCGCGCCAACTGTGGGTTCGTTCCACCCCTCCATTTCGGTGTAAATCGGTTTGACCCGCGCTTGTTGGCCTTGGCTGGCCGGCAGATAGTCAATCGCTTTGCCGTCCAAATCGTATCCAGTGCACACCATCAGCGTTTCCATGCCGTCGAGCACATCGAGCTTGGTGAGCGCGATACCGTTGATACCATTGATCGCCACCGCTTGGCGGACCAGCACCGCATCAAACCATCCACAGCGCCGCTTTCGCGCGGTAACGGTGCCGAACTCTTTGCCGCGCTCGCCAAGAAGCTGGCCGACATCGTTATCCTGTTCGGTCGGAAACGGCCCCTCGCCGACCCTGGTTGTATAGGCCTTCGTAATTCCCAGAACGTAATCGATCCGGTTGGGACCGACGCCGGAGCCTGCGGATGCGCCGCCAGCAACGACATTGGAGGATGTGACGAACGGGTAGGTCCCATGATCAACGTCCAGCAGCGTCCCCTGTGCACCTTCATAAAGGATGCGCTCACCGGCCCGCGCCTTGTCATCAAGGACACGCCAGACCTTATCCATGAACGGCAGCACGCGGTCCGCGACCGACGTAACCTCATCCATGATAGCGCTGTGTGAGATTTCCGGTTCATTCAGCCCACGCCGAAGGGCGTTATGGTGAGTTAGCAAACGATCCACTTTGGCGGGCAGTGTCTCATGATTGGCAAGGTCCATCACCCGGATCGCGCGCCTGCCCACCTTATCCTCGTAGGCTGGACCGATGCCGCGGCGCGTGGTTCCGATCTTCGTACCAGAGTTCGATGCGGCATCCTCTCGAATCCCATCAAGCTCGCGATGAAGTGACAGGATGAGCGGGGTGTTTTCGGCGACCTTCAAGGTATCAGGCGAAACGTCGACACCTTGCTCGCGCAGCTTTTCAATCTCCTGCACAAAAAAGTGCGGGTCGAACACCACGCCATTACCAATGATGGAGAGTTTTCCGCGCACCACACCGGATGGCACCAGCGAAATTTTGTAGGTCACACCGTCGATGACAAGCGTATGGCCAGCGTTATGCCCGCCCTGAAAGCGCACAACCACATCGGCGCGCTCCGACAGCCAGTCGACGATTTTTCCTTTACCCTCGTCACCCCACTGGGAACCGACAACAACCACGTTGGCCATAAATGGGGCCTTTCCGAACTTTCTTCATCAAACGCACCGACGCCCCGCATGCAGGCCAGAGGCAATGCACCGGGGCGCGTCAGGTTCCTTATCACACCCAGTCCCGGTGTAACCCCCTCCCGTTTACTCACAAGCTGCTCAAGGTCGGCAGTCGATGCGCTTGCCATGCCTTGTCAAACAATGTTGGAGAGAGCTCATGGGCCTACTCTCCAATCCCTACATTGTGCTTGCGCTCACCAATCTCTTCTGGGCCGGCAACACCATTGCCGGCAAGATAGCAGCCGGGGCCATTCCGCCCTTCACCTTGACCTTTGTCCGCTGGGCTTGCGTGGCTTTGATTGCGTATGCGCTGGCCCGCCCCTTACTCGCCGCGCATCGGCAGACGATCGCCAAGCATGCGCTGTTGCTGCTGACGATGGGCGCGCTGGGCTTCTCGTTGTTCAATACAGCCCTGTACTCGGCGCTGAACTACACGTCGGCCATCAATGTCGGCATCGAGCAGGGAACGTTCCCAGCGGTAATCCTGTTCCTGATGTTTGTGGTGTACCGCGAACGCATAACCGCGCTTCAGGCGGTTGGCGTTGTGCTGGCGATCGCTGGTGTGATTGCGGTTGCATCGCAAGGGTCGATTGAGCGGCTCGCAGCACTGCAGTTCAATGTTGGCGATGTGATCATGATGGTCGGCGTGTTGTGTTTTGCACTTTACTCGATCCAGTTGCGGCGCAAACCCGACCTGCCCTGGCAAGTGTTTTTCTTCATGCTATCGGTCGGAGGGTTGATCGCGAGCATTCCGTTTTTTGCGCTTGATTTGGTCAATGGTCGCTATCCCGAACCGGAGTGGCGGGTTGTCGGCGTCCTTGCGTACGTCATCATCTTTCCCAGCCTTGTCAGCCAAGTGCTGTGGATCCGAGGGGTTGAACTGATCGGGGCTGGCCGCGCCAGCTTGTTCATCAACCTGATACCGGTCTTCGCGACCATCCTTGCGGTGACGCTGCTGGGTGAGCCTTTCGAGTGGTATCACATGGTCGGCCTCGTCTGCGTTCTGGGCGGCATTGCACTTGCGGAGTGGTCCAGCCGCCGCAAGGCGCGGCAAACGCTGGCGAGAGCGCCCGTGACGCAGTCGGCGAATTAGGGATGGCGAAGCTCTACTTCCACTATTCCACCATGAACGCTGGCAAGTCGACGATGCTGCTGCAAGCGGCGCACAACTATGCCGAACGCGGTATGACCACGGTGCTCCTGACCGCGCAGCTCGACGACCGCGCCGGGCAAGGCACGATCGGCTCACGCATCGGGATCGATGCGGTGGCCGAGACATATGATACACAAACGGACATCTACGCATTTGTGATCGCGCATCTGGCGAAGCTTGTTGCGGCCCAAGAGGAGCGGCCAGCCTGCATTCTCGTTGATGAAGCCCAGTTTCTTGCCGACGACCAGGTCTGGCAGCTGGCCCGGGTTGTCGATGAGATCGGTATTCCGGTCATGGCCTACGGGCTGCGCGTCGATTTTGCGGGACAATTGTTCCCCGGCTCGAAAACCCTGCTTGCGATCGCCGATGAGCTTCGCGAGGTGCGCACGATCTGTTGGTGCGGCAAGAAAGCAACGATGGTCGCGCGCATAGGCGATGACGGCCGTGCGGTGACCGGTGGCGCGCAAATCGAGGTTGGCGGCAACGACCGTTACGTTTCGCTTTGCCGGCGTCACTGGCAACAAGCGATAAACGAAGCGCAGGGCGGACCGATCCGCGCGGTCGACCCGGTTTTGGGCACTCAGCGGAGATAGCGCCTCAACCATCTATTCTAACGGCGTTCGCTATCGGGTGTCGCTACCCTCTCCGGCATCTTAGTGAACAATACAGCGCCTGCTTGCCACGAGCTCTACCATGACAAATCCCGTCGGCCAGAAAACGATGTCCACCTCAGCGTGGGCGCTTCTGCTGCTGCTATCCTTCTTATGGGGCGGTTCGTTCGTGTTTGCCAAAATCGCGGTCGCAGAGATCCCGCCGTTTACGCTGGTCTTTCTGCGGGTCGCACTGGCCGCGGCGACGTTGCATCTGGTTCGGCTAGCGCTTCGCATCCGCATGAAATGGGGGCTTCGAAACGCCCTCAACTACGCGGTGATGGGCTTGTTCAATAACGTTATCGCGTTTTCGCTGATGTTCACCGGTCAGACCCAGATCAGCGCGTCTCTTGCGGCGATCCTCAACGCGTCAACGCCCTTCTTCACATTGCTCGTCGCAGGCTTGCTACTTGCGGACGAACGCCTCAGCGCCCGCAGGATCGCCGGGCTGATCGTCGGGTTCGCAGGCGTGATTGTGGTCATAGGCCCGCGTTACCTTTTGGGCATGGGCGAGAACCTGATCTTCGAGCTGATGTTGATCGGAACCGCGATTTCCTACGCATTTGCAGGCGTTTGGGGGCGCCGGTTCGCAGGCGAACACCCTCTCGCCACCGCCGCTGGTCAGTTGACCGCCTCAACGATCATCATGCTCCCAATCATGCTGATCTTTGACGATCCGCTCGCCTTGCCAGCACCGTCTGCCACCGTTGTCGCTTCGGTGCTGGCGCTTGCGATCGTATCGACCGGCTTCGCCTACGTTCTGTTTTTTAGAATTCTCAAAGTCGCGGGGGCGACCAACGTCATGCTGGTGACGATGCTCGTCCCCGTTTTCACCGGCCTGATCGCCGTCCCGCTCCTTGGCGAGAGTGTCGACGCACTTAAGATCGCCGGCATGTTCATCATCGCCGTCGGCATGGCGGTCCTCGACGGGCGACCTCTGGCGGCAGCCCGTCGAGCTTTCGGGCTGGCTAGAAGCTGAGCTTTTTCGCCGAAACCACACCTTCGAGCGCTGTGATGTGAGCGATCACGTCGTCCCCAACCGGTTCATCGACCTGAACCAGCGCGATGGCATCATCGCCCTTCTCCGCACGACCGAGATTAAAGGTGGCTATATTGATGTGCGCTTCACCAAGCACAGATCCAAGTCGGCCAATGAAGCCCGGTTTGTCGTGGTTGGTGACGTACAGCATATGCTCGCCGAACGAGCCTTCCATATCGATACCCTTGACCTGGATGAGGCGCGGTTTGCCGTCGGCAAAAACGGTGCCAGCGACCGAGCGACTTTGCCGTTCCGTGGTGACCGTGAGGCGCATGTAGGTCTCGTACGCACCTTCCTGGCCGCGTTTCGTTTCCTCAAGCGCGATACCTCTTTCCTTCGCCATCGCGGGCGCTGAAACCACATTCACCGTTGACAGAAGCGGCCGCAACAGCCCTGCAAGCGCCGCCGACGACAGCGCCTTTGTGTTCATCTCCGCAACATCGCCGGCATATTCGATGGTGACGCCGGTTATTGCGGTCTCGGTAAGCTGGCCCGCGAACGATCCGATGTACTCGGCAAGCTCGACATAGGGTTTGATCCGCGGCGCTTCTTCCGCGGAGATGGACGGTGAATTGAGCGCATTGGTCACGGCACCGGTCGTGAGATAGTCCGCCATTTGCTCGGCCACCTGGAGCGCCACATTCTCCTGCGCTTCCGACGTGGAGGCGCCCAGATGCGGTGTGCAAACCAGGTTCGGCGCACCAAACAGGACGTTCTCCGTCGCGGGCTCCTCTGCGAATACATCCATTGCCGCTCCCGCCACATGACCAGAATCGAGGGCCTCCCGCAGCGCCGCTTCATCCACAAGGCCGCCGCGCGCGCAGTTGATGATCCGGACGCCGGGCTTCATTGTTCTGATCGCCTCAGCGGAGACGATGTTCGCGGTCTTGTCAGTTTTGGGGACATGCAAGGTGATAAAATCTGCACGCGCGAACAGTGCATCAAGTTCGACCTTCTCCACGCCAAGATCGATGGCGCGCTCTGGCGTCAAGAATGGATCGTATGCAATCACCTTCATGCGCAGGCCTATTCCGCGTTCGGCAACGATCGAACCGATGTTGCCGCAACCGATGAGCCCCAGCGTCTTGCCGGTGACCTCAACGCCCATGAACTTCGACTTCTCCCACTTGCCGGCCTGCGTGGACGCGTCCGCGCCTGGAATTTGACGGGCACAAGCGAACATCATCGCGATGGCATGCTCAGCGGTCGTGATCGAATTACCGAAAGGCGTGTTCATCACGATGATCCCACGCGCGGTGGCAGCCGGTATATCCACATTGTCAACGCCGATGCCCGCGCGTCCGATCACCTTGAGATTGTCGGCGGCGGCGATCAGCTTTTCAGTGGCTTTTGTTGCAGAGCGGATGGCGAGACCGTCGAATTCGCCGATCATGGACAGCAGCTTGTCTTTGTCCTTGCCCAGTGTGGGCTCAAACGTCACGTCGACACCGCGGGATTTGAAGATTTCCACCGCTGTGGGGGAAAGGCTGTCGGAAATGAGAACGCGTGGCGCCATCTTGGGCACTCCAATCTTGAGAATTTGCGTGAATTAAGGGATCGGTGCGCGCTGGGGCGCGCACCAGAAGAGAAGATTTTACAGCGGTTTATGCGGCTTGCTTCAGAGCGGATTTTTCTGCCGCAAATGCCCAATCGAGCCACGGCATCAGCGCTTCCATGTCGGAAGCCTCTACCGTTGCGCCAGCCCAGATGCGCAAGCCAGCAGGCGCATCGCGGTATCCCGCTATGTCAAGCGCGACGCCCTCCGCTTCAAGCCGCTTGGCGATCGCCTTCGCGAACGCTGACTGTGCCCCATCGTCGAGGGCCAGAACATCAGGGTCGACAATCTTCAGGCACACCGACGTATTTGATCGTGTCTCCGAGACCTCCGCGAGGTAATCGATCCACGGCGTCGCCTCAACGAAGCTGTCTATGACGGCGGCATTCGCATCAGCGCGCGCAATGAGCCCTTGCAAGCCCCCGACGCTTTCCGACCAATGAAGCGCATCGAGATAATCCTCGACGCACAGCATGGATGGCGTGTTGATCGTTTCGCCCTTGAAGACGCCATCTATCAACTTGCCGCCCTTGGTGAGGCGGAAGATCTTCGGCAGCGGCCAAGCCGGCGTATAGCTCTCAAGGCGTTCGACGGCGCGCGGGCTCAAGATGAGAATGCCGTGCGCAGCTTCTCCGCCAAGAACCTTCTGCCACGAGAAGGTTACGACATCGAGTTTGGCCCACGGCAAATCCTGCGCAAAGGCCGCCGAGGTCGCGTCGCAAATCGTCAGTCCGGCGCGGTCATCGGGGATCATGTGGCCATGCGGCATGCGCACGCCAGACGTCGTACCGTTCCAGGTGAACACGACATCGGTATCGTAATCGATGGCCGCCATATCCGGCAGGTGGCCATAGGGCGCTGTTACTGTGTCGGCATCGATTTTAAGCTGCTTGACGCAGTCAGTCACCCAGCCAGCGCCGAAGCTTTCCCAGGCCACCATCGTGGTTTTGCGCGCGCCGAGCAGGCTCCACATGGCCATTTCCACGGCGCCGGTATCCGACGCTGGAACAATACCCACCCGGTATCCCTCTGGAACGCCGAGGATGGCAGCGGTGCGGTCGATTGCGTCTTTTAGCTTCGACTTTCCAATCGCAGAGCGATGGGAGCGCCCAAGCGCTGCATCTTTGAGAGTTTGGAGGCTCCAACCGGGGCGCTTCGCGCAGGGGCCGGACGAAAAACGCGGATTGACCGGCCGCGTGCCGGGCATCTGTGTGCTCACAATGGCTATCCTTCCAGATAGAAAGCCCCTCGTTGGGGAGGGGTGTCCCACCGCTGCGCATACAGGCGGCGACCTTCGAACGCAAGCGCAATGCCTCTGGGCATCGAACAGGTGCGCCAAAAGGTGCAAACCGATCACGGTCCAGACAACGACGACAAAAGCTGATTCTGTGAACGAACTTCAAAAGGTCGCTGAACGCAAAAATGCCGCCCATTCAACGTGAACCGGGCGGCATCTGAATGTACTTCTCAACTTGAGAGGTGTCGTAAGCGGTTAACCTTCGAGTGGAGGTTTAGTACCCGAGATAGTCGGAACCACCGAACTCCCAACGCATGCCGAGGTGCAGGTCATGCGATGTCAGTTCATTAAACTGAAGTGGGTTGTCAATGACATTGGTGCCGTCGAAGCTGATGATGTCGCCCGACTCAGCATCGCCAAGATTCAAATAACGGTAGCCAAGTTCAACGGCGAAATGATCGGTGACCTGGTAGGCCAAGCCGGCATGCAACGCCCAGGCAAACTCCCAGTCACCATTGTCCTCAGCGTAGGCAACGCCAGCGTTCGGAACGTTAAGGTCAGAGAAGCCAGAAATCTCTGTGTACGTCGCACCAACGCCGGCACCAATATAAGGTGTCAGCTTGTAATAGGTGCCCAAATCCACGAATGCGTTCGCCAGGAAAAGGAACTCAGACTTGTTGGCCGTGATGTAATTTGAGTTGGTCGGAACACCGCCGGCAGCGCCAGAATAACGATCTAGCTGGCTATACCCAGTCCGCATGCGGTATTCGGCAGACACATCCGCGCGGAACCACTGGTTGAGGCGATAACCAACAGCACCGCCGAAGACACCACCCGCCTCAAATTCTGAGTTCAGGATATCAACATCGAAAACCGCCGGATCGCTATAGATCGCGTTATCAACCGAGTCGACCTGCTGGTTTGAGAATCCAACATAGCCGCGCAGATAAAAATTACCGCCGAACTCGGCCTCATATTCCGGCTCAAAGTCGATCACTGGAGGGGGGGTAAGGTCTGCGGCAAACGCTGAACCTGCAAGCAGGGTCGTAGCGAGCGCACCGATGACCAGAGATTTGGAGGGATTACCCATCACAAGAATTCCTTCTTCGCTATCGAACGTGCTCCCGCCGCGCCTTGCGATGGGCCGTTTCTGTCGCGAACTATCAGCGAAGAAGGTTAAGACAGGTTTAAGCTTAATTTTTACCGTTAATTGAAACAGTTAACGCATAGTAAGATTTATTGCTGAACAGTAAAACATCATGCAGTCTTCAGTGGTAATTGTAAAACCGTGCAGGTGCCAAGGGCAGTTACGCGGCTTTTCGGATCGTGTGGCACAAATCGTCGACCAGCGCCTCAACCAACGTGCGGTCATCGCCTTCCGCCATGACCCGGATCAGCGGTTCGGTCCCGGAAGGCCGTATGACCAACCTTCCACGGTTGCCCAGCTTGTCGCGCGCCAGATCAACCGCCTTTTGCACACCATCATCGCCCAACGGGCTGTCGCCATCGAACTGCACATTTTTCAAGATCTGCGGGACGGGCTCGAATCTATGACACACTTCGGACACGGGCTTTTGCCGTTGCGCGACGACGCTGAGAATTTGTAACGCAGAAACCAGTCCATCGCCGGTCGTGACATAGTCAGACAGGATGATGTGGCCCGACTGTTCGCCGCCAACATTGTAACCGTGCTGGCGCATATGTTCGACGACATATCGGTCGCCGACCTGGGTGCGCACAAGGATCAAACCCCGATCGCCGAGATAACGTTCCAACCCGAGGTTCGACATGATGGTGGCAACGACGCCCGGCTGCGTAAGCCGGTCCTCGGCGTGCCACCTATCAGCAACGACCGCCATCAGCTGATCACCCTGGATAAGGGTGCCGGTCTCGTCAACCAGCACGACCCTGTCAGCGTCACCGTCCAGAGCAATCCCGATATCCGCCCTGAGCTCGCGCACCTTTGCCGAAAGCGATTGGGGCTGTGTCGAGCCGCACCCCGCATTGATATTCATGCCATTGGGCTCATTGCCAATCGTGATGACCTCGGCGCCCAGCTCCCAAAGCACCGCAGGCGCTACCTTATAAGCCGCTCCATTGGCGCAATCGAGAACGACGCGCATACCCGACAGGCTAAGCGAGCGGGGCAAGGTCCGTTTGGCGAATTCGATGTAGCGGGCCTGCTCGCCCTCCACACGCTTAGCGCGCCCAAGATCAGCAGACGCTGCGAGCAGTTCAGTCGGCGGCGCCTCCATCAAGTCTTCGATCTGAAGCTCGATCTCGTCCGACAGCTTGTAGCCGTCCGGCCCGAAAAGCTTGATGCCATTGTCATAATAGGCGTTGTGCGATGCGGAGATCATCACGCCAAGATCGCAGCGCAATGACCGCGTCAGCATGGCAATCGCAGGCGTCGGCATAGGTCCAACAAGGAACACATCCATGCCAACGGAGGTGAACCCCGCCACCATCGCATTCTCGATCATGTAACCTGACAGCCGCGTATCCTTGCCGATGATGACACGATGACGTCGGTGCCCGCCATTTCGGAAGTACTTGCCGGCAGCCATGCCGACCTGCATGGCGGTCGCCGCCGTCATTTTACCGGCATTGGTCCGACCCCGAATCCCGTCGGTTCCGAAGTACCGTCTTACCATCGCCATAACCCCACTGAACTCAAGCTACGTGACCTTACGCGCTCGGCATTAGCAGATACCCACCGCTTGGCGACCCCTTGCAGATCGCAGCTCGCTCAAACATCGTATCGAAGATTTACAGGTTCACCTCATACCAAAAAGCCCCGGCGTTATCCGCCAGGGCTTCCTGATATGCTTACCAAAGAACTCAAAGCTTAGCTGGGTTGGGGTTCCATCCCACCGACACCAGCGTCACCGCCCTTATCCTTCGGCTTTGCGCCTGCCGATGGCACCGCCGAACCACGCGAACGAGTTGGCGTATCATCGGCGTCGTCCTCACGCACCGGAGCTTTGCCCTCAAGCAGCGCAAGAATCTCGTCGCCTGAAAGCGTCTCGTACTCCAACAGACCCTGCGCAATCGTGTGAAGATCATCGATATCGTCAGTGATGATCTTCTTGGCTGTCTGATAACCCTGCTCGACGAAGGCTTTGACTTCCTCATCGACCATCTGCTGCGTTTGCTCGGAGACATTCTGGCTCTGCGCAACAGAGTGCCCAAGGAAGACTTCCTGCTGGTTTTCGCCGTAGAGCAGCGGACCAAGCTTGTCGGACATGCCGAATTGGGTTGCCATCGCTTTGGCCAGCTTCGTCGCCATCTGGATGTCGCCCGATGCGCCCGAGGTCACTTTCTCGTAGCCAAAGATCTCCTCTTCAGCGACACGACCACCCATGGCAACCGCGAGATCGGCGTAGCACTTGGCACGCGTCAACGACACCTGGTCCTTCTCAGGCAGGCGCATCACCATACCCAGCGCACGACCGCGCGGAATGATCGTGGCCTTGTGAACCGGATCAGATGCCGGCATGCGCAGCGCTACGAGAGCATGTCCAGCCTCGTGATACGCTGTGAGTTTCTTCTCTTCCTCCGACATGACGAGCGTTCGCCGTTCGGCACCCATCATCACCTTGTCTTTGGCATCCTCGAACTCGTTCATGGTCACGAGCCGCTTGTTACGACGCGCCGCAAGAAGCGCCGCCTCGTTGACGAGGTTCATCAGATCCGCACCCGAGAATCCGGGCGTACCGCGCGCCAGCGTCTTGAGATTCACGTCCGGCGCCAGCGGCACGTTCCGGATGTGAACTTTGAGGATCTTCTCACGACCAACGATATCAGGGTTCGGAACGACGATCTGGCGGTCGAAACGACCCGGACGCAGCAGGGCGGGGTCAAGGACATCGGGGCGGTTTGTTGCCGCGATGATGATGACGCCTTCATTGGCTTCAAAACCATCCATCTCGACCAGCAACTGGTTGAGCGTTTGCTCACGCTCGTCATTGCCGCCGCCCAAGCCTGCACCACGGTGCCGACCCACGGCATCAATCTCGTCAATGAAGATGATGCAAGGCGAATTCTTCTTCGCTTGCTCAAACATGTCGCGGACGCGGCTCGCACCAACACCGACGAACATCTCCACGAAGTCAGAACCAGAAATGGTGAAGAACGGAACATTCGCTTCGCCAGCAACGGCGCGCGCAGTCAGCGTCTTACCGGTACCCGGAGGACCAACCAGCAGAACCCCGCGCGGGATACGACCGCCCAGGCGTTGGAATTTGCCAGGATCGCGCAAGAACTCCACAATTTCCTGCAGATCTTCCTTGGCCTCATCAATGCCAGCGACATCTTCAAACGTCACACGGCCATGCGCTTCGGTGAGCAACTTCGCCTTGGACTTGCCAAAGCCCATGGCTTTGCCACCCGCACCGCCCTGCATTTGGCGCATGAAGTAGATCCAGACCGCGATCAGAAGCAACATTGGTCCGAAGGAAATCAGAACCGAAAACAGCGAGAACCCTTCGCTGTTGGGCTGAGCGGTGATGCGCACGCCCGCGTCGGTCAAGTTCTCCACGAGTGCCGGATCGTCCGGCGCAAAGGTCGAAAACTGGCCACCGTCGGTGTAGGTGCCGGTGATCTGTGAGCCGACGATGGTCACGTCGCGAACGCGACCATTGTCAACGTCTTGCACGAACTGCGAGTAGGCGACTTCGCTGCCACCGCTTTGCCGCGTTGGCCCGGAGAACATGTTGAAAAGAGCCACCAGCAAAAGACCGATGACAACCCACAGTGCGAAATTTCGGAAATTCGAGTTCATGGACAAGTCCAGTTCTGAACGGCGGTTTGCGCCGGGTGTGGCGAGGACGCCGATTTAAAACAGTCAGCGAAGTAAGAACCAAGAAGGCTCGGACGTTGGCACGAAGATAGGTCTACAGTCGCCGCTTGCCAAGCAATCGAACCCGTTTCCGCTCGAAATCGCTAACAAATACGCACGCGACACGGCGTCGCTGACCCCGATTGCTACAAAAGTTGCGGCGCGCCGACATGATCTTCCTAACGCACAACGCCAAAGCGGATCGAAACCTCGTCGTTCTTAGGAATGCCAAAAACGGCTTCCAAACCCCAGGGAGCAGCGATCATGCGCTGGCCGTCATCAAGCGAGCATGCAACTGGCAGCGAGCGGGCAACTCGATTGGACAAACCGGTGGGACTGTGCGGCGATGCACCACCTGATGGCGCAAGCTCCGGCGACCATGGCCGGATCATAACCGGTTGGCTTGACCCGTTGATCACTGCAAATCTGTGGTCCCAAATTCCGTTTTCGTCGGCCTTGAAAGTTTGCGATGGAAAGCCGGAGCGCCCGGCTTCAGCGTACAATTCGATGTGGGCATGCTGCGGCGAAACGTTAGTCCCCTTAGCCTTACCCCAGCGCAGCGCGGCACCACAGCCGACCCACGCGCCGGTCTCCTCTTCGGATAAACGCTGCGCAACCCAAAGTGCGCGGGCCAAATCGAGTTGCTGCGCCGGTTCATCCTTACGACGAATGCCATCCACCAGCATCTTTACCGCCCGAGCGAGCACAACAGACGGCACGGATCGATCCAGCGGCCCGCATGCATATCCACGCTCCATACCAATGATCCGATCAACGCTAGCCTGCGCATAATGGCGCAAAGCTTCCGCCTCTTGCTGCGCGATGATCGCACTCTCGGCAAAACCTGCCACGATCGAACGCCCACTATCGGGTCGAGGCGCCGCCTCCAGCCATCTCCGGAAGCGAGAGCGCGTGAACCGAGCATCGTTGTTGGATGGGTCGATAGCCGCTTGCACTCCAGCGATTTGCAGGGTGTCGCGAAGCACCTGCTTTGGCCACGTCAAGAAAGGTCGAAGCACCGGCTGACTTTCAATCACAATTGATGACCGGATCGCTGATAATCCATCCGCGCCGGTCCCACGTGCAGCACGCATGAGAAACGTCTCAGCCTGATCGTCTTGCGTATGGGCAGTCAGGATCGGTGCGTTAGACGCTGCGGCAGAAAGACGGGCAAAGAAGCTGTAACGGGAACGCCTTGCCCAGTCGTGCAGATTGCCTTGCCGTTTTTCGGGTGACAGACGATTGGCGACAACAGGCAGACCGAAAAGCTTGGCGACCTTCATGACCAGAGCGACGTCATCAGCGCTACCTTCGCGCAGATCGTGGTCCACGGTCGCAACAAGGAACTGCGTGTCGCACATGCCGGAAGCCCGCAGGATCGCAAAACCCACAAGCATGGCCATCGAGTCCGGTCCCCCGGACACCGCAAGAATAGCCGTCTGTTGTTTAGAAATGAGGTTCTTTGCGTTACCCCAGAGCGGGCTCAGCTGTTCGGACAAGCCATCGAGTTTCAACTCGCTGCTTAGCACCCTGCCCTGCCCCGTTCCGTCATGGCTGTATCGAGGACAATCTGAGGCGCGCGTGGATAGTCACTGATTAGCTTGCCGAAGGTTGCGCACGCCTGCTCGTTTGCGCCCAGCCGGTCCAAACTCATCGCAAGCTTTAGAAGGGCATCGGGAACTTTGACGTCCTCTGGGTACTGATTAAAGACTGTCAGGAACTGTTCCGCCGCCGGAGTGTACTCACCGAGCGCGAAATGCGATTCACCCAGCCAGAAATGAGCGTTTGGCCGCAGAGGATCACCCTCGTAGCGAGCCAGAAACACTTCAAATTGAGTCACAGCATCAATGTAGTTGCCCCGCAAGATCTCATCATAGCCGCGCTGGTAGGCGGCGCGTGAGCTTTCGGCGATCGCCGGATCGAGTGCCGCGACCGGTTGATTGACCGGTTGCTGCAGACGGTTCGCGGGCTCCCCATTGAGTGTAAGACTTGAAAGATCAAGCGGCGCGGCCCCGTTCAAAGCTGACGGGTTGTTCACAACCTGACCGCTTGCGTCCAATTGCAACGTCCCCAGATCCTGCGGCGGCGTGCCGGTTTGTGGGGCCAAATCTGTTTGAGGAGCCAGGTCTGTTTGAGGAGCCAAGTCCGTTTGCGGGGCCAACTGACCGGGCACAGCGGCCCCTCGATCGTTCGATGGCGCGGCACTGACACCTTCAAGCTCACGCAACCGAAACTCGGTGTCTTCGCGAGCTCGCCGCAACTCCTCTTGGAGTTGACGCATCTGGAACATGAGCTGTTCCATCTGCCCGGTGATCGCTCGCATTTCACCTTCGAGCCGATCAATACGCATATTGGTCTCGGCAATTCCGGCAGACGGGACCTGTGCCAACGCGGGCGCTGATGGGATCAAGGCCAACACCACCATTCCCATCACGGTCGCTCGACACCGAGCACCGAAGCATTGGCAGGGAAGAAAGAAGAGTGTCGATGTCATGGCGTTTGGGCAGCTGTCGGCGATTTGCTATGAGCTTCTAACGGCAAACGCGGCAATTATGAGGACAGGTTCATTTACCTGTACTCTCAATACATGCCGCGTCACGTCAGGCGGGCAACGACCAGCACATTTTTGTATCGATGCGTGGCTGCGTCGTAAACAGCTCAAGCAAGCCGCACCAGCGGTATGCGCAGACCCCTACTAGCTCGCAGTGCCCTGCAACACGGTAATGGCACGGCGGTTCTGCGACCAGCATGTGATGTCGTTACAGGTGGCGACCGGACGCTCCTTACCGTAGGAGATCGTCGTCAAACGCTGAGGCGGAACACCACGTGAGATCAGGTAGTCGCGCGTTGCTGCCGCCCGTCGGGCTCCCAGTGCAAGGTTGTATTCCCGCGTACCGCGCTCGTCGGCATGGCCTTCGACCTGAATAGAGTACTGGGCATATTGCATGAGCCATGCCGCTTGCCGATCGAGCGTTAAACGCCCCTCGCCTGTCAGCTGTGACGAATCGGTTTCGAAGAAGACCCGGTCTCCAACATTCACGGTGAAGTCCTGCGCGGAGCCCGGAGGAGCGGTTCCTTGGCTGATCGGAAGCTGATCAGGTGTCGTGGACGCACAGGCCGCAAGGAACAATGTGGCGAAAAGGACTGTTACGAACCGAGAAATCATGGAGGCATTGGCGAAGGCCATAGCGGTGAACTTTCTTCAAAAAGCAGGCAGGCCGACCGGTCCGCCACGGAAAAAGGCAGTCACTTGAACGTTCCTGGTTATGAATTGGCAACGTTAAGCATGGCTTGCAGGTCATGGTAAACGCAGGCGATTTTGTGGCAAGCGTCAGCATGGCTGCTCCAAGCTGAACCTTTGGTGAACAAGGCCTTAACGGAGATCAGTTCAGGAGCGGCGACCATGCCGGATCAGAACCAAATGCGGGGGTGGCGACCCGTTGCTCGTTGAAACCGGTCAAATCAATCGTCCACAGTTGCGGCCCACCTGTGGCACCCGGGGTATCGCGGAAAAACATCAGCACACGGCCATTTGGTGCCCATGTCGGCCCCTCATTGTGAAAGCCCTCAGTCAGGATGCGCTCACCGGAACCATCGGTGCTCATCACGCCGATCAGGAACCGACCGCCCTGCTGCTTTGTAAAGGCGATCAGGTCGCCGCGTGGCGACCAAACAGGCGTCGAGTACACACCGGACCCAAAAGAGATGCGCTGCGCTTCGCCGCCCCCGGCGTTCATGACGTAAAGTTGGCCGGAGCCCGAACGGTCGGACGAGAAAACGATCCGCGAGCCGTCTGGCGAGTAGCTTGGTGAGGTGTCGATCGATGCGGAATTCGTCAACCGTGTTGTTGTCTGCGAGCGCAAATCGAAGCGATAGATGTCTGAATAGCCGTCATTCTGAAGCAGGCTCATGACGAGCTGTCCGCCATCTGGCGCAAAGCGCGGGGCAAAGGTCATGCCGGGAAAGTTGCCAACGGCGCGTCGCTGACCCGTCTCAATGTTCAACAGATAAACACGCGGCTGGCCTCCGTCGAAGGACATGTACGTGATCTCCTGGCGGCCGGGAGAGAAGCGCGGGGTCAGAACCAGATCACCTCCGCCAGTCAGGTAGCGCAAATTTGCACCGTCCTGGTCCATGATAGCGAGCCGCTTGGTCCGGTTATCCTTCGGTCCGGTTTCATCCACGAACACCACGCGGGTATCAAAATACCCGCTCTCCCCCGTTAGTCTCTGATAGATAGCATCCGAGATAATATGCGCGACGCGGCGCCAATTTTCGGGGGTGGTAAAATATTGCTGCCCGATGACCTGCTCAGCGCCAAAAACATCCCAGAGCCTGAAGTCAACGCGAAGACGCCCATCACCTTGGCGTTCGACAGCGCCAACGACCAGAGCCTGGGCGTTGACGACCCGCCACTCTGCGAAGTTGGGGCCATCATCCACGCCCAAACCTTGCTGGATGAAAGACGCCGGCTCGAGCGGCCTGAAAAGCCCAGACCGGCGAAGGTTGCTGGTAATCACCTGGGCGATATCAGCGCCAATCTGTGGGTCAGTCCCACTGCCAAAACCAGGTATGGCGATTGGTAACGGCTCCAAGGAACCTTGAGTGATATCAATCTCGAGCACAGCATGTGCCGGCCGGACCATGGCAAGAATGATCAACAGGGCGGTTAGGAGGCCCATCAACCGCACTGCGGTTTGGCCGATCATCGTCGAACTGCTCATCAGATAGTCTCCTTGGGACCACCGCTTATGCTAGCGAAGCATCTCGCGCGGGTCGAAATTCACAATCACATTTTGCCAGGCAGCATATTTCTCAAATGGAAGAGAATATGGCGCGCAGCGGCGAACGGCGCGCAACGCGCTATCGGCGGCCGCCTGGAACGAAGGGTTGCCGGACGAATTGATGACCTGTGCGCGTCCGCTCAACGAGCCGTCCTGCGCTAGGTCCATGCGAACGCGCACGACAAGATCAGAAGCGCCGACTGCGCCGACAGGCGGGTTCCAGCAACGGGCGATCTGGCGCCGCAGAGCATCCATCTCCGACTCCGACAATCGCGCATCGCGGCCATCGGCAGCACCGCGCGTCGCGGGTGCTTGATCGGCGGCGCCGCCACCGCCTTGATTGTCGTCGCGATTGATCAACGCTGCAATCTCATCAGCATTGAACTCCTCCTGCTGCGGTTGCTGGGGCTGCTCGCGTGGAGGCTCGCGCCTTTGGACTGGCTGGGGCGCGATATCGGGCCGTGCCAAAGGGGCCGGTGGCGTAAACCGCGCCTGCTGCTGTGGCTCAGGCTCGGGTTCAACGGTCGGTGTCGGTTCCGGTTCAACAACCGGTCGAGGCTCGGGCTCAGGTTCGGGCAGAGGTTCTGGCTCCGGTAGCGGGTCGGGTTCCGGTAAAGGCTCCGGCTCTGGCAGAGGCTCGGGCTCAGGCAGAGGCTCGGGCTCTGGTAGCGGGGGAGGAGGCGGTGGTGGCGGTGGTGCTGCCGTATCGGGCGTCGCCGCAGCGTTATCCGCAGCGGTCGCTGCATCCTGGCGCCCTTCCCCCTCAGTCGCCGTATCGGAGGGTTGTTCAGACTGACCGACAGAAGGCGGCGCTTCCGGCGTGGGTAGCGGCTCGGCTGTGCGCATGCCCCGTGTGATTTCACTGAACTCTTCAGGCGATAGAATATCCACGGGAACCGCTTGAGCCGTTACGACCTCAAAGGGGTCCGGTTGCGAGAGGTTCAATACCATCCCGCCAAGCAAAGCCGCGTGCAGCACAAAAGAGGTGGGAACGCCAAACCGCATGAGCAACCGGCGCGGGACCGAGCCCCGCTAAGATCCTTCCTCATCAGCGGTGACCAGCCCAAGGCGCGTGTAGCCCGCCCCAGAGATACGCGCCATGACCTGCATGATGGTCCCGTAATCCGTTCCGCGATCGCCGCGCACGAATATGCGTGTCTCCGCACCATCACTGGCGATGGCTTCGAGCGTCGAAAGCAGCTGTTCGAGCGAGACTTCCGTTTCTTGCAGGAAAACCACGCCATCGGAGGTGATCGAAACAGTAATCGGTTCCTCCTCACTCTCCAATTGATTGGCCGACGTCTCAGGCAGGTCGATTGGCACGCCGACAACCAGCAGCGGCGCCGCCACCATGAAGATGATCAGAAGCACCAGCATCACATCCACAAAGGGCGTGACGTTGATCTCGCTCATCGCCCGGGGCCTGCTACGACGCCTGCGCCGCGAGCCCCCACCGCCACTGGCAATCCCCATTCCCATCGCCGATCCCGCCTCTGCTCTGGCTATTCGGCCGCTTGGCGGTTCGCCGCCGCGCGTTCATCGATCTGACGCGAAAGGATGGCCGAGAACTCATCAGCAAAGCCCTCCAAGCGCGTGGTCTGCCGGCTCACATCAGCCACAAACTTGTTGTAAAAAATTGTTGCAGGAATGGCCGCAACAAGGCCAAGAGCCGTCGCAAACAAGGCCTCTGCGATGCCCGGAGCGACGACCGCAAGGTTGGCGTTCTCGGTCGCTGCGATGGCCTGGAACGCCGTCATGATTCCCCAAACCGTCCCAAACAGCCCAATGAAGGGGCCTGCGGACCCGACCGAGGCCAGCACCAACAACCCGCTTTCCATCCGCTCGGATTCACGAGCGATCGTTACATCAAGCACTTTCTCTATGCGCGTCTGCAGGCCGATCCCTGAGCGGGCATTACGCTCATGGCTGCGCTTCCATTCGCGCATCGCGGCAACGAAAAGAGCCGCCATCGTCGTGTTGTTCGAGCGGCTTTGCGTGGACTGATAAAGCTCTTCCAGCGACTGACCGGACCAGAAGACCCTCTCAAAGCGGTCCATTGCTTTCTTGTTACGGCCAAACATCATGTATTTGTCGAACACGATCCCCCAACACCAAACCGAGGCAAGGGCGAGGCCAATCATCACGATTTTAACGACGATGTGCGCCTGCATAAACAAGCCCAACAACGACAAATCGTGGCTTTGCATGGCCAAGTTACTTGTCAGAACATCGGTTCCGTCCATTGGTGCCTTCCGGGGTCAAATATAGCCGAGCTTCGCTGTGCATCGCGATTATCAAGCGGCGGCACGTGCGCTGCGATTGTGTCAGCAAAAGGACCAGCCAGCGGGTGCCGAAACCGGTCGCATCGCGTTAAACGGCACATTAGACCGGCAACACTAAGACATGGTTAATCAACGGTTAGCAGGCAAAGCTAAAAGCTTAACAAGAGGTTAATACGCGGCGGCCTATGTGTTGAACATCGCCCGCACATCAGCTGGCATCCGGATCGGCCGTCCCGCCCCGTTGACACACACGACCGTCACCATCGCAGTGCAAAGCTCCTGGCCGTCCTTAACCACGCGCTGATCGAGAACGCCCCGAGCGCCGGTGGTCGAGACGGGCAGCGTCGTGACATCTAAAAGGTCATCGATCCTCGCTGAAGCAAGGAACTGGACATCCATGCTGCGGACCGCAAGGAAACAGTCCTGCTGTTCGAGACCGGTCTGATCGATCCCTTGCGAACGCAGGGATTCTGTCCGCGCGCGCTCCATGAATTTCAAGTAGTTTGTGTGGTAGACAATGCCGGCAAGGTCGGTGTCTTCGTAATAGACGCGGACTTTGAACAGGTGGGGAAGCGGCAGATCAGTCATCCCTGTCATTGTCAGTCCCCTACCGGGCATTTGCAAGCAGTAGGGCTTGCTCGACTTGCCAAACCGAGTGTGAAACAACCTTGCAGGTGCATTGCCAAGGGCATGCTCACCCTCCCAACCGGGACCAAACCTCAATGACCGCAACGCGGCCCCCTCGTGGCGTTGGCAGGCTTATGCCGTCCCAGCCAGATCGACCTGAATTTATTGTTATGGTCGCCATCCTGATGTCCATCATCGCCCTGTCGGTGGATATCATGCTGCCAGCCTTTGGCGAGATGAGCGCATTCTTCGGCTTGCAGCACGACAATGATCGGCAAGCGATCATAACAGTCATTTTCGCCGGACTGATGTTCGGTCAGCTGATTTTCGGGCCCCTGTCCGATTATATCGGTCGCAAACCCTCGATCCTCATCGGGTTGGGGTTTCATCTTTTCGGGTCGCTCCTGTGCATCGTGGCTCAGGACTTTTGGTTGCTATTGCTGGGCCGCTTCCTCCAGGGCTTTGGAGGCGCCGCCCCCCGCATCGCAATCGTCGCCATGGTACGGGATCGCTTTGAGGGGCAAGCGATGGGTCAGATCATGTCCATCGTTCTGACCGTGTTCATTCTTGTGCCGACCTTTGCCCCGGCGATTGGACAGCTCATTCTCCTGTTTGCTCCATGGCAGGCGCTATTTGGTGCCCTTGTGCTGATGGCGTTGGTGGGCGGCATTTGGTTGACCCTTCGGCAACCGGAAACACATCTCGAGCGGCCAACATTCAACGCATCAACCTTGATCGGCGGCGTTCGCACGGTTCTCACAACACCGGTGACCATGCTGTACTCATTGGCATCGGGGTGCGCTTTTGGAACGCTGCTGGGTTACATCGTGTCCTCGCAGCAAGTCCTGCAAGATCTCTATGGCACCGGTGAACTTTTCGCCTTTTACTTTGGCCTGACGGCAGCCTTCTTAGCCGTATCGTCGTCGGTTAATGCCTGGCTTCTTAACCGCTTCGCCATGGAGAGAGTCACAGCAACCGCCATTGCTGTTCAGATGGGATGGTCCAGCGGCTTTTGGATCCTGCTAGCGATAATCGGCACACCACCGTTATGGCTGTGGATGGTCTTCATCTCCGTCACACTGTTTTTCGTCGGCATGACGTTTGGCAACTACAACGCGATTGCGCTGCGACCATTGGGGCGGATTGCGGGTCTGGCATCGTCTGTGACGGCCTCAATCCAAACGCTGATTTCTGTAAGCGTTGCGGCGTTTATCGGCTCGCAATTCGATATGAGCGTTATGCCCATCGTGACGGGTTCTATCGTGATGTCGGCGATCGCAAGCGGTTTGATGCTCGTCGCGCGGAGAGTGGAGCGTCAATCGGCAGCAAGCGGCTCATAGCAAAAGCCATCTCCGTCCCGCGAAACGTAACCAAGCGCCGGGAAAGGCAGATGGTATCCCGCAATCAGCAAATGCCTGTCGCTTGCAAAATCGAGAAGCTCGCGCCGAACTCGTGCAGCCTCAAGCGGATCGACATCGAGGCTCATGTACCAGTCGGGATGAGCCATCGACCAGATGGCGTGGTTGGCGAGATCGGACATAACCAGGGCAGCCGAACCGTCGCTTTCGATCAGAACGCAGACGTGCCCGGGCGTGTGTCCGGCACCGTCGAGCACCGTCACGCCAGGTGCGACTTCATCGCCGGGCGCACACACCTGCAACCGATCCCCCAGCGTTTCAACAAGCCGCTCGGCAAGCGCGCACAGGCCCGGTTCCGCCGTCTCCGACAGCCAGTAGTCGATCTCGGCTTGCGTTATGAGGTGGCGCGCAGCGGGAAAGGAAATTCCGCCCCGATCGTCCAAAAGCCCCCCGACATGGTCGCGGTGCAGATGCGAGATCAGAACCGTATCGATGCTGTCCGCCGGGATGCCGTTGGCAAGCAGCGATGCGTGAAGCTGACCGGCTACAGGATGCTGTGCCGGCCCAAAGCCCGCGTCGACCAATACCCTGTGCCCAGCTGTCTCAACCAGTGTAACGGTAACAGGGAAATCGAAGCCTCCCGGATCAAGCGCGTTGTCAGCACAAACAGCTCGGAAGTCGCCTGGCTCAGCGTTGATGCCGAAGAAGGCCTGAGAAGGGGCGTGGTGGACAGACCCATCTTTCAACTGCGTCAGCGTAATCTGACCAACGCAAACCGTGTGGCTAGCGGTAGGGCTTGTGACAGTTGACATCAGGCGACCAGACGCAAATCAGGGGGCACCAAAAAGACCTTGATCCCTTACATCTGGGTTACTGCGTCACGCCGAAGATCAAAACCCGGAACAGTACCCATATCAGCGCTGCCGCCGACGCTAGGCACACCTCGGTGCTACGTGTCCTCGGAGGATGCTGGCGCACCGAACAACGCCATTTGCGCGGTCGCCACTGCTTCCGGCATCGTCAGCCCAAGATGAGCAAACGCAGTGGGCGTCATCAGCCGCCCACGCGGCGTCCGCTGGATCAATCCTTGCTGCAGAAGGAAGGGCTCAACAATTTCTTCCAGTGCATCGCGCGGCTCCGACAGAGCTGCGGCCAAGGTCTCGATACCCACTGGCCCACCACCAAACTTCGTTGCAATGAGGTTGAGGTAGCGCTGATCGAGGACATCCAAGCCAATTGAATCCACATCGAGGCGGGTGAGTGCGGCATCGGCGATCGCTTTATCGATCGCACCGTTACTCTCAACAAGCGCAAAGTCTCTCACGCGCCGAAGCAAACGGCCTGCGATGCGCGGTGTGCCGCGCGACCGATTGGCAATCTCCTTGGCACCAGCGTCATCGATGGGGACACTTAACAGGCGCGCACCGCGCTTAATGATCCGCTCCAACTCGTCGGGGGTGTAAAACTGCAAGCGGATGGGAATGCCAAAGCGATCCCGCAGCGGCGTCGTCAAAAGGCCGAGGCGGGTCGTCGCTGCGACGAGGGTGAAACGGCAAAGATCAATCTTCACGGATCGGGCGGCTGGGCCCTCGCCGATAATCAAATCAAGCTGGAAATCCTCCATCGCAGGATAAAGAATCTCCTCCACTGCGGGGTTGAGACGGTGGATTTCATCGATGAAGAGGACATCACCATCCTCCAGATTGGTCAGGATTGCCGCCAGATCGCCTGCTTTGGCAATGACCGGGCCCGACGTTGCACGGAAGCTCACGCCCAACTCTCGCGCAACGATCTGTGCGAGAGTGGTTTTTCCCAATCCAGGTGGCCCGACGAACAAGACATGATCAAGCGGCTCATTGCGTGCTCGAGCGGACTCAATGAATATTTTCAGATTGCCTCGCGCCTCAGCCTGACCCGTGAAGTCGTCAAGAGTTTGGGGGCGTAGAACGGGGTCATCGCCATCGCGCCGGTCAACGTCACGTACGGGGGCGCCTTCGCTCATCCGCTCACCTCCGCTTCAAGCAAACCGCTCAAACGAACGATCGGCCAAGCTGCCGCCACAACACCTATCATCAAGACAACGATGCCCATCGCTTGAACCACCCCAACGATCGGTGAGGCAAGCAACGCCCCAAGTGACCCGCCCAGAAAAACACAGATCAGCACCAGCGGCAGAGACAGTGTGCGCCCCATGGCAACAAGCCACGCGACAGCGGCAGATGCCGCGAGCGCAGGAAACAAACCGAAAAGATAGCTATAAACCGAGCCCGACAAGAACACCCCGAGCGCGGCGCGCGGTAGATCGCTGATGCCGAAGCGCGAAAGATCGTAGGACGGGTCACCCAGCAACTGCAGCACTAGAAACAGGATACCGGCCAACGGCGGCATAACCACGATCAAAACCAGCGTAATGATCGCAATTACCGTAACGCGCTTGCCTAACCTCAGCTTCATGGCGCGGTTCGGGCGGTAGGCGGGCGCTTGGAGAACAGGCGAAGCAGGCCTGTGAGAGCCACCGAAGCGGGGATGGTAACCGCAGCTCCAAAACTCGCCCCATAGACCGCACTCTGCCAGCCCGCGAACTCACTGATCATGTAGAATACTGCACCGACGGCGGCGCCAAGCAGAAACGCAGAGAACATTGTCACCGGTCCACGCCACCCCTCGTACCAACCGACGATCAGGCCAGCTGCGAGACCCGGAAGTATTCCCCAATAGGGTGGGCCATGAAACGTCAAGAGCGCGCGCCACGATACCCCGGTCACAAAAGTCCCCAATGCGACGCCAAACGTTGCGTCGGAACCGATCATTGCGAATACAATTAGCAGCAGCACGCCCGTTAACGCCGCGATCCAAGGACCGACGAGCGCGAACAGACCAACAATCAAGGCGAGGTTTCGCCACGGCTTGTCTGGTAGCTCTATCGCGCGATCTGGCATCGGGTTCTCAGACAAAGGCAATCAAGGCCCCCACGCTCAGCATCATCACAGCGACGATCGTCAAAACGCCCAGACGCAGCCAGCCAAAGGTCTCGTGAACGCGTGCGTCTTCGCTAATCACTGACCATGGGCGATCCCATACATAGACCCGGCCAAACATCTTCCGATTAAACCAAGAACGCAGAACGAGCAGGGCCATCATCCCCACGGGAAGGATCGCAAACACGCAAACGAGCCCGATAACCCACGCCCGAGGCACGTCGAATAGGGCCATGAACACCTCAAGAGGACAGAGCTTTCAGACCAAGCCGGATCAACGTTTGCGCTGACGCGCCGTCGCCCGCTTCGCCCTTCGCTTTGGCTACCGCACCAGAGGCCTGTTGAGCGGAATAACCCAAATTGGTCAAGGCTGATACGGCATCAACGATGGCGCTGCCCGCACCCGGTTCGTGATGGTCGGCTTGCAGGCTAATTGCGCCTGGCTCGGCGGCCGAAACAGTTGGTGCCCGGTCTTTCAACTCACTGACAATACGTTGAGCAACCTTGGGACCCACGCCAGGTGCACGCGCCACCATGGCCTTGTCCTGCAGTGCGATCGCTGAGGCAAGATCCGACGTCGACAGCGTCCCCAAAATTGCGAGCGCAACCTTTGCGCCAACTCCCTGAACAGACTGCAAAAGCCGAAACCATGCCCGCTCGCTTTCGGAAGCGAACCCGTTCAACCGGATAAGGTCTTCCCGCACCAGCGTATCGATCCAAAGCGTGACGCCCTCCTCGCCAGCAGCATAGCGACCAAGCATCGTGGAGGTGCCAAATACCTCATAGCCTACGCCACCCACATCAAGGATCAGGCTTTCAGTCAAAACGCTGTCAACGCGGCCGGTAAGCTTGCCAATCATCTTAGTCTTTCAAGCGCGCGCACCGATCTTTGATGGGCATGGCAAATGGCGATCGCCAACGCATCGGCCTCATCGGCCCGCGACACCTTCGCCCGCGGCAGCAAAACCTCGACCATAGCTTGCACCTGTCGTTTATCGGCATGCCCGACACCGACGACTGTCTTTTTCACCTTGTTGGCCGCGTACTCGCCAACTTGAAGCCCATGCTGGGCGACCGCCAGCAGAGCCACGCCACGAGCCTGTCCAAGCTTCAGGGTGGACAGAGGGTCCTTGTTGACGAAAGTCTCCTCGACCGAGGCTTCCGCGGGCGCATGATCGACAATGACGTTTGTAAGCCCTGCATGGAGTGCGGCAAGCCGCATCGCTAACTCCTGATCCGATGCAGGTGAGACAACGCCGCTGGCTACGTAGCTGAGCTGGGTGCCCGCGCAATCAATGACACCCCAGCCCATGTGCCGGAGGCCTGGGTCCACACCGATAATACGAATCGTCTCAATTGCCATGGCGCTTGTTTTGGCACGGCCAATCGCGTACCGCACCCGCTTCCGTAAAGCAGACCGCCCGTCAATCCACCATCATGCACAGCGTTTTTGAAGCCTTCGCCGACCTCGCTCAAGACCCATCGCTTGTTCCAGCACTACTCGTTATCTCCGCAGCGGGGGCAATTCGTGGTTTTGCGGGCTTCGGTGGTGGCATGCTGTTCATTCCCTTCGGCAGCTTCCTGTTCGAACCACGTGTCGCCGTCGTCGCGTTCTTCCTGATCGATTCGGTGGTAACATTGCCGCTCGTGCGGCGAGCGTTCCAACACTGGGACTGGCACACGGTGCTACCGTGCGCACTGGGATCTTGGCTGGGCGTCGGCTTTGGCGCGTACATCCTCGCCACGGCTGATCCCCTCGCGCTTCGTTGGTCCATAAGCGCCATCATCATCGTCCTGGTCGCGTTCATGGCCACCGGCTGGCGTTACAGAAAACGCCCTGCGCCGCTGCTTTCGGTCGGAGTCGGCGTTTCGTCCGGTGTCCTGGGTGGCGTCAGCCAGGTCTCCGCACCACCCTTGGTAGCGTTTTGGACCTCTGGGCCGCTACCGGCAGAAGTCATCCGCGCCAATGTGATCTGCTTCTTCTTTTTCGCAACGCTGGGCAGCGCAGTGGCCTTTGCGCTCAACGGCATTTTCGGCGCTGAGCCGATCGGACTGGCCCTCTGGCTAGCGCCCGCTTACGGGTTTGCGCTCTTCGTCGGCGCGCGACTGTTCGGAAGGGCAAATGAAACGCTGTTCCGGCGCGCCGCACTGATCATGATCATGGTGGCGGCAGTTCTTTCGATGCCGCTACTCGATCCGGTCTTACGTGGCTAACCGGCGAGCTGCTCCAGAACGTCGTCGGACATCTCGAAGTTGGCGTAGACGGTCTGCACGTCATCATCATCTTCAAGCGTATCAATGAGTTTAATGAGCGTTCCCGCCTTGTCGGCATCCACATCGATCAGGTTTTGCGGCTTCCAGATCGGATTGACGCTTTCAGCTTCACCCAACTGGGCCTGAAGAGCTGATGAGACCTCGTTAATGTCCCCGAAGGCGCAATAGATCGTGTGGCCGTTCTCGTCCGAGATCACATCTTCGGCCCCCGCCTCGATCGCGGCTTCCATGACCGTATCTGCGTCCGCCGCATCGGCCGGATAGCGGATTTCTCCGACCCGATCGAACATAAAAGAGACAGAACCCGTCTCACCGAGCGAACCACCATGTTTGGTGAAGTAGGAGCGGACCGCGCTGGCTGTGCGATTGCGGTTGTCCGTCATCGCTTCAACAACCACCGCTATGCCTCCGGGCCCATAGCCCTCATAGCGAATCTCTTCATAATCATCGCCTTCGCCAGCCTGGGACTTTTTGATCGCACGCTCGATATTGTCCTTAGGCATCGATTGCGCCTTGGCATTTTGGACGGCAAGCCGAAGCCGCGGATTCATATCGGGGTCGGGCATCCCCATCTTCGCTGCGACCGTGATCTCCTTGGCGAGCTTGGAGAACAGCTTAGACCGCGCCTTATCCTGGCGGCCCTTCCTGTGCATGATATTTTTGAACTGACTGTGGCCAGCCATCGGCAACCTCGACTCACGACAAATGGTTGAATTTCCCGCACATAATCGCTGGCCGACCGAAAATCCAGCAGTTGGGGCCTTCCGGCGAACCTATGCCCAGAAACTGGGCGCGATGGGATCAAGTCTGCCGCCCATACGGACAGGGCCGCATTGCTCCGCCAGTCCGGTCTTCGCGTCAACCAGAACGGCTATACCTGAAACGGTCCCTTCGCCCTCCGCTGGGCTGAAGCGCCCCTGAGGGAGCTTGGTCACGAAACGCCGGACCGGTTCCGTCCGATCCATTCCGATGATGGAGTGATAGTCGCCGCACATGCCAGCGTCGGTCTGGTACGCGGTGCCTCCAGGCATAACTCTGTGATCAGCGGTAGGCACATGCGTGTGCGTTCCAACAACCAGCGATGCGCGGCCATCAAGGTGAGCACCAAGGGCCTGCTTTTCTGAGGTCGCTTCTGCGTGGAAATCGACGATTGCGCAGTCCGCAACCGCACCGATCGGGCACTGTTCCAGCTCACGATCGACAAGTGCGAAAGGGTCACCCATGGCATCCATGAACAAACGGCCCATCGCATTGATCACCAGAACTTGCTCGCCGGTTCGTGCTTTGAACAGCCCACTGCCTCGGCCCGGCGTTCCATCGGGAAATGTGATCGGCCGCAAAAGGCGCGGCGTCCGCTCAATGTAAACGAGCGTTTCGCGCTGGTCGAAAGCGTGATTGCCAAGCGTGATGACGTCGATGCCACAGTCGAAAAACTGCTCGCAGATACTCTCGGTGATACCAAAACCGTGTGCGGCGTTCTCGCCGTTGCAAACAACGAAATGAATATCCTGTTTTTGGATCAGATCCGGCAGGTGGGCCTCAACGGCATCGCGGCCAGCGCGGCCCACCACATCACCCAAAAACAGACAGTGGAAGCTCATCGTCCACCGCTATCACTTATGAATGGGGCAAGGCGAGTCTCGCCTGCTGGGCAAATGATCAATCCATCAGGCGTCAGGATGCCGTCTAGTGGAACATCGTGCGGCTCATTCACTATGTCCGCCACCTCTTGGCAGGCATAGGCTATCCCCACACGCACTGGATCAGCACCGTTTTGCCGGAACTTCGCGATTGCGCGGTCGTAATGGCCTTTACCATAGCCGATGCGGTTCCCGGAGGCGGAAAAGGCAACCAAGGGCATCAGCAAAATCTGAGGTATGCACTGCGCCTGCGTCTCATCGGGACCAAGCGTGCCGAAACCAACCGGTACCAAAGGCCGAGCCGGGTTCCAGCGCCTGAAAACCATGGTGGTCTGATCGAGCAGGACCGGCAGACACAAAATCGCTCCGGCGGCATTGAACCGATCAAGCAGCGGCAACGGATCGATCTCGTGGCCGATGGCGTGATAGCCCCCGACGACCTTGCCTTCCACATGCCACGCAGAATGCTTGACCAGTCCAAGAGCGCTTGCATCCCGATCCGCCGGTGAGAGTTCCGAGCGACGGGCTAGCGCACGCGCCCGCACAAGCGACTTCGATTCGCTTACAGGCATGTCAGCCGCGAGTTTGTAACGGGAAAACAGTTAGGTGAAGCCGCGACAGCCGTGTCAGCGTCGATCCTGGGAAACCTACAAAGTAGGTGGGCGCCGTGTGATCCGGTCCACGGACCGGTCCAGGGACAGCTCCCGTTCGGATCGGTAAGGCCCCAGGGAAAAAGCCGATACACGAGCAGCGCAGCCTCTAACCCTAATATAACGGCCGGTTTGCAGCATTCAATCTCTGGACACAGACTGTTCTAACCATTCTCACGGGCGCCAACCAAGGCCTCCAGTCGGGCCGCAACGCCATCAAGGCGTGCCCTGACGGCTTCGGGATCGAGCGGTTGCGACGACGCCGCAGTATTCAATGCTTCGGTCAGCTTGTGAACCTGCCCAGTCAACAACTCGATTTTTTCTTCTGCTTCGCCAACCCGATCGGTCATCATCAAGCCGGCCATAACCGCCAGTCGGGTATCACCGATCTCGCCAAACGATGACCTGAGCTCGTCAACGGTGCCGTCGAAGGTGTTTGCAAGGCCAGCCAAACGCTCCTCATCACCGTCTTCGCAGGCGAGACGGAATGATTTGCCCGCAATACTCACAACAACTTGACCCACGCCGACTGTTTCCCTCGCTCCCTAGGACCCTCGGACTTCCGAAGACGCGTTCTCACCTGAAAGGACGGAGCGGACGCTGTTTATGACATCGATCAAGCGTTGCGAAACCGCCTGATTCGCAGCCTCCATTGCGCGGGTCTCAGCGCGAGCATTATCCAAATACTGAGCAAGCTGTGCACGGTCCGTACTCAATCGGGCAACCTCGGCGTATAGACGCTCTCGCTCGGCCAAGAGGGCCTGGCGCTGACCAACACTTGTTTCAATCGCGCCGATCGCCCGGTCCAGGCGATCAAAAACCGCGTCCAATTCATCCGCCATCATGCGGCCCCTCGCATTTGCGCACCCACCACCGGAAGTTTCTTGTGCAACGCCTTGCGCGCATTTACGAACGTCGACTGGCGTGCGTCAACGCTCCAAGCCGGCGGCCGTTCACTTTCTCGTTGATGGAGCACATCGGCAATGCTCCCTTTTCAACCTTTGTCCGTTCGTCTAGAAGGCAGCCGGCTCGCCGCTCAAAACGTTCTGCGGCCGCAAGACGTCTTCTGCAAAAACCACCGGCAATTGTCTCCATGACCGATGTTGATCGCCACAAACAGATGGCAAACGCCATCCGTTTCCTTTCCATTGACGCCGTTCAGAAGGCGAACTCCGGTCATCCGGGGCTGCCCATGGGTGCGGCCGATATTGCAACGGTCCTGTTTTCCAAGTTCATCAAGTTCGATCCAACGGAGCCGAACTGGCCAGATCGCGACCGCTTTGTGCTGTCTGCGGGGCATGGATCGATGCTGCTGTATTCGATTCTCTACCTGCTTGGCGTCGAGGACATGTCGCTTGATGATCTGAAGAATTTTCGGCAGTTGGGTTCGAAAACGGCCGGCCACCCCGAATATGGTCATGCAGCGGGAATCGAAACCACAACCGGGCCGCTGGGCCAAGGTCTCGCTAATTCCGTCGGCATGGCGCTCGCCGAACGCATCCTAGCGGCGCGCTTCGGTTCCGAATTGGTTGATCATTACACCTATGTCCTAGCGTCTGATGGCGACCTTATGGAGGGCATCAGCCACGAGGCGATATCCCTTGCGGGTCATCTCAAACTGAACCGCCTCATCGTCCTTTTCGATGATAACAACATCTCAATCGATGGTCCCGTAACGCTGTCAGAAACCGGTGACATGTTGGAGCGTTTTGAAGCCGCCAATTGGGACACGGTGCGCATCGATGGTCACAATCCCTCAGATATTGAAGCAGCGATTGAGCGCGCCCGCTCATCTGACAAGCCCAGCCTGATTGCCTGCAAGACCCGGATAGGCTTTGGCGCACCAACCAAAGAGAACACGTCGAAAGCCCATGGTTCGCCGCTGGGTGACGAAGAGATCGCCGCAACGCGGGAAGCCTTGGGTTGGGATCACCCACCGTTTGAGGTGCCCGTTGACGTCCTTGACGCCTGGCGGATCACCGGCGTGAAGGCGGTCCACGAGCGCGCGGAATGGCAAAAGAGACTGGATGCTGCCGATCCGCAAACCAAGGCCGAGTTCGAGCGCCGCTTGCGCGGTGACCTGCCCGCTACACTCGACAGTGTGATAGAAACCTATGTCGCATCGCTCGCCGAAACCGCGCCAAAAGTGGCCACCCGCAAAGCCTCTGAGATGGCCTTGGAGGCGTTCGTCCCGACACTTCCTGAGGCCGTATCTGGATCGGCTGACCTAACCGGTTCTAACAATACCCGCACGACCACCATGACGCCTGTCAGCGCGGACAATTATGGCGGCAACTTCGTTCATTGGGGCATTCGCGAACACGGCATGACCGCGGCCATGAACGGAATGGCGCTGCACGGCGGTATCATTCCGATCTCTGGAACTTTTCTTGTTTTCTCGGATTACTCACGTCCTGCGATCCGACTGGCCGCTCTGATGGGTATTCGAGTTGTCCACGTGCTGACACATGATTCGATTGGTCTGGGTGAAGACGGTCCCACCCATCAGCCCGTCGAGCACTTGGCGGCCTTGCGTGCGATCCCCAACCTCAACGTCTTCAGGCCAGCCGACGTGATTGAAACCGCAGAATGCTGGCAGCTTGCGCTCAAATCAGAGGACCGTCCCTCGGTTCTCGCGCTGACCAGGCAAGGGCTGCCGTGCCTTCGGCATGAGGACAGCGGTAAGAACAGATCCGCACGTGGTGCCTATGAACTGGCGTCAGGTGGATCGGACGCTCGCGTGACCTTGTTCGCCTCGGGTTCCGAAGTTGAGATCGCGATGGCGGCCCGTGCGCTCCTGAGCGAAGATGGAATTGCCGCACGCGTTGTATCGGTTCCATCGTTTGAACTTTTTGAGGCGCAAGACGATGATTACCGAGCGGCCACGATAGGCTCAACCGACGTCAACATCGCGATCGAAGCCGGTGTCGAGTTGGGCTGGAGTCGCTACATCGGCCAGGATGGCATTTTCATCGGGATGTCATCATTCGGTGCTTCTGGGCCCTACCAGGAGGTCTACGCGCACTTCGGTATTACCGCGGAAGCTGCTGCGGCAGCCGCAAGGGCGAGGCTCGCGGACTAAGGCACGGTTATCGGGGACTGTGCTCGCATAGCAGCCCTGCATGGGATGCTCTTTATTGAACAGGTATCGCCAACTATGGTGACGCCCAAAGGTGAACCATGATCGAACCTAGTCGATCGCGGAAGCGCTTCAGTCCTTAGGGGGAGACACAAGCATGACAGTGAAAGTTGCCATCAACGGTTTTGGTCGGATCGGCCGGAACGTGGTCCGGGCCATCTATGAATCAGGCCGCAAGGACATTGATGTCGTCGCCATTAACGATCTTGGGCCGGTCGAAACCAATGCGCATTTGATGCGCTACGATTCGGTGCATGGGAAATTTCCCAAAACCGTCGAAGTGGATGGCGACACGATCAAGATCGAGGGCGGTGACAGTTTCAAGGTTCTGGCTGAGCGTGACCCTGCCAAGCTCCCCTGGGGCGCGATGGGTATCGATATTGTCATGGAATGCACCGGCATCTTCACGGCGAAAGACAAGGCCTCCATGCACCTTGAAGCTGGTGCAAAAAGAGTTCTGGTTTCAGCGCCTGCAGCTGGGGCTGACAAGACCATCGTATACGGCGTGAATCATGAAGTGCTGACCGCTGACGATCTGGTTGTTTCCAATGCTTCGTGCACCACCAATTGCCTGGCGCCCGTCGCCAAAGTTCTGCATGACGCGATCGGCATCGAAAAGGGGATGATGACGACCATCCACTCCTACACCGGTGACCAGCCGACGCTCGATACAATGCACAAGGATTTGTATCGCGCCCGCGCAGCTGCGATGTCGATGATCCCAACCTCGACCGGCGCTGCAAAAGCGGTGGGTTTGGTCCTTCCCGACCTCAACGGAAAGCTCGACGGTTTCGCGATGCGCGTTCCAACCCCCAATGTTTCGGTGGTCGATCTCAAGTTCATCGCGTCGAAAGCGACGTCGGTCGACGAGGTGAACGCCGCTATCAAGGCCGCTGCATCCGATGGCCCGCTGAAGGGCATTCTTGGTTACACCGAAGACAAGCTCGTCTCCATTGACTTCAACCACGACCCGCACTCATCCATCTTCCACATGGATCAGACCAAGGTCATGGACGGTAGCTTTGTCTCCGTCTTGTCTTGGTACGATAATGAGTGGGGCTTTTCCTGCCGTATGGCGGACACTGCCGTGGCGATGGCGAAGCTGATCTAACTTCAAAAAAAGCGCGGCATTGTCCGCGCTTTTTTTGCGGAGGTGATCCATCAATACACTGCTCGCCCCTTTTAATTGGTGCAGCTGTACTTGCTTTGGCGCTTGGCGTGATGGCAGCCTTACCTAAGCGTCCTTCAAAACCTTGTCGAAGAGGTAGCGGTAACGACGGTAGCTTCGGCGACACCAGCAGTGGTGGTGGCGGCGAATAGCGCAATGGCACTGATCCGAACGGCCGATTAGTTTTGGTGACGACCAATTCTTCCAGACCGGGGTGCGTGTTCGCGATAGGGCATGCGACCACTGTCGCGACAAACGAGAATAAAGCGGTTGGGATCAAGCCTCGCACTCAAGGGACGCTTTAGGGACTATGCAAACAATCATTTTCATCCTCTTTCTCGCTGCGATCGCCATAAACGTCTTCTTCCTTTTCCGGGTGTCGGGAAAATTTGGGCGGCTCAACGATCGCTTATCCGAACGGGGCGCGGAGCGGCGGCGACTGGAAGCAAAAGGAAATATGAGCTTCAGAACCCTCGATGAGATGAACATGGACGGCAAGATCGTCCTCACCCGCGTCGACATCAATGTCCCCACCAACAACGGCGAAGTCACCGACGCCACGCGGATTGAACGGATTGTTCCAACAATCAGAGATATCCAATCCAAAGGGGGTAAGCCGGTGCTGCTGGCGCATTTCGGTCGTCCAAAGGGCAAACCGAACCCGGACTACTCCCTGCGCGTGACTGTCCCTGCCCTTGAGAGTGCACTGGGCCAGGGCGTGGAGTTCATCGAAAAGCCGGACCGGGCGACCCTAGAAGCGCTGCCTTCGAGCGCCGTTGTCCTTGTCGAGAACACCCGCTTCTCACCGATGGAAGAGAAGAACGACCCCAAAATGGCGGAGTTCCTCGCCTCCCTCGGCGATGTCTATTGCAATGATGCTTTTTCTGCGGCGCACCGCGCCCATGCGTCCACCGAGGGGGTCGCACGCCTCCTGCCGGCGTGCGCTGGACGCCTCATGCAAGCGGAGCTGACTGCGCTCGAGAGGGCCCTGGGGGACCCGCAGCATCCAGTTGCCGCAGTCGTTGGCGGAGCAAAGGTTTCGACCAAGCTCGATTTGCTATCGAACCTTCTGTCAAAAGTTGATCACCTCATTATCGGTGGGGGCATGGCCAACACCTTTCTCGCCGCTAAAGGTATCGAGGTGGGCAAGTCGCTGGCGGAGCATGATTTGGCTGAAACAGCGCGCGGGATCATGGAGAAGGCGGAAAGCGAGAATTGTACGATCCACCTGCCCACCGACATCGTCGTGGCGCAGGAGTTCGCCGCAAATGCTTGGTCAAAAACCGTTCCAGTCGACCAATGCCCACCCGACGCCATGATCCTCGACGCTGGTCCCGAGACGATCGAAAACGTCGTTGAAACGATCAGCGCGTCGAAGACACTTGTCTGGAACGGCCCGCTTGGCGCGTTCGAGATTGCACCCTTCGATGCGGCGACGGTGAACGCGGCGCGCGCCGCCGCCGCAGCAACACGCGCCGGACGCCTGCTCTCGGTGGCTGGCGGTGGTGACACCGTCGCTGCGCTCAAGCACGCCGGCGTCATCGACCAATTCAGCTATGTTTCGACCGCTGGTGGGGCTTTCCTCGAGTGGATGGAAGGCAAAACCCTTCCCGGTGTCGCAGCACTGGAAGATGCGGCGAAGCAATAGGCAAGCCCGGAACGCACTTGCTGCGATCCGAGACGCTGACTTATCGTGAAAAATGAACAACGGACCGGGGGACCCAATGTCCAAAGATCAAATGACTGAGCAGATGACCAACGGCAAAGGCTTCATAGCGGCGCTCGACCAGAGCGGGGGGTCAACACCGAAGGCTCTGAAGCTCTACGGCATCGACGAAGACGCTTATGCCTCAGAAAGCGAAATGTTCGACCTTATCCACGCCATGCGGTCCCGAATTGCCACCGCACCGGCCTTTACCGGCGACAAGGTGGTCGGAGCGATCCTGTTCGAGATGACCATGGACCGCGAGATAGCCGGTAAGCCAACGGCGCGGTATATGTGGGAAGACCGCCGCGTGGTTCCATTCCTCAAGATCGACAAGGGCTTGGCCGACGAGGCGGATGGCGTGCAGCTCATGAAGCCGATCCCCGGCCTTGACGATCTGCTTTCCCGGGCGGTCCAACACGGTATCTTCGGCACCAAGGAGCGCTCGGTCATCAATCGGGCATCGCAGAGCGGTGTTGATGCCGTGGTTGCCCAGCAGTTCGAGCTCGGTGCGCAGGTGCTGTCGCATGGTCTGATGCCGATTATCGAGCCTGAAGTCACAATCTCGATTGCTGATAAAGCGGAAGCAGAAGACATGCTTTTGGATTCGATCAGCAGACATCTCGACTCTCTCCCCGGAGATAAGAAGGTCATGCTGAAGCTGTCGCTACCCACGAAGGTCAACCTCTACAAGCCGCTGGTTGACCATCCCAAGGTGATGCGCGTTGTTGCACTGTCCGGCGGATATGAGCGTGATGAAGCCAATGCCGTCCTCGCAAAGAATACCGGAGTTATCGCCAGCTTCTCACGCGCCCTGACTGAAGGGCTTTCAGCCCAGCAAAATGATGCGGAATTCAACGCAGCAATCGCCAAAACCATCGATGCAATCTACGCTGCATCGGTGGCGGGCTAAGCCAGGAAGCCGAGGAGCCATCAGAAAGAAGTATGCTCGCCGTTTGCAACAGCCGAAGCTCCATATGTCTGGCGCAAGTCCGGCTCTAACTCGGTAAGCAGGGGCAAGCGATTGTCGGGTGCAAAGCCCGTGAGCGCCGCCCCGCTTTCGCCTTTTTTCTTGCGCTTTCAACGACCCATGGCACTGACTGACTATCGCTCCCGCCTCTTTCTGATCACGCCGCAGGCTTGGCCCGACGATCTTGAAGATCGAGCCGAAGCGGCCTTCAGCGGCGGAGACATCGCATGCATCCTCCTCGAGGGCACTCCAGATCAGACCCGGGTCAAAGATCTGACGGCCAGCGCGCAGGCCCAGGGCATTGCTGTGCTGATTGCCGACGATACACAGCTTGCGGGCCGCGTTGGCGCCGACGGGGTACACATGACTGACCCCAAGCAGCTGCCTGCCGCGGACATCGCCAAACGGCAAGAGGTCGGCGAAATTGTTGGATGCGCTGGCATCAATACGCGTCACCTCGCGCTCGAAATGGGCGAACGAGGCTTCGATTATCTGTTCTTCGGACGGACCGATCGACCCATCGATCGCGATACACATCCCAAGACACGCAGCCTCTCGTCATGGTGGGCGCAGATGATGACAGTCCCTTGCGTGGCAATCAGCGGATCGTCCGACGACGCATTCGAGGAGCTGGCAGCAAGCGGCGTCGAATTCATCGCGATTCGTGATCAAATCTGGGATGATCCGGCGCCTGCCGAGCGTGTTCGCCGGTATAACAGCGCGCTCGATAAGGTTGCTCAAAAACGCATGAACGCCGCCGCATGATGACCCACGCACTCAAGACTGTTTTGGTGATGGCGTTCCTCGCCACCCTCAACCTTGCCGAAGGCCGGGCGCAGGAAGCGGATGAACCCACTACCACCGATGGTTCAGTGCAGTCGCAACCTGCTGACGACGACGTTTTTGAACTCGATCCAGCTCTCGCGTTTGAAGCCTTCTTGGCTGGTAATCACGCCCGAGCGCTGGACCTTGCCATCACCTTCGCCGGTCGCGGCGACATACCTTCAATGCGACTGCTAGGCCAACTTTATCAGAATGGGATAGGCATTACACGCGATGCCGAGGAAGCGGCCGCTTGGTATCAACTGGCAGCGGAAGCTGGCGACCCGGAAGCGCAGGTTCTTCTAGCCACCATGAAACTTGATGGCGTTGACATCGAGCTGGACGAAACCGGCGCCGCAAAACTGCTACGCGAGGCGCAGCTGGGCGGCAGTGTGGAAGCCAAACAGATGCTCGGGATGCTCATGCTCGAGGGTCGCGGCGTCGATCGCGACATACCACGCGCCGCCCGTATGATCAGCGAAGCGGCAGATGCGGGTAATCCAGCGGCCCAATACACACTTGGCGTTTTGTACGAAGAAGGCTTGGGTGTCCTACAAGATAGCGAGAGCGCCTACATTTGGTATGAGCGCGCGGCCCGAGGTGGGGATTCTGAAGCGCAGGTCGTCTTCGCCCTTGGGATCATCTCGGGCATCGCATCCGATCCAGAGCTTTCCGATGAACTGAATATTGAAAATGCAATCTTTTGGCTGCGCCGAGCAGCCGAGGCAGGTAATCCGATCGCTGAAAACCGCCTCGCGCATGCGTATGCTCAGGGGCTCGGCGTACCGCTTGATCCGGTACAAGCCGCATACTTCCATGCGCGTGCGGTGTCTGGTGGGTTGACCGATGCGGCACTCGACAGTTTCGTTGGCAGCTTGACCGACGAACAGCGATCGGCTGCGCAGTCCTTGATCGCACGCGACAACGCCCCGCCCAATCCCTTTGATTGATCGCCACGGCGAGGCTTGGGGCACCCCTCTTGTAAAGGTGCATTGGGTATGGTCCACACGCGTGGTGAGATCCAAGGACAGGCTTGAGCTTTAAGCGGCCAGTCCATAGCCCGACAATTGAGTGAACGAATGAAGATCAACGGAAACGAGATCCGCCCCGGCATGGTCATCGAATATGATGGTGGCCTTTGGGTCGCCGTCAAAGCAGGTGCCGTGAAACCGGGCAAGGGACCCGCTTACAATCAGGTTGAACTCAAAAATCTGATCGATGGACGAAAGCTCAACAATCGCTTTGGTTCGGACGAGCGTGTTGAGCGTGCCCGCATTGATACCAAGGAGTTCCAGTACCTCTATGAAGAGGGCGATATGCTGGTCTTTATGGACACCGAAACTTACGATCAGATCAATCTCTCCAAGGAGTTTGTCGGTGACCGCGCGGCCTTTCTGCAAGATGGTATGCAGGTGATGGTTGAGCTTCACGGCGAGCGCCCGATTGGCTTTCAGCTACCGGGCCAAGTTACGCTAGAGATCGTCGAAGCGGACGCTGTTGTGAAAGGGCAAACGCAGTCGTCTTCTTACAAACCGGCAATGCTCGAGAATGGACTGAGGGTCATGGTGCCGCCATTCATCAAGACCGGCGAACGCATCATCGTCGACACTGGCGAGATCACTTACGTCAAGCGCGCGGACTGAGCAGCGTGGCCAAATCGGCGATACTCACCATTATGGAACGAGCGGCTGTCAAGGCCGGACGCCGGCTTGCGCGCGACTTCACCGAAGTCGAACGCTTGCAGGTTTCAACAAAGGGTCCGGGAGATTTTGTATCAGACGCCGATAAACGTGCTGAGCAAACCATCTACGAAATACTCAATGAAGCTCGACCGGATTGGGGCTTTCTCGGAGAGGAAACTGGCATAAACAAAGGGGCGGACAAGCAACATCGCTGGATCGTCGATCCGTTGGACGGCACCACGAACTTCCTGCACTCGATCCCGCAGTTTGCGGTCTCAATTGCGCTTGAGCGAGACGGTGAAATCGTTGCCGGCCTGATCTACAACCCCATCAGCGATGAGATGTTCTCCGCCGAAAAAGGCAAAGGCGCGTTCCTCAACGATACCCGGTTGCGCGTGGCGGCACGGCGCAGGTTGACGGACGCCGTCATCGTCAACGGATTTCCGCACCGGGGGCGCGGCGATCATGGTTTGTGGCTTCGCGAAGCAGCCATGGTCATGTCAAAGACCTCCGGAATGCGGCGTTTCGGTGCAGCGGCGCTGGATCTGGCGTGGATCGCCGCGGGACGGTTTGATGGCTACTGGGAGGAAGGCCTGTCGCCGTGGGATTTCGCCGCCGGGGTTATTCTTGTCAGAGAGGCTGGCGGAATAATCCGAGATACGCGCGGGGGCGAGAACGCTATGCAGTCTGGAAACCTTGTGGCGGGAAACGATCTGATCGTTGGCCAACTGTGCAAAGTCCTATCGGAGGCGCAAGCGGCCCACGCCAAGGCGCAGACCAACCGTTCAGATAACGCTTAGTCAGCCAGTTAAGCCCAAACAAGCGCTTGCATTGACTTGCGCAACAGCAACACTCCATGTTCACAAGGCCACATCGGTTTGGACCGATTTCAGGCATTCCCGCCGACGACCATACATGAGGCCGCCGATGGCTGAACGCGACATAGACCCTTACAGCCTTTCCAGGCCCGCAATTTACCTGGCCTTGATGGCGGTCTTCATAGGCCTTGCTGGGTTTGTCGTGTTGATCCTTTACCGCGCGATAGCGACGGCGTTTCTGGCTAACCCGGGACTGAACGGGCTAATTATCGGCGTACTGGTGGTCGGCATCATCCTGTCAATCTTCCAAGTGGTGAGGCTGCTGCCGGAGATCAAATGGGTCAACACCTTCAGACTGGTTGAGTTTGGCGCGGATGTCGGCCAGCCAACACCAAGGCTGCTGTCCCCACTGGCCGCATACTTACGAGAATTGCAGGGCCAGGGCGGTGCCGTTGGACCAGCCATGTCGACCCAGACGGCCCGCTCGATCCTTGAGTCCATAGGCACACGGCTCGATGAGGGCCGTGAGATAAGCCGATATATGATCGGACTGCTCGTCTTCCTGGGACTATTGGGCACCTTTTGGGGCCTGACACAAACGATTTCATCGGTTGGCGAAACCATCGACGGGCTGGACGTCACATCGGGCGATTTCGGCACAATCTTCGAGAATCTGAAGACGGGCTTGTCAGCGCCACTCGACGGTATGGGGACAGCCTTTTCATCCTCCCTGTTTGGTCTTGCTGGCTCTCTGGTTCTCGGTTTCCTGGACCTGCAAGCGGGACAGGCTCAAAATCGGTTTTACACCGAGCTTGAAGACTGGATGTCCAACATGACCGGCGTTGATGTTTCCGGTGCCGCAACGGGCACGGCAACTGAAAACGCGCTGGCTTCGCTAGAAAGGTCCATGGATCGCCTCACCCGGCAAGTCGCAGCTCAAAACCAGCTGGCAGCCTCGCAGGCGCGCCTTGCGCAGGAAGAGGGTGGTTTGGAGGACACAGTTGTGCGTCCGGATGGCTCGTCGCAGACCATCCAGCAGTCGCTGGACAATCTCGCAAACGGCGTCCAGTCTCTGGTCCAACATATGCGGGCAGAACAACAATTGTTGCGGGATTGGGTCGAGGACCAAGGTGATCAAAATCGTCGTCTTGCCAGGGTCATGGAACGCGTAACGGACGCGTTAGATCAACGCGACCGCGACCTGTTGCGAAGCCGCCCTGACCCTGAGCCGGGTGAGTAAACCGAAATGGCTTTGTCACGCGCCAGGCGGCGTTCCCAAACGGTCGATTACTGGCCTGGCTTCGTCGACGCTATGGCGACGCTGCTGCTAGTTATCATTTTCCTGCTATCGATCTTCATGCTGGCGCAGTTCTTCCTGAGCCAAGAGATCACTGGGCGCGATACGGTTCTCAACCGGCTCAATCAGCAGATTGCGGAACTGACCGAGTTACTCGCCCTTGAACGCGCCACGGGCCAGGAGCTGCAAAGTCGCATCTCAACGCTCCAGGTCAGCCTTGATGATGCCCGCGAGGAGAGTGACCGTTTGCGCGGCATCGTCGATACACCCGCGATAGTAGATGACAGCCCGAATGTGATTGCCGGTCTTGAAGCGGAAGTTGACGAAGAACGGGCTGTATCGCGTGAAGCGCTGAACCAGGTAGAACTTCTCAACCAACAAATCTCAGCGCTACGCCGCCAGATAGGCGCACTGGAGGACGCTCTTGATGCGTCTGAAACGCGCGATCGCGAGAGCCAGACGCGCATTGCCGACCTGGGCCGACGCCTCAATGTCGCGCTCGCGCAGCGCGTTCAGGAATTATCGCGTTATCGCTCTGACTTTTTTGGTCGCTTGCGGCAAATCCTCTCCCAACGTTCCGATATCCGGGTCGTTGGCGACCGCTTCGTCTTTCAATCTGAAGTGCTTTTTGGGTCTGGCGAAGCCGAAATCAACCAGAGCGGCACACAAGAACTGTCGCGCCTTGCCGACGCGATCGTGGAGCTCGAAGCGGCAATCCCAAGCGAGATAAATTGGGTCATTCGGGTGGATGGCCACACCGATGCAGAGCCTCTTTCTGGTGCAGGCCGCTTTGCAACAAACTGGGAGCTGTCGACCGCCCGCGCCACGTCAGTTGTCCGATTTCTGGTTGGCCAAGGTGTAGCACCCGATCACCTGATGGCCGCAGGTTTTGGCGAGTTCCAGCCGTTGGTCGAGGGGGATGATCCCGAGAACTTTGCGCGCAACCGGCGGATCGAATTCAAGCTTACGGAGCGTTAGCGGCTGACCTAAGCCGCCTGGCTTGTAAACTGCAGGTTCGCAAGTCGAGCGTAGATGCCGCCTTCGCCGATGAGGCTTGCATGCGTGCCGCACTCCGCAATTTGCCCCTTATCCAGCACGATAATTTCATCGGCGTTGCGCACCGTTGCAAGGCGATGGGCAATCACCACGACCGTCCGCCCGACCATAAGGCGATCCAGAGCCTCCTGAATGAGCATCTCGCTTTCCGCGTCCAACGCACTGGTGGCCTCGTCAAGCAGCAGTATGGGAGCATCTTGCAGGACTGCACGCGCGATTGCGAGGCGTTGCCTCTCTCCGCCTGACAGGGTGACACCACGCTCGCCGATAGGCGTATCAAGGCCCTGTGGCAGCGCGTCCACGAAGCTCGAGGCATTGGCGGCGGCAATCGCGTCACGCACTTGCTCGTCCGTCGCGCCAGGTCGGGCGAAGGCAACGTTTTCCCGAACGGTTGCTGCAAATATCGCGACATCCTGCGGAACCAGCGCAACGTGCTCGCGCAAAGCGCGCGGATCGAGATTTCGGATGTCACTTCCATCGACACGAATGGAGCCGCCGTCGACGTCATAGAAACGCAGGAGCAATTGGAGAACCGTAGACTTGCCAGTGCCCGAGTGCCCGACCAAGGCCACCGTTGCGCCGGGTTGAACGTCAAAGCTCACCCCCTTTAAAACAGCATCGGCGTTGTCACCACCCTCGCGATAGCCAAACCGCACATCATCAAACTCGATGCGACCAACGATCTGACGATCGTCAACGCTTTCGGCATACGAATCCTGCTTCAAAATGGTGACATCAATCTTGAGAAGCCCACACAGTCGGTCAGCGGCGCCGACGGCCTGCGCAACATCCCCAACGACCTGGCTCACTTCGCCCAAGGCTCCGGCGGCAAACAGAGCGTACAAAAGAAACTGACCAAGCTCACCGGCTGTCAAGCGGCCGTCACTGACCGATTCAGCGCCGTACCAGAGTACCAGGACAACCGACGAGAAGATGATGAAAATCGCAAAGCAGGTCAGCAAAGCCCGCGCTATAATCGATTGCCGTGCGGCTTCAAATGCGGCTTGGGCGGCGTCACGGAAGCTCCGCGACAGACGGCTTTCGGCTGCATGCGCTTGTACGGTCCGTACTGAGCTGATGGCCTCGGTTGCCATTGCGGACGCATCAGCCAAAACGTCCTGCGCAATCCGCGAGCGAGATCGCACCTTTCGGCCAAATATTATGAGCGGCAGCACTATAAGCGGGATGGCAAGGAGCACGGCACTCGACAGAGCAGGGCTTGTGACAACCATCATCACTGACGCGCCCACGAACATGAAGGCATTTCGCAAGGCAATCGAGATCGATGAACCAACCGCAGACTTCATCTGTGTTGCATCGCTGGTGAGCCGCGAGATCAACTCACCGGAGCGCGCCTTATCGTGGAAGGCGAGATCAAAGCGCATAATCCGCTCAAACACCGCAGCTCTAAGATCAGCGACGATGCGCTCGCCCGTCCATGTCACGAGATAGAACCGTAAAGCGCTCATAACGGACAACACGCAAACCACAGCGATCAGACCAAAGAAGACCGCATCGATGGGCGCGCCATCAGCTCCTGTGAAACCTTGATCGATGACCATGCGCACAGCGAGCGGTATCGTTAGAGTCGCACTCGTCGCGCCGACCAACGCCAAAAAGGCCAAGACGATCATCAACTTGTAAGGCGCAATGAAGGGCCAGAGCTGCGCAAGTGTCTTACGTGCCAGCTTCCTGTCGAAGGACATCTTTTGACCACCGCCAACGCCATACCGGCCCGCCGGTTCGATGGAAGAAGAACGCGGTGCGGTGTTGCTCAAAGAGGCGCCTTGATCACTCATGCTTCTCCCAAACATGGGGCAACAATGCTTGCAAGATGACGAAAGGTGTCATCCGGCGCGAACCAAGCTGAATTCGAGGGGTTGCCAGGGTTGGGCTTCTTGCGCCGCGCATCAGCTTGGTGTATTCGCCGCACTGAAATTTTCGCCAGTGACAAAGTGCCCGCCACGGAATTTGCGATTAAGCGTGTTCCCATCAGCTCACTCGTTTTGGCGACCTGCCCTAGGGGGCCGCCGATGACCTGCGCGAACCTCAAACCGTGATGGACCGATTAGTTATGAAGAAAGACATTCATCCAGACTACCACATGATCAAAGTGGTCATGAATGATGGGACCGAGTACGAGACCCGCTCGACCTACGGTAAAGAGGGCGATACTCTCCGTCTCGATATTGACCCGACAACGCACCCCGCCTGGACTGGTGGGCAGCAGACCCTTCTTGACCGAGGTGGTCGTCTTTCGAAGTTCAAAAACAAGTTCGACGGTTTTCTGGGCTCAAAGTAAGCCGCAGCTTTGCAGAGCTGCGCTCCTTAAGGTCGCAGATGCCAAACAAAAAAACACCCGACCAGCGGGTTTTTTTATGTCTGCCGGCCGAACAATGCATCAACCTTTGAAAGCGTCGGACAGTCTGGCCATCTGCTCCGCCACCGGATTGAGCTGGCCGCCGTCACGTGATGCTTCGGGGTCCTGCCCGGTGTAAAAAATTGCATCGAGGCGCTGGACCCGTGATTGGAGCGCCATGGACGCCTCCACCATCAAACGCAGCTTTTCAGGAAGCTCATCCCATCCCGGCCCACGCTTCGGCGAGGAGAGGCCGTGGATACGGACTTTCGCTTTCTCCTTCGCGGCCTGCTCTAAGGTCAATTCGCCCTCGTGAACCGCTCGCTGCAGCAAAAGCCATGACGCTAGTTGCATAAGCCGCGTCGTCAGCCGCATCGACTCCGTGGCGTAAGCCATAGCCGCCGGGCGATCGAGATGTTGCGACGCCTGCTTGCCTTCGGCTTCGAGATAAGCAGCGGTCTCCTCGACCAGCGTCATCCCTTGCTCAAACAGCTCATGGAAGGCATTCGACCCAACCAGCCTATCTGCAAATGACACCGGACCGCCGACTGCCGCCATCGGGCTTTCGCCCTTTCCACCACCGCTATGATCCATATGAGTACGCGCGCTCCACTGACACAACTTTAGCGCTTAATCGGATGACCGCCATCGCGATTTCACAATAGCGGCCCGCTGTTCAGAACCAGTTAACGACAAAAGACAATCCACATTTGTGGCAGCTTTGCAGCTCGATGGCACAAAAAAAAGCCGCGGGAGACCCGCGGCTAAAAAGTTGGAAAACAGGGAGGCGTCAATGAGCAGCCAATGCTCAAAAACTATCCTTATAAGTAAGTGGGAAAGGTTATTAACCGGTTAACAAATAAAAATATCGAGCGTTTTTTCAGACTTCAGTCATCTTACCAATTGGTTTCATTCAGTTTTTTTTGAACCAAAAACCGCGTCCGCTGCGAGACGCGCGGCATCCTTCGCCACGATCGCGGACTCGTGCCTCTCAATTTCCCGTTTCAGGAGTGCAATACGGTCGGCAAGTTCACTTATGGAAATCTCGGAGAGATCTTCGCCAAGAACGACTGACGCTCTGAGCTTGCGCTCCTGATCCTCGTCCATCTTTATTTGCCTCCCCTGCAAGACCAATGGCTCAGAAGCGAAACCAAGTGTAGCTGTCTCTACAAATCTCATCAAACGGCAAAAAGCCTACCAAAGTGAACAGGAGCTCCCCTTTTGGCGCTTTCGCTCGAACTACCCGAAACCATGCAGGTGATAGAGATCGACCGGCCCGGTGGCCCCGAGGTGTTGGTACAGGGCTCTCGACCCATGCCGGTGCAACTGAGCGGCCATGAGATTTTAATCCATGTCGAAGCCGCCGGGGTCAACCGGCCGGACATCCTCCAACGGGTTGGAGCCTATCCCCCACCGAAGGGCGCGACTGATATTCCAGGGCTGGAGGTCGCTGGAAAAGTGGTTGCCGTGGCGACCGCTGACATACGATTTCGAATAGGCGACGATGTCATGGCCCTTGTGTCGGGCGGAGGTTATGCAAGCCATTGCGTTGCCGATGCGCGCCATGCGCTCCCCATCCCACCAGGCTTAAGCGCTGAGGAGGCGGCGGGGGCCCCGGAAACGGCCTTTACCGTTTGGTCGAACGTGTTCGAACGAGCTGGGCTTAAACCAGGCGAGACCTTCCTCGTTCATGGGGGTACCTCAGGGATCGGTTCCATGGCAATTCAGCTCGCAAAGGCGCATGGTGCAACGGTTCTGGCCACCGCGGGCAACGATGAAAAGTGCACGGCCATGCGCGAGTGGGGCGCTGACCATACCTTCAACTATCAGTCGGTTGATTATGTCGAGGGGGTGAAGGCCGCTACGGGAGGAAAGGGCGCCAACGTTATCCTCGATATGGTCGGGGGCGACTACATCGAGCGCAACTGGAAAGCAGCCGCCGTCGAAGGGCGAATTGTCCAGATAGCTTTTCTGAACGGGGCGGTCGTCGAAGCTGATTTCACCCGGTTGATGCTCAAACGCTTGACCCACACAGGCTCGACTCTGCGCGCGCGGGATGCGGAATCCAAAGCGAATCTCGCAAAGTCGGTGGAAAACCATATCTGGCCGCTGCTGCACGATGGCAAGGTCCGAGTTCCAATCGACGCGGTGTTCCCCTTGCACGCAGCGGCGGACGCGCACAGGCGGATGGAGAGCTCTCAGCATATTGGCAAGATCATCCTGAAGCCGTGAGCAACTGATGCCTCCATGAGGAGCGGCTGGCAACGCAGGTCGTTGCAACCGCCTCCTACTTTAGCTATATCTAAGGTTCTTCCGACATCGCTGCTTCGATGCTCGGCCCCGCTTCTGAAGATATTCAGACGGGACCACGAACCCTTTTTGTCAGGATCCCGATATGTCCGAATTGCCTCTGATGCCGAAAGCCACCGCCGTTTGGCTGGTCGACAACACCGCGTTGAGCTTTGCGCAGATTGCCAAGTTTTGTGCACTGCACCCCCTCGAAGTGAAGGCGATCGCCGATGGAGAGGCAGCGCAAGGGATCAAGGGTCTTGACCCCTTACAAACGGGGCAGTTGACGCGCGAACAGATTACCGAAGCCGAGAACAACCCGGAAATCGCACTTAAGGTCCAGCCAGCGAAAACGCAGGTTGCAACGTCAAGCAAGAAGCGTGGCCCACGCTACACGCCGGTCTCGCGTCGCCACGATCGACCGAACGCCATTCTGTGGTTGCTGCGCAACCACAAGGAACTCAAGGACGCGCAGATCATCCGTTTGGTTGGAACGACGAAAACCACCATCGAAGCTATTCGGTCCGGCTCGCATTGGAACGCCGCAAACCTCACGCCGATGGACCCCGTGACCCTCGGCCTGTGCAAGCAGATTGAACTCGATCTCGAAGTCGAAAAAGCATCGCGCGGCTCCGTTCCAAAGGTGGAACCAACCGGGCCAGTTTTGCTCAGTGCAGAAGAAGCGCTTGCGGCTCGTGGCGGCGACGATACCGAAGCCACAACTACTGGGGAAGATGCCAGCATTGAGGACGTATTCGGCGTCCAGCCTGATGCGACACCAGACGAAGAGGCTGCCGAGACATCCGATGAGGATCTTGATGCCGAGTCCGTGTTTGCCAAGCTGAAAGAGCTTAAGATTGATGACCGCGAGCGAGCGGACGACGAGACCTGATCAGGACCTTCGACCTTCTACTCGTCCCGTGCCACGGGCACCGTATAGTTCAGCGCAAGGCGACCGCCGTCGGCGTAAACTGTCTGGCCGGTCATATAACTTGATTGGTCACTGGCGAGGAACGCAGCCAGCGAAGCGATCTCATCAGCTTCGCCGATACGGCCCATGGGGGTGCGTGACAGCACCTTCTTACGAGCCTCTTCGTCTTCTATAACTTTCTCCATGAGCTCGGTCATGATTGTTCCGGGTCCAATGGCGTTCACACGAATGCCATACTGCGCAAGAGCCAGAGACATAACCTTCGTTAACTGGCGGACTGCACCTTTTGACGTGGTGTAGGGAACTTGGTTGGGTAATGCCAACTCAGCGTTCACGCTTGAAATCGTGATGATGGATCCCGGTCTCGATCCATTCTCAATCTGCTGCACCATCTGCTTGGCGACACTCTGACAAATCAGGAAAACGCCCTTCACGTTGACCGCCATTACACGGTCGAACTCCGCTTCTTCAATTTCAAGAAAATCTGCGGTGTGAACGGTGCCAGCATTGGCGACCACAACATCAATGTCACCAAAACCTTCGACCGCTTTTGCTAACAGGTTGCGTACGTCGAGACGGTCGGACACGTCGCAGTGAACATAAGCGACACTGCCCAACTTCCGAAGGGTTTCCTCGGCTTCCAATCCCTTTTTGTCGTCAACGTCAGCGATGACGACCGCCATGTCTTCTTCAACAAATCGTTGGGCGATCGCATAGCCGATACCTTGTGCGCCGCCGGTAACAATCGCTGTCTTGCGCTCCAGCCCGAATCTTACCGACATGCACTCTCCATCGACCGGCGCTTGCTCAGACCGCTCAAGGTGGCGGCAGCCTTTAGGCTACCGCGTAGCCTTTCGTTTTCAAGGCACCTTCAATCTCATCGAGAATTGCTGGATCGTCGATGGTCGCAGGCATCTTGTAAGGCTCACCATCGGCTATCTGCCGCATGGTTCCGCGCAAGATTTTGCCTGAACGTGTTTTGGGCAATCGGTCAACAACCATCACAGTTTTGAAAGCTGCAACCGGTCCGATTGTCTCTCGAACTAGACCGATCAGTTCCTTTTCAACGGCTTCGGGCGTTGTGTCAGCTCCAGATTTCAAAACAACGAAGCCGGCCGGCAGTTGCCCCTTCAGGGCATCGCCAACACCAATGACCGCCGCTTCTGCAACCATCGGGTGGCCCGCGAGGACTTCTTCCATTCCCCCGGTTGAGAGCCGGTGGCCCGCCACATTAATGATATCGTCAGTACGCGCCATGATGAACAAATAACCATCTTCATCCATCATCCCGGCATCGGCGGTTTTGTAGTAGCCGGGAAACTCCTCAAGGTAAGCTGCACTGAAGCGCTGGTCGTTGTTCCACAAAGTCGGCAGACAGGACGGCGGCAAGGGCATCTTCACGACTATATTGCCGAGCGTACCGGCTGGGACCTGGTGACCGGCATCGTCGAGAACCTGAACGTCATAGCCGGGCATTGGAACGGTGGGTGAGCCATGTTTGATCGGCAACTGCCCCAAGCCCAGCGGATTGGCGGCAATTGCCCAACTCGTCTCGGTTTGCCACCAATGGTCAATCACCGGCAGGCCGAGCTTGTCTTCCGCCCATTTGACGGTGTCGGGATCTGCACGCTCACCAGCGAGAAACAGCGACTTCAAAGAGCCAAGGTCGTAATTTCCGATGAAATTGCCCTCGGGGTCTTCCTTTTTGATAGCCCGGAAAGCCGTTGGCGCGGTGAACAGTGCATTGACCCCGTGTTCCGCACAGACCCGCCAAAAGGCCCCAGGATCGGGCGTGCCAACTGGCTTTCCTTCGTAAAGGATTGTGGTGCAGCCCGCGAGCAGTGGAGCGTAGACGATGTAGGAGTGGCCCACGACCCAACCCACATCCGATGCTGCCCAGAAGACCTCGCCGGGTTTCATGTCGTAGATCGCGTCCATGGTCCAATTGAGCGCCACCATATGACCACCCTGGTCCCGAACAACGCCCTTGGGGATACCTGTCGTCCCGGACGTGTACAGGATGTAGAGTGGGTCCGTTGCCAACATTGGCTCGGGATCACTCGACTGCCCACCAGCGCGTGCGTTCGCCATCGCATGTTCGTAGTCATGATCGCGACCGTCGATGAGCTCGCAGACCAGTTGCTCACGTTGTTTGATGACGCAAACGTCCGGCTTGTGGGCAGACAGCTCAATCGCCTCATCAAGCAAAGGCTTGTAAGCAACCAGTCGGTTGGGTTCGATGCCGCAGGATGCTGAGATGATCGCCGTGGGGCGCGCATCGTCGATACGCGTGGCAAGCTCGCTGGCAGCAAATCCACCAAAAACGACAGAGTGGACCGCGCCAATCCGGGCACAAGCCAGCATAGCGATGGCCGCTTCAGGGATCATTGGCATGTAAACGATCACGCGGTCGCCCTTACCAACACCCAAGCTTTTGAGAACGGCGCCCAATGTGCTGATCTCGTCGCGCAAATCCTTGAATGTGTATGTCTGCTTCTGACCAGTTACCGGGCTGTCGTAAATCAAGGCCGCTTGGTCGCCTCGATCAGATTCAGCATGCCGATCAACGCAGTTAAACGCGGTGTTGCAAACGCCTCCTGGGAACCATCTGCCGTAGACACCCGCATCGGGGTCAAACACTTTATCAAATGGCTTGATCCAATCGATCGACTGCGCCGCTTGAGCCCAGAAGCCAAGCGGGTCCTCGCTCCAGGAATTATAAACTTCGTGGTAGCGGCTTTCCCCGTGCATCGTGCGTTCCCCTTGAGCCAAAGAGCTTTTTCACGGTTATGGCCAGCCCCGCGCTCATGAGCAAGCTGAGCAAAGGGTGGGGGTATGGCGAACGCACAACTTGCCTGTTTTGTCACCGATGAAATGCAAAAAGGGCCGCCCGGGGTACCGGACAGCCCATGCGAAGCCCGCTTACGCTGGGTGTTTGCCGAACAAACTCAAATGGTCCGGCGGGGCCGGCAGCTATCCCGACAAGGGTACAGCCGATCGTTTCACCCGTTCAATCTCATCTTTCAAACTGAGTTTTTGCCGCTTCAAGGATACCAATTGCAGCCGGTCCGCTGCAGGGCGACGCTCCTGATCCGCAATTTTCAAATCAATAGCGGAATGACGCCGCTGGAGTTCAGCGAGATGTGATTCAACCGTCATCAAGACCTCCTAATTGATTGACCAGGTCAGGCTGCCCGAAGGAGATTCCCAGCACAAGCGTGAAAGCGCAAAAACTGCCCATTTGTGGGGCATTGCTCCTTGATATTCGACGCTGCACTGCACGATTTGATCTTGTTGCGCCGCATGGTAGATGTCCGAGGAAGTTGGAGCGGCGAAACGTAAGCACGTGCGCCCAAGCAGTACTGGCGGCAGCGTAATCCTTTATGAGCTCGACGGTTTCAAACGATGATGCGGATCCGCAAGCACAACTGGCGCAACTCCGACAGGAACACAGGGACCTCGACCACGCCATCGATGCCCTGTACCAGACGGGCCGGGCAGATCATTTGCAAATTCAACGTCTGAAGAAGCGTAAACTCATCCTCAAGGATCGCATTGCGGCTTTAGAGGACCAGCTTCTCCCGGATATAATCGCCTGAGCGGCAGCATGCAGTTATGAGTCCTATGTCAGATCAACCCATCGCAATCATCATGGGAAGCCAGTCGGACTGGGCCACCATGCAGCATGCGTCCACTATCCTCGATGAGCTGTCCATTGGACATGACGTGCAGATCGTTTCAGCCCATCGGACGCCTGACCGAATGGTAAGTTTTGCAAAAACCGCGCGCGAGGCGGGGTTTCAAGTCATCATAGCTGGTGCCGGCGGTGCCGCCCATCTGCCGGGAATGGTAGCATCTATGACGACCATACCGGTGCTTGGCGTGCCGGTTGGTGCGACTGCGCTACAAGGTCAGGACGCTTTGCTATCAATCGTCCAGATGCCAGCGGGTGTTCCGGTCGGAACCCTGGCCATTGGGAAACCCGGTGCAAAGAATGCTGCGCTTCTGGCGGCTTCGATCCTCGCCCTCACAAATCAAGGTATTCAAGAGCGGCTCGATGCCTGGCGGCAGACCCGCAGCGAGGCCGTTGCAGCGCGCCCGGAACGCTCTGCCTAGACACGATGAACGCCGCTCCTACCCCACTGCACCCTGGCCGGACTATTGGTATTTTAGGGACCGGTCAGCTGGGGCGAATGCTGGCAATCGCCGCAGCCGAACAGGGGTTTCGCGTTCATGTCTTTGGCCCTGAAATCGACCCGCCGGCGGCACAGGTCGCCAACATCCACACCCAATCACAGTACGACACCATCAACGCCCTCGAGCGCTTTGCAACGATGTGTGATGTCGTCACGTTCGAATTCGAGAATGTTCCAACCGACGCACTGCAGTATTTGCAGGCGCGGGCGCCATTGCGACCAAGCTTAGAGTCGCTGCGCGTCAGTCAGGATAGGCTGGTTGAAAAGCAGTACATTCAATCCCTGGGACTAGGTGTCGCCCCGTTTGCGGCTATTGACGATGCTGCCGCGCTTGAGCGTGCACAAGATGAGCTGGGCGGACCATTTATTCTGAAGAGCAGGCGCCTTGGCTATGATGGCAAAGGCCAGGTAAGGCTCGGAGCGGAACCGGCCGACGCGCAGGAGGTTTGGCGGCGTTTCGGCGGGGTGCCTGCGATCGCTGAACGCGTTATCCCCTTCAGTTATGAGACCTCCGTCGTTCTCACGCGTGGGATGGATGGGCGTTCGGTTTTCTATGATCTGCCGGTTAATCGGCATTCAGATGGGATATTGGTTCACAGTTCGGTTGGCGCAGCGTTCGCCGCTCAGATACCTGAACATCTCGCGCACGAGGCGCAATCAGCCGCGAAGAAGATCGCGGACGCTTTGGGCCATGTCGGGACGCTTGCTGTCGAGTTTTTCGTCACAAAGACCGACGAGCTCATCGTCAACGAAATTGCGCCTCGCGTTCACAACACCGGCCATTGGACGCTTGATGGCTGCTTGCATGATCAGTTTGCTAACCACATACGCGCCATCAGCGGCTACGATCCGTTCTCTACCGTCCGGCATAGCGACGTGCAGATGGTCAATCTGATCGGCGCAGAGGCTGAACCGAGCGTCCTGAGTGATCTGCCAGACAACGCAGTCGTCCATTTGTACGGTAAGGCGGAACCTCGGCCCGGGCGGAAAATGGGACACGTCAACTATGTCCAAACGCCAGGCTGATCTGGCCAAAACAAACCAAGATCACTGCGTAATCAGGCCTACTTGATGGTTATGCGTGTGGACACCGTGCATGGGTTCTGGTATCCGGCTCAGCATCATCAGTCATGACGGTGTGATTTGCTGCGCCCGCTCTTGCAACCGGGTTGGCCGCTCATATCACGTTGCCAAACACCAATTATCTCCATTGGCGCTCCATGGGCCTTTGGGTAACGGAAACAACGACAGGACGACACGTGCAGGTACTTGTTCGCGACAACAATGTGGACCAGGCGCTCAAAGCGCTTAAGAAGAAAATGCAACGAGAGGGCATTTTCCGGGAAATGAAACTTCGTGGGCACTACGAAAAGCCAAGCGAAAAGAAGGCTCGCGAAAAGGCCGAAGCCGTGCGACGTGCACGCAAACTGGCGCGCAAACGCGCCCAGCGTGAGGGCTTGATTCCGGCCAAAGGCCGCCGTTAGAATTTACATTCGAGCAGCGCTCACACGGCCTCAGCCTATTGTGGTTACCCGGTCAAACGATGAACAGCAGAGCTTACGAACGCGGCGCAGCTGCTCGGCCTCACTGGTGGGTTGAGGCTGCGCGTGTCGTACGGGGCTTGAAGCGGCTTGTACTGATACTTGTTGGCGGACTTGCTTTGGCGGGTTGCCAGACTGCGGGTCTCAATGCCGTTGGACCGCTAGAACCCAACCAGGCCGTCAATATTGCGTCCCTCACCGAAGTCATAGCCGCAAACCCGAACGATCCCGGTGCCTACAATGTTCGCGGCACCGCCTACGGTCGGGAAGGCCGCTACCGTGATGCTCTTGCCGATTTCAACAACGCGCTCGCGCTCAATCCGCGCTTCTACCAAGCGCTTGCGAATAGAGCCCTTGTCCATCGAGAGATGGGCAATGATGAGCTGGCACTTGCCGACTACTCTGCTTCAATTGTCGCAAACCCCGCATACGATGCTGCATACGTTGGTCGTGGCAACATTTACCGCGACCAGCGGCAGTACAACCTCGCCCTGTCGGACTATCAGCGTGCAATCCTGCTGAACTCCTCCGATGCGCGCGCTTATTATAACCGCGCACTCGTCTTTCAGGCGCAAAACAATCACCTCCTGGCCATCGAAGACCTCACGACGGCGATTGGTTTCAATCCAAACGCGGCCGAGCCGTACATGGCACGCGGGCTTAGCTATTTGGCTGTCCGCGATTTTGGTGCTGCCGTTGAGGACTTTGACGCTGTGATCGGCAGGGAGCCGCGCAACAGCGATGCTTGGATCAACCGCGGACTAGCCTACGAAGCCGCGGGGGCAAATGAAAACGCCCTAGCTTCTTATCAACGCGCGCTGGCAATCGATGAGAATAACCGCGACGCGCTCCAAGGATTGCGACGCGTCAATTAGGCGATCCATGCCTGCTTCAGTGCAGCACTCGCAACATGTCTAAATCCGACATCACGCGCCAACCGCAGGGCCAACTGCTCCAGTGTTATTGGCGTCCCAAGCCGTTCAGCCAGCTGGGCGAATATCCACTTCTGCGGACCTAGCGGTAACGGATACCCATGTCTCAAGATAGGGCCGTGGCGAGAACGATAGACGAAAAACCCTCGAACTACGCCCCGAAAGCGAATTGGTGATGCGATAAGCCGTAACGGGCAGCCAGGCACCCAGACACGGTCATAATTTATGCCGATCGATTCACTTTGATCCAGCACTGACAGCGCCCGTATAGGTACCAACTGAAGAAAGGCAGTCTGTGGTGTTGCGCGCATTGGCGTTTGGACTGCCGTGGCAGGTACCGCACCATATCGCGCGACGTGTGCTGAATGTGCGACCGTGAGACCTTGAACGCGGCAAGGTAGCTGGAACAGACCCAAAGGTCGGCAGCCGAATTTGCGGCGCAACGCTTCTACTGATGCATTCGAGCCCGTAGCCAGAACGGGTGCGTATCGGCCCCGACCTGCGACATCGATCAGGCCATCGTCGCGGACAACTGCATTGCGACAGACGGTGCCGCGCGCGTTGCCCCTATCGAACTCGAAAGCGTGAAACGGGCGTACATAGGGGTAATTCAGCGCACGTGCCACTCGGGCACTGTCTGTCGCAGAGAATGCCGTCGATGTCACGCCTTCAGCAAGCGCCAGATAAGCGCTGTCGCCGTTACAACGCCTTGACGATATCCTCGACCATCTTCTTGGCGTCGGAGAACAGCATCATGGTGTTGTCCCGGAAAAACAGTTCGTTCTGAACGCCAGCGTAGCCGGAGGCCATGCCGCGCTTGATGAACAACACGGTGCCGGAGTCCGCAACATTCAAGATGGGCATCCCGTAGATGGCCGATTGAGGATCGGTTTTCGCCGCAGGATTGGTTACATCATTTGCACCGATAACGAAGGCAACGTCAGCGGTCGAGAATTCGGAGTTGATGTCTTCCAACTCAAAAACCTCATCATAGGGAACCTGAGCTTCAGCAAGCAGAACATTCATATGACCGGGCATGCGACCGGCAACGGGGTGGATCGCATATCGGACCTCAACACCCTCATCCTTGAGCTTGTCAGCCATCTCGCGAAGCGCATGCTGCGCCTGGGCAACCGCCATGCCGTAACCAGGTACGATGATCACCTTACCCGCATTCTTCATCATGAAGGCGGCGTCATCCGCCGAGCCCTGTTTGACCGGCCGTGTCTCCTCCTCGCCGGAGCCACCAGCCGCTGCATCGTCGCCACCAAAGCCACCGAGAATGACCGAGAAGAAGGACCGGTTCATGCCTTTGCACATGATGTACGAGAGGATTGCGCCCGAAGAGCCGACCAGCGCGCCGGTAATGATCAGAGCTGTGTTGCCGAGCGTGAAACCAATTCCCGCGGCAGCCCAGCCGGAGTACGAGTTCAGCATAGAGACCACGACCGGCATATCTGCGCCGCCAATGGGGATGATGATCAACACGCCGAGCACAAGCGCGGCAAGAACGATCAGCCAGAACACAAAGTGGCTTTCGGTGGACACCAGCACAATCGTCAAAACCACAAGGGCGACGGCCAAACCGATGTTGATGAAGTGCCGCATGGGCAACATGATCGGCTTGCCAGACATGCGCCCATCGAGCTTCGCAAACGCAATGATCGAGCCCGTGAACGTGATCGCTCCGATCGCTGCCCCCAACGCCATTTCGATAAGCGCGGCAACCTTGATGGTGCCAACTTCGCCCAGCCCAAACGCCTGAGGCGCATAAAGAGCCGCCGCAGCAACCAGGACAGCTGCAAGACCCACCAGCGAGTGAAACGCAGCCACAAGCTGCGGCATTGCCGTCATTGGAATTCGGCGGGCGATTACAGCACCAAGGCCACCACCAATGCCGATACCAAGCAATATCAGGACGACCGAGCCCGGCGTAAGATTGGTCAGGAACAAGGTCGTAACGACCGCAATCCCCATACCGATCATGCCGTACAGGTTGCCCTGCCGCGAGCTTTCAGGACTCGAGAGCCCCCGCAAGCTCATGATGAAAAGCACGCCTGCGATCAGGTAGAAAACGGCTGCAAGATTAGCACTCATTGTCGTCGTCCCGCCCTAGCGTTCTTTTTTCTTGTACATGGCAAGCATGCGTTGGGTGACGAGAAAGCCGCCGAATATGTTCACTGACGCGAGGATCAGCGCGATAAACCCAAACGCTCGCGCAAGACCGGTACCTTCAGCACTTGCCATATCGACGCCCACAGCAAGCAGTGCGCCAACAACGATCACCGATGAGATCGCGTTGGTCACACTCATCAACGGGGTGTGAAGGGCAGGCGTCACCGACCAAACGACGTAATAGCCAACGAAAATGGCGAGCACGAAGATCGATAGTCTGAAGACAAAGGGGTCAATCGCACCGCCGCTGGCGCCGCTAGCTGCAGCTGCGACGGCATCAGCGGCCCCGCCTTCAGTCGCCAACTCAGCCGCTAGCCGTGCAGCTTCCGCTGCAGCTTCTGTTGCGGCCGCCGCTGCTTCCTGCGCGGCCTCAACGGCCTGGTTCAGTGCATCACTCATCAGCTTGCCTCCGCTTCAGGAGCATCGGTTTTCGGGGCGAAGTTCGGATGGACGACATTGCCTTCGCGGGTCAGCACTGTCGCCGCGACCAACTCGTCTTCCCAATTCACATTCATTTCTTTGCTTTCCTTGTCGATCAGTGTCTCGACAAAGGCATAAAGGTTCTTCGCATACAGCAGAGACGCAGTCGCGGCGATCCGTCCTGGCACATTCAAGTAGCCGACGATCTTTGCAGGTCCGGAATCGACGACCTCGCCTGCTTTCGAGCCTTCGACATTGCCACCACGCTCAACGCCAAGATCAACCAGTACTGACCCCGGTTTCATGCTCTCAACCATTTCCTTGGTCACAAGGCGCGGAGCCGGTCGACCCGGGATAAGCGCGGTCGTGATGACGATGTCCTGCTTGGCGATGTGCTCTGCCACCAACTCCGCCTGTGCTTTTTGCTCCTCGGCGGTCAGTTCGCGCGCGTAGCCGCCCTCGCCCGACGCATCCTTCAGGGCTTCGGTCATGATGAACTTGGCACCCAACGATTCGACCTGTTCACCGGCGGCAGCTCGCACATCGGTCGCCGTCACAACGGCGCCCAGGCGTCGCGCAGTCGCAATGGCCTGCAAGCCAGCAACGCCCGCACCCATGACGAAAACCTTAGCAGCGGGAACCGTGCCGGCGGCGGTCATCATCATGGGAAGTGCGCGATCAAAAATCTCCGCTGCATCAATGACCGCCTGATAACCCGCGAGGTTTGCCTGCGACGACAGGACATCCATCACCTGCGCGCGCGTTATACGCGGCATAAACTCCATAGCCACACCCGTAAGCCCGGCTTTTGCCATGGCTTTGACATCGGCTTCGTTGCCATAAGGGTCCATCTGCGCAATCACCATTGCGCCCTTGGGCATCGCCTTTAACTCAGCCGCCGATGGGCGGCGAACGCGCAGCACAATATCTGCGCCGAATACGGTTGCCTTTGCGTCTTTAGCGATTGAAGCGCCTTCCGCCTCAAAGGCCGCATCGGGTATTCGTGATTGTTCGCCCGCGCCCGCCTGGACAACCACATCGATCCCCAAAGCCCTAAAGCGCTTGACGGTATCAGGTGTGGCAGCCACCCGGCCCTCATTACTTTCGCTCTCACGCGGGACGGCAATTTTCACCATGTGTGAAATCCTTAACGGGGACGGGAAAGATCAGGCGCTTTCAAAACCACTGCAGCCGCCGCGTTGCAAGCCGCCAACGGTTGGTAATTCGGAGCGAAACGGTATCAGAGCAGGAAAATCGCCATCAGGATCAGAACGATCACTGTCGCAACTGTTCCCCACTTCAACAAAGCGGTAAACAGGGCAAACGTCCGATTGTGCTCGGCATAGTCGTTCGAGACTTCAGACGATGGTTCGGTAACTTGCGACATTATCTGTTTCCTGCTGCACCACAATCGTGTTGGATAGCGCTTACAACACCGCAGGCTGGCACTTCAATGCTTGTGCGCAAGGAATGTGAACGTGGGGCAATCGACCTCAGTCAGAACTCACTGAGCCGCAACTGCTGTCGCCGGGTCACCAACGCCATGGTAATCAGCTGAAAGCGGAGCAAGGCCCGCCGCCTGCATCGCGCGGGTCTGCTTGTCGACTAACTCGAAGCGGTCGAAATCTGCGATCTCTTTCTGGAAAAGCTGATAGAAGTTGAGCTCTGATCGCAGGTGAAGGAACACGCCTCCCAAGCCGATCGCAGCGCGGTCCATGAAGACAAACTCGCGCGGTATCTTCACCGGGCCAAGCCTTTGTAGCTCCTTACGAACCATGATCGCCTGCTCGCGGCCATACTCCGTTGCGTTAATACCATCGGCCACCGCACGGACCTTATCCTCAAGCAAAGGCGCATTGATGAAACGCGCCCAAATGTTGAGGACGTCACGAAGCTCTTTTGTCAGGTTTTCAAAGCCCCACAGTTCGTAGGCGTGAACGATCTGGTCTTCGTCGTCGTTCATCAGCCCCTCATTGAGGTCGAGGACACCTTGAACGAAGCGTGCGGGAAACTTGCGAATGCAGCCATAGTCCAGCAGGTTGATGCCCTGCGGTTCGCCTTCTTCGCGAAACACCATGTAATTGCCAAGGTGCGGGTCGCCATGAATCACGCCGATATGTGCAAAGGGCTTCCACCAAGCGTGGAAGATGGCCGTTGAGAGCCGGTTTCGAACTTCCAGGCTAGCGTCTTTGAAGTTGAGGATCTTCTCGCCATCGAGCCATTCGAGTGTCAGCAGCCGTGACGTTGACAGCTCATCGACCACGCCGGGCACGCGCACCAACGCATCAGTTTGACCAAAATAATTGCGGTAGAGGCGCGCGTGGGAGGCCTCCAACTCGTAGTCGAGCTCTTCCTGAAGTCGCTCGGCGATCTCCAACTTCATGGCAGACGCATCGACAGCCCCATCGACACGTTTGAACATGGAAAACATGAAATCGAGCTGTTTCAGGTCGGCAGCAACGGCGGACGCCATATCGGGATATTGAAGCTTCACCGCGAGTGAAGCACCATCATGGCTTGTTGCCTTGTGCACCTGACCCAGAGAAGCCGCAGCCGTCGGCGCATGCTCGAAGCTGCCGAACTTCGACTGCCAATCTGCGCCAAGCTCGGCCCGCATCCTGCGCTTGACGAACGCCCAGCCCATGGGGGGAGCCTCGGACTGAAGCTTCTGCAACTCTGCCGCATATTCGGCGGGTACAGCGTCCGGGATCGTCGAGATCAGCTGGGCGACCTTCATCAACGGACCCTTTAGCCCGCCTAAGGCATCGGCGAGCGCCTCCGCGTCAGCAGAGTTAACCTTCGCGCCACCGAACAGGCGCCGACGTGCCATCGTGGCAGCGACACCGCCAACGGAAGTTCCAACTTGCGCGTACCGCCCTAACCGCCGTGAAAAACGATTGCGCTCTGCGTCTGTCTGATTGTCCGCCATAAGCTCTTTTCTATGCTTGGGAAGCTTCCTGTACGCACAGATAGGCTTGGAGGTTTAGCTCTCAAGCGCTTCAAGCTCGTCAATGAACCCGGAGATCACATTGAGACCTGCCTGCCAGAAGTTGGGATCGCGGGCATCGAGGCCAAATGGCTTGAGCAGTTCGGAGTAAGGTTTCGAGCCGCCAGCACGGAGCAGATCGAGATAGTGCTCGGTAAAGCCTTCATGTGCGTTCTCGTATCGGGCGTAAAGCGCGTTTACGAGGCAATCACCAAAAGCGTAGGCGTACACATAAAACGGCGCATGAATGAAGTGGCCGATATAGGTCCAGAACGGGCGATAGCCCTCGTCGAAGCGGATCGCATCTCCCAAGCTTTCATGTTGAACCGAAATCCAAAGATCGCACAATTGCTCTGACGTCAGTTCGCCCTCTTTTCGAGCGACGTGCACCTTGCGTTCGAAGGTGTAGAAAGCGATCTGCCGGATAACCGTGTTGATCATATCCTCGACTTTGCCTGCAAGCAGCGCTTTGCGTTTTGCAGGATCCCGCGTCTGGGCCAACACCGAGCGGAAAGTCAGCATCTCACCGAACACGCTCGCCGTTTCTGCCAGCGTCAGTGGCGTCTGCGCCATCAGCGCCCCTTGCCCGCCGGCGAGAACCTGGTGGACGCCATGTCCCAACTCGTGCGCAAGGGTCATCACGTCGCGGGTGCGACCTTGATAATTCAAAAGGATGTAAGGATGCGCACTGGGGACCGTTGGATGGGAAAAGGCGCCTGGAGACTTACCTTCGCGCGATGGGGCATCGATCCAGTGTTCATCGAAAAAGCGTTTACCGATATCGGCCATTTGCGGCGAGAAATCTGCATACGCGTCGAGCACGATGCTCTTAGCATCGTTCCAATGGACAAGCGACTTATCGGTATTCGGTAACGGGGCGTTGCGATCCCAATAGTCAATCGCCTGCGCGCCCATCCACTTTGCCTTAAGTGCGTAATACCGATGGGACAGTCTCGGGAAGCTCGCGCGCACCGCGTCTACAAGCGCATCAACCACTTCACCTTCAACGCGGTTGGCCAAATGACGGCTGTCCGCAACGTCCGAGAAGCCCCGCCAACGATCGGAAATCTCCTTGTCCTTCGCCAGGACGTTGGTGATCAAGGTGAAAGTTCGCAGATGCTCGCCTAAGGTTGTCCCAAGGGCTTGCGCGGCCGATTTCCTGCGCGCGGGGTCATTGTCCTGCAAAAGCGAGAGTGCTGGCTCCAGCGACAAAGCCTGACCATCAACCTCAAAGCGCAATGCAGCAATCGTCTCATCAAAGAGGCGGTTCCAAGCAGACCGACCGGTGACCGACTTCTCATGAAAAAGCTGCTCAAGCTTATCGTCCAGCTGAAAAGGCTTTTCACGCAGCGTATCGTCAATCCAAGGCTTGTAAGCCTTAAGTTCCGGGGCGCTGTAGCCTGCCTCCAGCGCATCAGGATCGAGCGCGGTCAGCTCAAGGGTAAAAAAGACGAGATGCGAGGTCGCGGTGGTCAGCTTCTCCTGAACGTCACCGAAAAATTTCGCGCGCGCCGGATCGGTCGTGTTTTCAGAGTAAACCAGGCCGGCAAAGGAATAGAGGCGGCCGAGCAGCTCATCGAGCGCTTCATACCGCGCCACAACAGACGCAAGGACAGCACCGCCCTCGTTCAGCTTGGCGGCCAGCGTACCTTTGTGATCGCGTTCGAAGACCTGCGCATCGTTCAGCGCTTTGCGCAAATCACGCGCCACTTCGGGAGAATCGATGCCCGGGTACAGGGCAGACAAGTCCCAATTGGGCAGCGATCCAAGGTCAGTTTTGGCGGCAGACATTGATGCGTTTCCCTCATAAATGTCGCTAGAGCTAGTTTGATGCTACGGGTAATCGTGGCCCAACCGGCGCGCAACCCCAGGCCGGACAAAGTCAGCCGCGCTGACAGCGACAAATGCTCGCTGATATGCTTAATCGCCCGTTTACCCTATCCCGCGATGATGTCCGATAACGAGACAGCCCGGGTCATGGCGTTTCCGCCAGAGCCCTACGATTGCGTGGAGATGTATGCGTGAGCTCGCGTTCCCAAGTTCTGATTGTTGATGATGACCCCGTTCAGAGACGCCTTTTAGAGGCAGCGGTAAGTCGGCTGGGGCACACGCCGATAGCAGTGGAAGGCGGTGACGCCGCTCTGGAACTTCTGGCAAGTGGTCAGGGTCGTGCGGTTCGCGCAGTTCTTCTGGATCTAATGATGCCCGACACAGACGGGATGGCGGTTCTTGGTGCTCTCAAGGAACGACAGAATCAGGTCCCGGTGATCGTTCAAACCTCGAAAGGTTCAATCGACACTGTTGTTTCGGCCATGCGCGAGGGCGCAACGGACTTTATTGTGAAGCCAGTCGCGCCGGAACGGCTTCGCGTGTGCCTATCAAACGCGCTTAAAATGAGCGCCCTCGAAGATACGGTTGGCCAACTCAAACGGCGAATCGAAGGCCGCCTGACGGTTACCGACATCATCACGCGGTCCGCCTCGATGAAGAGGGTCGTCCAACTCGCCGAGCGAGCTGCCAAGTCACAGATACCAATCCTGATTGAAGGTGAGTCGGGTGTCGGTAAGGAAATGGTGGCTCATGCCATCAAGGGCTCAAGCCAGAGGCGCAACAAACCGCTCGTCACCGTGAACTGTGGCGCGATACCGGAGAAACTGGTCGAATCGGTACTATTCGGTCACGAGAAAGGCGCGTTCACCGGCGCCAACGAAAAGCACGTTGGAAGATTTGCCGAAGCGCATGGTGGCACGCTGTTCCTCGATGAAATTGGAGAGCTGCCACTTGAGGTGCAAGTCAAACTTCTCCGAACCCTGCAGAACGGCGAGGTAGACCCTGTTGGCGCAAAAGCGCCGGTACGCGCTGACTTCAGGTTGATTTCCGCGACAAATCGCTCGCTGACAGAACTTGCGCGCGAGGGGCTGTTTCGCGAAGACCTGTACTATCGCTTGAATGTGTTTCCTATTTGGATCCCACCTCTGCGCGAACGTCTTGATGACTTGCCGCACCTGGTCGAACACTTCATCGTTCGGTTTGCCGCCGAAGAAGGCAAACGTCACCTCAAAGGCATCTCCCACGATGCCATGCAGATGCTCCTACAGTACACATGGCCTGGAAATATCCGCCAACTTGAAAATGCAATCTTCCGTGCAGTTGTCCTGTGCGATCAGGACTCGCTCTCGCCAGCGGACTTTCCCCAGATCCGAGCGCTGACAGAAGGCCGCGAAGGTTTGCTCGTATCTGAAACCCAGCCCACAGCCGGTGGCAAGGTGATTGCGTTCGATGCCTCGAGAGCAGGCGCAAACGGCAGGCAGGCTGATCAGAACGTCGTCGGCGAAGCCGTCATCGGATCAATCGACGCGAGTTTTGGTGCAAATGATTACGGCGTCGTTGATCTGACCAATGGCAAAGGCAATCCCCGAAGCCTGGCAGACCTCGAAGAGCGCGCCATTCGCTTCGCCGTCGGCCATCTGGGTGGCCATATGAGCGATGTCGCGCGGCATTTGGGCATCGGTCGTTCAACGCTCTACCGGAAACTTGCTGACTATCAGATCGACCCGGCAGACCCGACTGGTACCGATAGCAGGACAAGGGATGCCCAATCCGAGGCGAGCCAGGCGGCGCAGCGCTAATCGTTTGTCATATTTTGGTTGGAAGTGTGTTTCTGAGCATCTTTCGTGAGTTAGCGCGATCTGCCAAACACGCACTAACTGTGGCGAAGCTCAAGAGAAGCTGGCGCCAAACCTATCGAGAGGGCGCCTCATGCGCAGGTTTGTTAGCAGCAGAAGACCATCGAAACCGGGCGTCTCACGTGGCGTAGTATGCCTCCTGGCAACGACAGTGCTTGCGGCGGGTGCACTGCAAACAAAGCTGGCAAGTGCACAGACTGCCCTTCCCGCCATTGATCTTGAATGCGAAATCAGTCCTGCCTGCGCCGCCGGAACGCGTGCGGTCGCACGGATTGTCGATCCTCAACAAACTAGCATCCGCAACGATCAGGTAGACAGCATTCCTGCGCGCGGGAATGTCATCCCCGCGCCCTCACAAGCCCGCACAGATCGTATCTCGGCTCCTGAACCCTCAGTCGAGACAGCAGCAGTGGACGTTGCGGCCTTGCAAGCGCGCGATGCCCGTATGTTGGCGACACTTACCCGGCAACTGATTGAGCATCATGTTACCCAGGGTTTGGGGAATGATGGTGAGACGACCGCGGCTGAGCGAGAGGCTGCCGAAGCCTTTTACGCGGCGCGCGCCTTTCAACCGCTTTTCCTGGAAGCCGGCGCGCTAAACGCTCGCGGTACGGCGATTATTGGAGTTTTTACGTCGGCTGATGAATACGGCTTAGAGCCGGCCGATTTTGTGAACCCGGCGTTCCTCGAAGAAGGCGAGCAGACCGGTGATGCGGCCAAGGCCGCCCTCGCAGACATCAACATGGCCTTGTGGGCCCTTCGCTATGCACGCCATGCACAGACAGGGCGTGTAAACCCCGCAACAATAAGCGCGGACATCACGTTGGACCGAAATCTCGTCGATCCGGGTACCGTTTTGCCCGCCCTCGTCGACGCGTCAGATACCGCAGAAGCGCTGCTAGGTTTTCATCCCCAACATGATCAGTTCCGCGCGCTGCGGCTTCGCTTGGCCGAATTGCGCTCTGAGAGCGCAGACGAGCAGTACATTGCGATCCCAGAAGGCGGAACCTTGCGTGTCGGAGATCGAGATGACCGCGTGCCGTTACTTCGCGAGCGCCTTGGCGTTCCAGCACCCGAAGCATCATCAGAAGAGATTTCGCGTACGGGAGAAGCGCAGCTTGTTCTCGCATCCTCTCTACCGGATGAAACGGGCGCCGAGGGCGCAGCAAACGCACCCGATGTGCTGGTGTTCGACGAGGCTCTTGATCGCGCCGTTCGCGACTTTCAGGCGTCGCACAACCTCGTTACCGACGGCATAGTTGGGCCTGCTACCTTCTCTGCACTGAATGCCAAGTCGGGCGACTTGGTTCCTCACATCATTGCAAATATGGAGCGCTGGCGTTGGATGCCACGCGAGCTGGGGCGCTTTCACGTCCTCGCCAATGTACCAGAGTACCGATTGTGGGTGATGCAGGATGGTGAAAGCATCTTCACGACGCGAACCATTGTGGGACGAAACCGCCACCGAACAGCGATTTTTTCCGATGAGATGGAATATCTGGCCGTCAATCCGTACTGGAATGTGCCCAGTTCGATTACGCGCAGTGAGTTGCTGCCAAACATCCTAGCCAATCCAGGTTATCTGCCGGCGCGCAACTACGAGGTGCTCTACAACGGGCGTGTCATTGATCCCTATGCAGTCAATTGGCAGGCTGTGGCAGACGGCGCAGGCTCACCCAGGATTCGCCAGCGACCAGGTCCACGCAACGCGCTGGGCGAAATCAAATTCATGTTCCCCAACCAGCACGCCATATACTTCCATGATACACCATCTCGAGGCCTTTTTGGCCGGGATCGGCGTTCCTTTTCGCATGGGTGCGTCCGGGTGCAGGATCCGTGGGCGTTCGCGGAAGCTCTGCTGGAGAACGAACCCGATTGGAACTTGGCGCGGCTGCGTTCGCTCAAAGGGCCGCGTGAGCGCACGATGCTTCTTGATCAACACATCCCGGTGCACATCACCTATTTCACAGCGCGTGTGGATGATGATGGAGATCTGATCATGTCGAACGACCTGTACGGCCACCATGGACGCGTCTTGGCGGCTCTTGGTCTGGATAACTCGTGATCGTGGCCAATCGGCCCTCGGTTTCCGCTGGCGCCATTTGGTAAAAAAGGGTTAACCCGTAACCATCTTTTAACCCAAAAGCTGCATCGTAGCGGGCGGTGACGTAGAGCTAACGGTTCGTGCCCCAATTTTAACAACTTTGCAGCATCGGACAAATGATGCGTTTCTCAAGCGCTTCGGCAACAGTTTGAGTTTGAGATGCGCAAGAGAGTTATGTGGCACCTGGGACTGTTGTATCAGAACACTTGGTATGGTCGCTGAACTCGTATTGGGCTGGCGGCAATTTCGGGCAAGCAGCTGATAGACAGTGTGCGCCTAATCGGGCCGAAGGCAATGGGCTCGAGTGAGGGTAATTTGGACGGCGTAGGTAAAGCGGCAGCAGCAGCGCGATCGGGTGGTAGGCTGTGCAATCTATCCACCCTCGTTTCGTGTGCTTTTCTCCTGCCTCTCGCCATCATGCTGCTTTTCCCGTCAGCAGCGGAAGCCCAAAACCGCACCCTGACCCTCTACAACACCCACACCCATGAGCGCCTTACCGTTACCTACAAACGCAATGGCCGCTTTGTTCAGGGAGGGTTAGATCAGCTCAACCGCTTTTTGCGGGACTGGCGCCGTGATGAAGTTACGCGGATCGATCCCGATCTGTTCGACATCGTCTGGAACGTGTACCGCGAAGTTGGGGCCTCGCAACCGATCCACGTTGTCTCTGCTTACCGCTCACCGGCAACCAATAACATGCTTCGGCGGCGATCATCTGGCGTGGCGCGCAACTCGCAGCACACGCAGGGCCGCGCGATGGACTTCTTTATCCCCGGCGTAAGCGCGGCCGCCATCCGCGCTGCGGGCTTGCGACAGCAGCAGGGCGGGGTCGGCTACTACCCGCGCTCAAACACACCGTTTGTCCATCTCGATACAGGCACAGTGAGAATGTGGCCCCGCATGACCCGGTCGCAGCTCGCGCGGGTGTTCCCTGACGGGCGCACCATCCATGTTCCAGCTGACGGACGTCCTATGGCTGGCTTTGAACAGGCGCAACGGGATCTCCAGCGCGGGGGACGCAGTTCGACGCGTTCAACGGTTCAAGTTGCTTCGTCGGCAAGCCCCGAAGACGCCAGTGCCGTGGTTCTTCCAACGGCGCAAGGCGATGACGGCGACGGGAATATTTTCGCGGGCCTGTTCGGTGGGGGCCGTGAAAGCGAACCCGCGGCAGCGCCTGCCCCACGGGCTGCAGCCCAGCCTTCGCAGGTCGAAGCCGCACCCGCACGACCAGAACGCAGAGCGCCGTTTGCCGCACCGGCACCGGTGCTTCCGCCAAACGCGGTCGTGCTGACCGCAGAAGCAGACACGCCTCCCTCAGAGCAGGAAACCGAACTTGCAGCGGTCGACATTCCACCACCCCCTGTTCCGGCTCCAACTATTGATCAGATACAGATTGCCGCTGCTGCGGCAGCTCAGCCACCGGTAACGATTGCGGCAGCGGAAGAGCAGGCTTTCCCAGTACAACAGGCATCAACCCAGGATCGGTTTGGCGCTATCGACTCTACTTTTGCCGCTGCCCAGGATGCACAAACGCCACTTCCCAGCGCTTCTCAGCTACCGCCAATCACCAGGGCTCAGCAAATAGCTCAGACGGTTGCGGCTCCCGGACAGATTGCCGCCCTCATCGAAGCGCGTTTTGCCGAGCAAAGAGCGATGGACGCCAGCCTTCGCGGTCAAGTTCAATCCGCTCTACGCGCCAGCACTTTGGCTGGTGATCAGCCAGGTGCTCCCCAAACGCTGGCAGCCGAGGCTCCTTTACAGCCCACGGACATTGCGGCAGCGCCTCGCATCATACCGCCCGCTCCAACACCGGTTGAACGATCACAGCCAACTGAAGCTCCGATCGCGGTTGCTGCGGCACCGCAGCCTCCGGCTTCACCGACATCATTAGCATCGGCCTTCACCGCGGTTTCAAACCAACAATCGGCTGGCCAGGACGCCATCGATGCTCTCGCCCGTGCTTCGCAAGCCAGTATTGCCGCTCCCAGCGCCACATCTTTGGCCAATGCTCCGGGCCTCAACGGCACCGGTGTTTCACAGATTGTGACCGGCTCAGCGCCGGCACGTCCCGTAGGCTTGCTGCATCCACTTTCGGAGCCAGCAACCGCATCGCTGGCGAAGAACTCAATTCGTGGCCAGGCGCACGCCGGCCTAGTTCCGCCTTCGGATGTTCTGAACCTGACGCCGGCAGTGCTACGCAATGCCGGTTTCCAACCAACCCGTCCGTTCGGCGCCCGGTCGGATCGTTTCGAGCCGCAAGGTCTCACCTCGACGTTCAACGGGCGGTAGATGCAGTTCCGCCCGTGTCCGTGGAGCTAGTCTTGGTCGTTCTCAGGTGCCACAACGGCGGCACCTCCTAAGGCGCCCAAATAGAGGTCGAGCAGCGCCTCTTGCTCCTGTCGCTCGGCCTGGTCCTGCTTTCGAATCCTGACCACCTGCCGCAAAACCTTGGTATCGTAGCCGTTGGCCTTCGCCTCGCCGTAAACATCTTTGATGTCATTGGCGATCGCCTTTTTTTCTTCCTCAAGCCGTTCGATCCGCTCGATGAGCGCTCGAAGCTGACCAGCTGCAACAGCCGTGTCGGCCATGGAAATCTCCTCGGTATGCATGAAGGTGTCGGGCAGCTAGCAGAAGCTGCGCAGCGCGAGGTGAGTGCTAGCGGTCTGAACCCAAGCAGGTCAAGCTGGCCCGCAGCCCCCAATGCGGAAAGCCTCGAGGATTGTGGGGACAATCGTGATCTTAGCACCGCCACTCAAAGGCATGCCGGGCGTTCTTCAATCGTGCTGGGCAGATGCTACCTTGAAGGCAGCAACCTGTTCCGGCGTTGCCTCGGGTTGGGCTGCCTTCCACTGGCCGTAAGGCATGCCGTAAACATGCTCACGCGCTGTTTCCAAATCGAGTGTCTGGTCTGCCTCGTTTGCAGCATCGACCAGCCAGTTCGATAAGCAGTTCCGGCAGAAGCCAGCCTGAATCATAAGATCGATATTCTGCACATCGTCACGCTTGCGAAGATGGTTCAAAAGCCGTCGGAACGCTGCCGCTTCCAGATCGCGCATCGTTTGTTCGGTCACCAAAACTCTCCTCATTCAACCAGCGGCATCCTGATGGCACGATCCGCCACAATTGCTTCAACCAGCGGTGTTAAGCGGCGCGCCCAAGCATCAATTCCACCCCCATCCGCTATAAGATCCTGCCTTACCTCCAACAGGGCATGAGGCAGGCCTTTAACCGTACCGTGCCGGTTCATCGTATCTCCGGGTAATTCTCCGGTATATGGCTCATTGTCGCCCACGACGATATCCCCGCTGGCGCTTAGGCTATCGATGAGCGGGCGTGCCAGCCGGGCGTCCTTATCCCACAAAACACCCGCATGCCATGGGCGCGCAACACCACGCCAGTGCGGTGTAAACGAGTGGATAGATAGCAAGACCGCAGGCCGGCCGGTCACATGGTGCACATGATCTATGGCGCGCGAAATCGCGTCATCATAAGGCCTATAATAATGCTCGATCCGGTGCGCTCGCTCCTTTGGTGTATGGCGCGCATTTCCCGGCACCACTGCCCCGTCGGACAAGCGCATGATAAGAGTTGGGTCATCGATGCCGCGATTGGGATCAATCAGCAGGCGCGAAAACTTGCTCATGACGAGCGTCGCATCCAACGCAGCTGCAAGTTTTTGGCACAGACCTTTCGCACCGATGTCGAAACCGATGTGGCGCTCCAGTTGCTCGCGCGGCAGACCGAGCGTGCCATAGGGTGCCGGTAAAGTGTTTTCGGCGTGGTCGCACAAGATGATCAAGCCGTGACCTGCGTTGCTCAGGTGCAGGGAGAACGGCGCCTGCCCGTCCGCAGAACCGGCTGTGGGACTTAAGCCACGATCGGACATGGTTGAGGGTTGGGCGCGATTGGATGCGTCGTCCATGGATAGATCCGGCGGGGAGTTATAGAGAGTGAGCGTTTGCTTCACACCGATCATCGATACGCCGACTACGCCCCATCGTCAAAATGTCGCCGCATCTTCTGCATCATCGAAGCGTGCCAAACGCTTGACCAGTGTCGAGCACGCGGCAAAGAATACAACGCGCTAGGCATTGGCGTATAATTCGGCTTGCAAGGATCTGACATGCGTCTGCTGTCACCGGCCACCGGACAAACCGGAGGCTCTCGTCCTACTCTTGCTTTTCTTGTGACCGCGCTGGTCGTCGCGGGGCTCGTTGCTGGTGGCTATTACACATTCAGCCGAACCCAGAGCGCTGGCGAGGCGTTGGAACCAGACGCCGTCCAGGGGAGAGTTGTCCAAGGCTCAGATGCAATGGAGCAGGCAAACACCGTGCCGGGTCTCGGCAGTGGGCCAACCGGTTTTCGCGTTTGCAACGAGACATCAAGCACTATTGGGGTCGCTTTAGGCTACGATACGCGGCAGGGCTGGGTATCGGAGGGCTGGTGGAACCTACCGACGGACACCTGCGAGACCTTGCGTTCAGGCGCGCTCGTCGCTCGTTTCTACTATGTTTACGCAATTGATTATGAGCGCGGCGGGGAGTGGAAAGGCCGCCATTATATGTGTACACATGCGCGCATCTTCACCATTCGGGGATTCGAAGATTGCGCCCAACGCGGGCTGGAGACCACCGGCTTTTTTGAAGTCGACACCGCGGGTCAATCCAGCTGGACGGTGCAACTCACTGAGGACTCCCTTCAGCAATAGGCACCGCACATGCTCAAGCGAGACCGCAGCGTCAAGATTCTCGCGACCCTCGGTCCGTCCAGCTCCGAGTTCGAACAGATCAAAGCGCTTCATCTCGCTGGCGCCGATATATTCCGGATCAACATGAGTCACGGCGACCCGGACAAGATGCGGGCAATGATGGCTAAGATCCGGCAAGTCGAAGAAGACATCGGTCGACCGATAGGCATCCTGGTGGACATCCAGGGCCCAAAACTGCGCGTCGGCGCATTCGAAGACGACGCCATCATGCTTGAAAAGGGCGCGCGCTTTCGGCTGGATACCTCCGAAAAATCCGGAACCGTCGAGCGCGTTCAGCTTCCCCATCCCGATATTATTGAAACAATCGAAGTTGGCCACACGCTCATTCTTGACGATGGCAAGCTGCGCCTGGAATGCGTTGCGACGGATAACGCCAGTTTCATCGACACCGAAGTCATGGTTGGCGGCAAGCTTTCAAGCCGTAAGGGTGTCAGTCTGCCGGACACCATCCTTACCAGCGGATCGCTGACGGAGAAGGATCGCCGCGACCTAGCGGCTGCCGTTGAAGCTGAAGCTGACTGGATTGCCCTGTCGTTTATCCAACGCCCGGAAGACGTCGCTGAAGTGCGGAAGATGGTTCGGGGTCGTTCGGGCGTCTTGTCAAAAATCGAAAAGCCTCAGGCCGTCGAAAAGATCGAGGAAATCATCGAGCTCTCCGACGCGATCATGGTTGCGCGTGGCGACCTTGGTGTCGAAATGCCGCTTGCGGTGCTGCCGGGTACGCAGAAGCGAATTACCCGGGCGGCGCGCAAAGCAGGAAAGCCGGTCGTGGTCGCAACGCAAATGCTTGAATCGATGATCTCATCACCGGTCCCAACCCGCGCTGAGGTCTCCGATGTGGCGGTCGCCGTCTACGAAGGTGCCGATGCGATCATGCTGTCAGCTGAGTCCGCTGCTGGCGACTATCCGGTCGAAGCGGTCTCGACCATGAACACGATCGCAGCGGAAACGGAAAAAGATCCGTACTACCGCTCAATCCTCGACGCGCAACGGACCCCGCCGCAGGCAACTGGCGCTGACGCGATTTCTGCAGCAGCGCGTCAGATCGCCGAGACGCTCCATCTATCGGCGCTGGTTTGTTACACCTCTTCAGGCGCAACCGGGCTGCGCGCAGCCCGAGAGCGACCAAAAACACCCATTATTGCGCTCACCCCGCGCCAGAGGACTGCGCGGCGACTGACCCTCATTTGGGGCGTGCACCCCATGGCCACCGATGACGCAGCCGATATTGACGATATGGTTGAGCGTGCCTGCCAGCTTGCAATGAACGAGGGTTTCGCGGACCCTGGAAACCGCATTATCATATCGGCTGGCGTGCCGTTTGGTACGCCGGGCGCGACAAACATGTTGCGCATTGCCTTCGTGCGGGAAGATCACGCCTGACATTTGAGACGGTTAGGCGTTGGCAGATGCCGACCTATACACCTCAGAAATACAATCAAGGATCAGATCGCCATGAGTATGGTGGGGCATATGTCCACCACCCGCGATAACCGTCTTGGTCGCTCCTTTAATGTCGCGTTCCAGGCCATCGGAATGGATGTGCGGCCAGACCACCCCGTCTTGATCACCGGTAATGACATGCACCGGACATTGGATTGATGCGTAGCTGTGAGACTCGGCACGCACAAAGGGTCTTAGTTGAAACACATCTTGAGCGTTCGCACGAAAGCTTGATGGTCGCAGAACAAGCCTAGCGCCCAGCTCGCTGGCGTAGCCTTGAACCGGTACCTCCGGTGCAAACACGTTTTCAACGCCATCGTTGATCTGGTTCCAGCCGACCGGCAAGGTTATAAGTTCGGTGAAAAGGTGCCCAATGACCGGCAGGCAGGCGGTACCGTAGTACCAGGTTACACCGCCCCAGCCCCCACCCTCCCAAGGGTGCGTTGCCGGCGCAACGAAAACCGCGCCCCGCACAAGCTCTCGATGATGCACGGCCAGCTGCGCAACGACAGCGCCTCCCCAGCTATGGCCGATAACAATGACGTGGTCCACGCCCAGGCGGCGAACAGCTTCCGCAATGCGGTCTGCCTGAACCCGCGGGCTGTGATCGCCCCACTTTCGCGGGCTGTTCCCCTGTCCCGGGCGATCGACAAAGACCCTATGTTGATCATCACCAAATCTTTGCTGAAGCTTGTCCTCAAGCGCAATCTGGAACTCCCGGTGGTTAGAACTCGCCCCATGCACGAACAGAAGACTTGGGCATTTGTCGGAGAGCGACCCGCGCTCGACCAGATGGAGCGGAGCTGTTGATGTGGAGACGAATTTTCCTGGCGCGGGGAACCGCGCCTCGATCCTAGCCGTGCCCCATCGCGTGACCAACCACAGAGCGCTTGCGATCGCCGCAAGTACGACGCCAGTCGAAATCCAGAACGTCGTCAAATAGGCGCGCCCTGCAAACGCCTTTCGATGGCATCAAGCCTTTGTTGGGCTCCAGACAGATAGGGATGGACGTCCAAGGCTGCTTTCAAAAAGGTCTGTGCCTGGCGGTACCGGCCCAACTCATCAAGCATGATGCCGATACCGCTGAGAGCGCCAAAATGCCGAGGCTCGAGCCGCAGGACCTGTTCTACATCGGCAATCGAAAGCGCGTAGTCCTCGCGCATAAAGTGTACGGTCGCTCGACGGTTCCAACCCTCCGCAAAGTCCGGCGCAAGCGTGACAACCGTATCAAGCAGATCAAGTGCCAGCGGGAACCGGCGTTGGCGCATCGCTATCTCAGCACGGCGCATCAACAAATCGACCGAAGAACTGCCAGACATGTTCCAGCCACGCTGTATGTCCCGCACCAACGTCCGTGCCTGATCTGAATCTTCGGCGGAAGCCAACGCATCCAGCAAGCTGTCAACGGTGGGCGGCGTGTCAGATTGTTCGGAAAGCACGTCGGGTTCAGCTGAGCTGCCGACTGACCCCGGCTCGCCGGTATCAGCTCCCTCACCATCCGTCGCCAGGGCGCCGCCGGTGAACACGACACATGCGAAGATGACAGCCGCGCATCTTCGCAAAAAGGAGGGCATCAAACCGCTGAGAAGCGAATCAGCATAGTCAGCAAAGAAAAACCGCATCGGCTGAGTGTGCCTCAGCCGACGCGGCTCGTCAAAACACGCAGAGAGAAAGGCGTTCTCTTAAGCCTCGCCGTAATTTGGCTTGGTCGAACCCTAGCCCTGGCGCGCCTTAAACCGGCCCTGCGTTTTGTTGATGATGTAAACGCGACCGCGGCGACGGACCATGCGGTTGTCGCGATGACGCTTCATGAGCGACTTGAGCGAGTTTTTGATCTTCATCTTACCGAACCTTTATGAATGCGCGCCGCAGCCGGGCAAACAAAAAGACGCGCCGAAGCGCGCCAACAATCCTGGGTCGTGAAATGCCCCAATAAGCACGAAAATGTCAAGTCGATCAGCGGTCTTTGGGCTAGACAACACCGCGCAACGCAAACGGTGAACGGTCTGAGGCGGACGGCACGCGGAGTATTAGACATCGGCATTTCAGCGATGTCAGGCCGGTGGTGGGCGCGGGCAGGATCGAACTGCCGACCCCTTCGATGTCAACGAAGTGCTCTCCCGCTGAGCTACGCGCCCTCAACGGTGGCGAGGTCTTATCGGGTTGTTCCGGGCGATGCAAGCGACATCAAAAAAGGAGGCAATACGCCCGTAGGTTAGGCAGCAAGGAGCTTTTCCACTTCATTGACCAATTCGCGCAAGTGGAAAGGCTTCGAAAGAACCTTGGCATCTTTTGGCGTGTTGGAATCGGGGTTCAAGGCGACAGCGGCAAAGCCCGTTATGAACATGACCTTCAGCTGTGGATCGAGCTCAGTAGCTTTGCGTGCCAGTTCGATACCGTCCATTTCAGGCATGACGATATCGGTGAGAAGCAGCGTGAAAGGCTCTTCTTTCAAACGCGAATAAGCGCTCTGCCCATTGTCAAACGATACCACATCGTATCCAGCGTTCTCCAACGCCTTTGCCAGGAAGCGGCGCATATCGTTATCGTCTTCGGCAAGCAAGATACGTGTCATGGTCTACCTGTTTGCGTGGCGGTCGCTAGTTCAAACGAGTACGAATCTCCTTACACCTGAGGATCATATCTGACCACAGGAGGAAAGCCGATACCGCGTTGTTTGCGTTTGGCATCCTCGAAAGCAAGCGTTGACGGAACGGGCATAAGCGGCGTCTGGTTTCGCACGCGCCCATGTGGACTTCATTGCGTGAACCTGCGATCCTTCAACGAAGAATAAGTGATCGCTGATGCGACCAATGTGCCGGTCGTGACCATGTCTTCGGTGAAAGGAGCCGCCCTCGTTGGCCGCATACTGAATGGACACGATTGAAGCCTTTTCCGAAGCGACGGCAATTGACCTGACCTTACCCGTCAATCAGACGGTGCCTTTCGTTTTCAGCTCGCCCCACTCCGGCACATTCTATCCACGCGCATTCTTGGAGGCGGCTCAACTCGATCCGCGCGAGTTACGGCGCTCGGAAGATACGTATGTTGAGAGGCTTTTTGCAGGTGTAGTCCAACAGGGCGCGCCCTTGATCGCGGCGCGCTTCCCGCGGTGCTATTGCGATGTCAATCGCGAGCCCTATGAACTCGACCCGCGGATGTTCAACGAACCGCTTCCCGCCTTTGCGAATACCGCCTCGTTGCGCGTCGCTGGTGGTCTTGGGACAATCCCAAGACTAGTTGGCGATCGGCAGTCGATCTATCGAGGTAAGCTTGACGTGGCGAGCGCGCTTGAACGGGTTCAAACTCTCTACAAGCCCTACCACACGGCGCTGAGGCGAACCTTGGCACGAACCCACGTTCGGTTTGGCGCGGCAATACTCGTTGATTGCCATTCCATGCCGTCGATCATTCGAACCTCAAACGGAGCGCTATCGACTGACTTTGTCATCGGTGACCGATTTGGCACAAGCTGTTCGTCGCTCATTGCCGACACCATGGCGGAAGCACTGCAACGCATGGGATATCGGGTGTCACGAAACAAGCCGTATGCTGGCGGCTTTATCACCGAACATTACGGGCGTCCGACCCGAGGGATCCACGCCGTACAGTTGGAGATCAACCGCGGACTGTACATGAACGAGCGAACGCTTGTTCCCAATGATGGCTTTATTGATGTCATGGAAACTCTGAGTGAGCTCACACACTGTCTGTTCGCACTCGATGTCGGCGAACTACTCCCCATTGATCGAGCGGCCGCTGAGTAATCCAAAAAAAAGAGCCGTCCGGAAAACCGAACGGCTCAAGTCTAGGGAGGAAACGCCCAAAGAGGGCATTGCGTCACGCCGGGAGGGCCATGACGCACTGCAAAATTTATGTGTGCGGCGCAAAAAGTCAACAAGACCAAAGTCGTTTTTGACCGATTGCTCAAATTTCGTTGCATCATGACCGTTTGCGCAAGAATATTTCATGGGCGTGCCACAACAGTAAAATCATGGTCCTAGATCGGTAATTTTAGCTCGTTTCTGGACCTCATAGGACACCGAGATAACCAAATGGCGCTGAAGCGATCCCAGATTTCTTGTTGCAAAGCCGCAACACAAGTAGCGTTGGGTGTTGAATTCGCGCTGCGTACGCCTGTTGTTCGACCACTTAGGTGCCTTCGCACCGCAACAGCGAGTCTCTGCATTGCCATCGCAGCTTTCTGAATATTCGGGCCTTGCTGAGCGTGTCGCGCGCTTTGAAGATCTCAAACGACTCGCAAGGGCGGAAACCCTGACACATTTTCGCGCTGCGCCGGAAATCAGTAACAAGGCCAATCAAGGAGCGTTCGACCCTGTCACAGAGGCAGACCGAGCATGTGAACGCGCCATGCGCAACCTCATCGAACAGGCGTTTCCCACTGATGGCATAATCGGCGAGGAGTACGGCAATGTTCGTCCTGAAGCGTCTGTTCAGTGGATCATCGACCCCATTGACGGCACGCGTGCTTATGTGGCCGGCGTGCCCCTGTGGGGATCGCTTGTCGGTATCGTCTATGAGGAAACACCGGTAGCAGGGATGGGTTATCAGCCCTTCCTCGATGAAAGCTTCGAAGGCTCGGCAGCCGGTGCGCTTTGGAAGATGCGCGGGGCTGAGCGTGAACTTCAAACCCGCGCCTGCCAAAGCTTCAGCGAGGCCACACTCATGACAACCACCCCAAGCTTGTTTCAGGGACAGCAAAGGGCGGCTTACGATCGTCTTGAAGCCGCGTGCAGGAATGTTCGTTACGGCACCGACTGGTACGGATACGCGTTGGTTGCTGCGGGCACGTGCGATCTTGTCGTAGAGACCGGGCTCGCACTTTACGACATTCTACCTTTGGTTCCGATTATAGAGGGCTCAGGTGGCATCGTTACCGACTGGGGTGGCGCTCCGCTGCGCGAGACCGGCTTCACCGGCCAGGTCCTTGCAGCGGGGGACCGCGGCTTGCATCAGCAAGCCCTGAAACTCCTCCGGCACGCGGCAGTTTAGAGCAGCGATAGATTAAGGTTCTCAAGTGAGCGGGTGAGCCGCGCCTCCCGCATCTCGGGCACCGACAAAAACGCATCGGCGGCCGCAAAGAACATATCGCGCGAATCGTCAGTCTCGAACATCGGCTCATGAGCAGACATCGGTAAGCGGACCAAAGTGGCGGTCGGCACAGCGGCGGCCAGCCTTTCGATCGCTTCGGTGGACACCAACTTATCCATTCCAGCTTGTACAAACAGACACGGCGTGGAAATGCGATTCAGAAGACGTTGGTCCCATATGCGATCCATACCTCTGGCGCATTGATTGAGCCATCCGATCGTCGGTCCGCCCAAACCCAGTTCGGGATGATCTGCCAGTATCGAAGCGACCCGCATGTACCGTACGCGGCTGGACGTCACCACATTGCTTTCAAATGGCCCGGTTGCCCCGACCTCCTCGCTCGTCCGGGGCGCATAGCGCTGCCCGAACCCAAGCCTCGTTGCCCAAAGCGACATGCGTGCGATCGACTCATGGGACGTTTGGGCGACGTTAAAGCGAAGCAATGGTGACGACAGGATCATGCGGTCGAACCACAAGGGCCGCCGAACGAGAAGATGCAGAGCAACGAGCCCGCCCATGGAATGGGCTAGCCCCATCAGGGGAAGCGGGCAGTCCGGTAAAACGGCACGCTCGATAACCAGTTGGGCGTCGCGCACATAAGCGTCGAAATCGTGAATATGTCCCTTGCGTGGTTCATCGCGCAAAATGCGAGATGATAGTCCCTGCCCGCGCCAATCAAACGCCACCACACAAAAGCCAAGCCGCACGAAGCGGCCAATGACATCGGCATACTTCTCGATAAACTCGGCTCGGCCTTGCATCAGAACCAGGGTTCCGATCGCGTGTCCTAGCGGACGAAAATGAGCGACGCGCAGCTTGGCATGGCGGCGGAGCCCGACTGACAAATAAAACACACGGTGAAGCCGGTCCATGGGCATCCCCGGGACGGCATAAAGCCGCGCCCCGTCGGATCCAACGGCATCCTCCATCGACGCAGCCGATGCTTGAGGCGCCAGATCAACCTCCGGTGAGGTAACCGACGGAGCGAAGAGGATATCGTCATCAAGAATCGGCGCAGGATGAACCATGATTTTTCTTGCCCCAAGGACCCCTATGTTTCAACGGCACCGCGGCACTACTGTTAACGTTGCGTCCTTCTAGCCACATGCATTCAAACAACCCTGTGACCGCTGTCACACCATGCTGAAAATGCCGGAGCCGACACACCCTTGGGGTGGCCGGCTCCTTTCTCGAACATCGATCCGGAGGGCGGATTGGACCGACGTTCAAGCTCTGGGTTGCTGATCGCTGGGGTTAGCGATGGAAGCGATGGCGCGGGCGCCAGATGATCTCACCATTGTATTTGTTGACGGCAACAATTCGCTGGCCGCGTCGGCCTTGGGCCTCGAACAGATAGGTGTGTCGACGATCACGCAGCAGATGAATGTTGCGGAAGCCTGCATGTCGCAAGATGCGACGCGCTTGGCGCGGCCCAAGATAATGGCGCTGCAGGTCATGATAAGGCCGCACGTGCCGAGGGCTGACCCTAACGGGCGCACGGTGCCGAACCACGCGTTCGTGGTGACCCGGGCCAATCACGAAGGTACCGTGCGGGGTCGACCAAGAGAACGTTACCTGTCCAGCATTGGCAACCGCGGCACCGCCACCAAGGGTGGCCATAGCAAGCGCGACGACGACGGCGCTCTTCATCAAGTTCTTCCGGTAGCTCATCTCAGTTTCCTCCGATGGCACGTCATGGGTTGATCTGGACATCTACCTTGATGCCCGTGATCAGGAGCGATGGAGGCAATCTAGAGCAGACCCCCTGAACCCAATTGGAAGTGCTTGTTCATGTTGCATTCATCGAAAGAACAGCGCTCGGCTGCCCCGGTTTAGGGGGCATTTGCGTTGCCGCGTTCGCCCCCTTGAAAAGCGCAAGTGCAATGACGATCTGATGAAATGAAGGCGCCAGACGGGCCTTCAGATCGTTGTCCAGCCGATGCCCAAACGGGGTCGTGAGCCTGATTTAAGAGGTCGCTGGCCAGCAAAGCTTATCATTTGTTGCTTCACTTGGAGGACACATCCATGCGCGTTGATTATTCACCGCTTTACCGTTCGACCGTCGGTTTCGACCGGCTCTTTTCCTTGCTGGACCAATCGGTCTCGAACGAAACGAATTCCTACCCGCCCTACAACATCGAACGTACCGGCGAGAACGCTTACCGTATCACCATGGCGGTCGCTGGCTTTGGTTCCGATGAGTTGACCGTGGAAACCAAAAACCACACCTTGCACGTACGCGGCGAGCGCAAGGCTGAGCAGAACGCCGAGGGTCGCGAGTTGCTGTATCGCGGCATTGCAGCGCGCAACTTCGAGCGGCGCTTCCAGCTAGCTGACTACGTCGAAGTCGCAGGTGCCTCAATGGAGAACGGCTTGCTGCACATCGACCTCAAGCGTGAATTGCCTGAAGCGATGAAGCCGCGCACCATCACGATTGCGAACGGCTCTGAAACGCCGGCTATCGATGTGGATGCAAAAGCGTCGTAAGGCTGCTTTACCTTACGACGGAAAGGCCCGGCACTTGCCGGGCCTTTTTGTGACTAGCTCAGAAGGACGTCGCTCAGCAGCTTAAAGGACACCAGTCCCAGAGCGATTTCGACAAACGCAAAGAAGACCTTCTGCGGTAGCCAACGGCTGATCTGTGCTCCGCTCCATGCGCCGCCCAGAGCAAACGGGACCAGCCACAAAACCTGCATGAGTGTTTCCCAAGTGAGCTGACCGGCCAGAACGAATGCTGGCATCTTCATGATGTTGACGCAGGTGAAGAAAATGGTGGTCGTGCCCAAGTAGGCCATTTTCTCAAGCTTCTGCGGCAGAACATATGCTTGATACGGGGGACCGCCAGCATGGGCGATGTAACTCGTCAGGCCCGCGAGCGCCCCGAAGACCACACCACGCGGCACATCAGCCGGCCTCGGCGGCCCCTCACGCTTTCTCAATCGCTTGAAGATCGCATTCGCCAGATAGGCAAAGCCGATAAACGCCAGCAGCAGCTTGATCGCGTTCGTCGGAACCGTGGAAACGGCGAAATAACCTCCAATGATACCAAACACCGAGCTTGGCAGAAGGATCATGAGGTTCCGGCGGGAGAAAGCCTTGCGAAACAGGTAGACCGCGTAGCAATCAGCGATCATGTAGAGTGGCAGCAGCAGCCCGGCCGCCAGGATCGGATCCATATACAGCGATAGCAGCGGGACCGCGAGGATCGCCATCGCTGGCATTCCGCCCTTGGACAGCCCCAAAATGAAAGCGGCCAGGCCGGCAACAATCCAAAAACCCAAGCAGCTGATCCTCTATTGGCGCTTGTCTAAGCGGCCTTGCTGCGGCTTGCGGCTTCGAGAAAGTGATCGACATGATCTTGCGTCGTCGCAAAGCTGGTGACGAGACGTATCAGGGTCTCATCGTCTGCTGGCCGAGCGCCATCGTCCGCTGCGTCCGACGGCCAGGGCGCAAAGATCGCACCTGCGCTCGCCAGGCTATCCGCCATTGTATTTGGGACGATCGCGAAAACCTCATTGACTTCAGTTGGCGCGGCGAGCCGGCAACCTGGCAGCGCTGACAAGCCATTCGATAGGTCGGCCGCCATCGTATTGGCGTGGCTGGCAAGCCTCTTCCAGGTGTCGTCGCGCAACATCGCCAGCGCTTGTGCGGCAGCAAACCGGTTCTTTGAAAACACTTGGCCCATCTGCTTGTTGCGATACGCAAGATCGTCGTGGAGATCAGGCCTGAAACTGACCACCATCTCGGATGCCCAGGCGCCGTTTTTGGTGAAGCCGAGAGAGAGCATATCCACGCCCGCCTCATGGGTCATCGCGCTGGGGGCAACATCTTGCGCCACCAAGGCGTTGCAAAAACGCGCACCATCCATGTGTAGGAACACGCCGTTACGACGCGCAATCGAGCCGATGGCGGCAACATCCATGACACAATACGTGGTGCCAAACTCGGTTGCCTGGGTCATCGAGACAGCGATTACCCGTCCACGATAGATCGCACCGTCGGGATAGGCAGCCAATCCGTCAAGTACATCGCGGGCGCTGATACGGCCCTGACGTCCCTGCAGTTTGTGCAACTTCATGCCAACAAGCGATTCTGGCCCGCAGGCTTCATCGACCAGAATGTGGGCGTCACGATGGGCGAGAATCGCTCCACCGGGTCGCGTGATGGCGCTCAGCGCCAACATGTTCGCGCCCGATCCCGTGGCCGTGCAAAAAACATCGACTTGCCGGTCAAAAAAAGCGCCCAACGTGTCCTTGAGTTGGCTGGTCAGGTCATCGGCGCCATAGGATGCGGCGAACCCAGAGGACGCCGCACGCAGAGCATCGGTCACCTCCGGTGCTGCGCCTGCCCAGTTGTCACTTCCAAAATACATCGCAGCCCCAAAACAAAGAAGGTCCGGTGCATGTAGCACCGGACCTTCGGCATGGCCAACTCATATCCACGCGTCATAGGCGCATCAATATGCTTCGCCCATTGACCATGCAAACGTGTCAGCGTTCGCGTTTCAGCGCCCGACCCAACACGCTATCGGCGGAAAGAAGACCTGGTCCCTTGATAACAAGATAGATCAGGGGAAAAGCCCACAGGAGGCGTTGATCAAGAATGATCGCATTCTGGAAACGGTCGAACCATGCCCCGATATCGGCGTCGGCAACGCCATGGAAGGCAACATCAACGTAGGATTGGACGACAATGAAACCGAGCATGCCCAAGGACGATAAACGGGTGAACAAACCAATCGTCACCAAAATCGGCAGGAGAAACTCGGCGTAGGTTCCTGCATAGACCAGCAGGGTCCAGGGCCACGCTATCTGTGTGACGTCATACCCTACCGCCTCAATCACAGGCGGAACAATCTGCGCATAGGCACCGATGGACAGGGAAAACAGACCACCATCCAACTTGGTCTGCGCGGCATTCCAGTAATACCCGAACAACACGGCGGCGAACGTGAAGCGCGCCAACGCACCAGGAAGCCAAGCGGACGTTGCACGCTCAAGAACGCCGAATAACCGATTGTGAAGAGCGATTACGGTGCCAAGAGGGCCTGTTCTGTTTTGATCGTCATCAGCCATCTGGCCGACGGCGTGTGTGTCAAGGCTGGCCATGGTCAGCTATCCTTATGCGGTGTGTTTGGGCGAAGGTGAAGGTGTTTCGGCCGAGAAAGCCCTGAAGGCGCCTACGGACAAGCCTAACGCCAGCGTGGCCTGCAGATCGAAATCCGGTTGAACCTCGAACGCTTTTTCCGCCGCGTCGGCGAAGGTGTCGCTCCCTTTGCAGGCGGCGAAAAAGGCATATCCGCCAGGACTTACTGCCCGCACGATTGGTTCGTACACCGGGCGGGTGACGATGGCATGTTCCGGTCGATTGATATCAAGGCGCGCTCGGGCATCCCCGAGGTCCGCGCCGGAGTTTGCAGCTTTTTCGATGGCATGAACACTGACGATGGCGAACTTGGTATTGAGCAGTCGAACCGCTGGATGGACGAGCAAATGCCCTCTCGAAAGGGTCTCTGGATCGACTGTGGCCAGCGTCGCCCCATCAAGGCAAGGCGCGTCAGCCGCGTGGTATGCGCCCAACTGCAGCATCTCAAGACGCGCAAGATCGGCGAGGAAAGGTCGCGAGGCAGAAACCGGATGGTTTGCGAGAAAGTCCGGAAAATCGGCCCCAAACTCGGCAAGAATTGCGGTTCGTGGCGGGTGTGTGCGCGCAAAGCCTGCCATAACTGCTCGGGCAGGCTCATCTCCAATGAGCTTCACTGTTATGGGAAAGCTGTCGGCAAGCGCCTCAATCAGGCTGGACATCACATTGTTTCGGTAAACGGCGAACGCTTCCTCGGGGTTTGCCCCGTTAGCACGCGCAATCCCTGCCGGAACGGGCGCATCGGGGTCGAGCACAGCCTGCGCGAACACGGACTGGTCGTCGGAAGGTCCGCCGTGTGTCATTGCATCAAGCGACATGGCGACGGCCAAGCAGCGGACTTTGGCGATCAAGGACCGCTTGCGCTCGCGCAGCTTCCTTCTGAAGCACCGGGAAAGCAGGAATATCGGTGTCCCATTCAACCAGCGTGGGGCGCGCACCCATACGCTCGATCAGCGAGCCGTAGAGCTCCCAAACCGGATCTGCCACTTCGCGATCATGCGCGTCAATCAGAAGGGGCGCTCCATCGGTCAACATGACCGACGCGTGCCCGGCCAGATGCACCTCTCCGACATGCTGCACAGGGAAAGCATCGAGATAGGCTTGCGGCGAGGTGGCATGATTGGTTGCCGAAACAAACACATTGTTCACATCGAGAAGCAAACCACATCCAGTACGCCGCGCGATCTGGGTAAGGAACTCAGTCTCTTCCATCTCGGACGTCTCGAAGACGACATATGTAGAAGGGTTTTCAAGCAGGATCGTCCGACCGAGCGCGGTCTGCGCTTCGTCGATGTGATCGCAAACGCGTTGCAACGTCTCCTCGGTGTACGGGACGGGCAGAAGGTCGTTCAAGTAGCTTTCATCATGGCTCGACCATGCCAAATGTTCTGAAAACAGGTCGGGCTGATAGCGTCGGTTAAGTTCTGCCAGGCGCGCAAGATGGTCGGAATCCAAGCGGCCCTCGCCTCCGATCGACAGACCGACACCGTGCAGTGAAAGCCCATAGCGCTGGCGCAAATCAGTGAGCATCCGGTGGGGCAAACCACCAGCACCCATATAGTTTTCGGGGTGTACCTCGAACCAGCGGACATCGTGTCTACCGGCCATTATCTCTTCGGCATGGGCGTGCTTGAAGCCGAGGCCGGCATCACTATCGGTGATCATTGGAGCGGGCATGGCGAAGACTTTCAGAACAGGCACGGTTGGAGGGTTGCCGGACGGACAAAAAGTCCGCCCGGCAATTGGTGTGAGCAACCTTATGCAGGCAGGTCGCGATCGAGTTCGGTCAGGGAGCCCATACGGCCATCCGGCAGGAAGAGCTCATCGTCTGACATGCTGGCAGAGCCATACTGCTCGCAAGTGCCGGTTGGAACGAACGTCCAGGCGTTGCCCTGATAGTCAACCGTCGATGTGCCAGCACAAGTGGTGCCCGGGCCTGCAGCGCAGTCATTAGCACCAGCAATTGAAATGCCATAACATTTCTCTTGGCCTTGAGCATGGGCCGGAGCAACGGCGGTTACGGAAGCGGCGGCGCCAACAGCAGCAGCTGCGAGAACGGCGGCGGAAACGGTACGTCGGGTGAGGCTCATTGGTCTGTATTCCCTTGATGGTTCTTTGAGAGGATCAGCATACGTAGGAAAACTTAAAGCTCTCCATACACAGCAAGCTGCCTGACGATGCGTTCAAGGTGAAATGACAAGAGCGGGAGAGTTTGGGCACGGCGCACTCACGCCGTGGTGCACCAGCGTGATCTGTCTTCACGAAACCGTGAAATACAGAAATCTTCGATGCTCTGGCACTAGAGCTTAGCCGGGTGCCCGGAAAAAGTCGGCGCGGGTCGGCGGTGCCTCGATAAGCGTGCCGCGCGTCAGCCGGTCAAGCGTTTCTCGCTCCTCGGGAACGATCCGCTCCACATCGTCGATAAGACTTGCCGTGGGATCTGCAAAACCGGATGTCAACAAGATGACAGGCCCGACCCCATCTGCCGAACGAGCACTTCCCTCGTAGATGATAGACGAAACCTGCGGCTCAAGGACTTCCTGTCCTTCCAGCGGGATGAACCTCTCGGCAAATTGCGCGTATTTTTGCCGCCCTGCACGATTGAGAAAGATACCATCACGGTTACGCAGATTGACCACGTCACCGGCAAGGCTTGGTCCTGCCCGAACATAGTTCCCCTGTTCGTCTGCAAAACCTTCATACACCGAAACAAAGCGAGCGAGTGTCGGTGCAACGCCTTCTTCCAGAACCTGGTTGATCAGTCGGACTTCCTCATTACGAGTTGGATCGGCCATCGGCGGCAAACCGACAAAGATCACAGGATTGCCCTCCCCCAACAATGTGAGCGCGAGCGTGGTCACCCTGTTGCGATAGAACTGCCGCCACTGCGACGATCCGAACGCATGGCGCTGGTCACCGTTGATAAGCGTCCGAGCGTCACTGTAACCAAGCGCCACGACAACAGCGGCCACGCGCTCAAAACGGTTGATCCTGCTTGGCGCTTCAGCAACCCAATCAAACGCTTCTGGATTGGTTAGCCCCGTCCCTGGGATCGAAACACCGAACGATTGCATCCGGCGGTTTCCATCGAGCCGGTCGACCATGCCGACGTGAAACTGATCGGCAAACTCATCGCCAATTGCGACGACGGATCGCGCATCGAAATCCTTAGGAGGGGGTGGAGGGGGCAAGGCTCGCTGTGCTGGCGCGCTCTGGAAGGTTCCAGACGATGTCGTGCTGCGCGTGGTTCCCCTTTGCGGCTGGCGGGGCTGGCTCTGCCGACGTGGCTCAAACCGGAAAAGCCGAAACAGTCCGCCCCTTTCACCGCTGCTCTGGCTATTGCCGGGCTGCCCAGGCAAAACAATCGCACTGGGGTCGCTCTGGCGCCAACTTTGAGCTTCGGCGGGGACAGGCAGCAGCGGTGGCAGGATGGCTACCATCGAAAGGCAAATAATAAATGCCAGCGCGTGGCGACCGCTCAAAACAAGACCGACCCTTGTAGATTTACTCCATGAAACAAAGCGTTTGGAGTGCACAGTCAGTCCCCGGTGAGCGTCGCAGTATTGCATGCCTATCCAGCTAGCATGACCGGCACAGTTTCGGAAGCATGGCGGGGAAAAGCGGTGAACCTGCGCCCGAAGCGCTCAGCCTTCATCAGCTGCCGCTGAGCCGGCCCAGCAGCGCCGATGAGGCAAAGCCATCTGGCGTGAGACCGACGGAAGCCTGAAAGTCCCTGATCGCACCGCGTGTATTGGGGCCAATCTTTCCATCTACGCCATCGGTAGGGAAACCACGCTGCGTCAGAAGCATCTGTAACCGGCGAACCTCGTCGCGGCTCAGGGGTTCGACATCGCGAGGAAAGCTGCTGCGAAACCCGCCAAATCCCTTCAGCCGATCAGCCAGATGACCAACTGCGAGCGCGTAACTGGTGGAGTTGTTGTAGACCTTGATGACATCAAAGTTGCGCAGCATCAGAAAAGCGGGACCCCGCGCGCCCGTTGGTGCCATCAACGTTGCCCGATCATCTGGCCTAGGAAATGCACTTCCGCTCGCTCGCGCTATACCAAGCTGCTGCCATTCTGCGAGCGACCGTTCTGTGGTCTCGTCGGCCAGCTGCCAGTCAAAGCCCGCTGGAACCCGCACTTCATAGCCCCACGTGTGGCCCGCTACCCAACCGGATTGCCGCAGATAGTTCGCTGTTGAGAACAGCGCATCGGGCACATTTTCCCAGATATCCGAGCGCCCATCACCATCATAATCGCCAGAATACTCGAGGTATGTGGTCGGAATGAACTGAGTATGGCCCATAGCGCCCGCCCAACTACCGAACAAATTGTCGGCGGTGGTGTCGCCACGCTGCAAAATCTGCAAGGCGGCTATGAGCTGCCTGCGACCAAACTCGCTGCGATCGGGGTCACTGTACCCCAGCGTTGCCAGCGAGCGAATGACCGGTCGCACAACGCCGCGATTGTCCAGGACGGCGCCATACGATGATTCAATGCCCCAAATGGCAACAATGACGTACTTCGAGACCCCTGTAGCCTGCTCAATGCGATCCAGTTCGGTCGCATACCGGCGGAGCATTTCCTGACCATCGTCGATGCGCGCGCGCGAGACGGCACTATCAAGGTATTCCCAAAGCGGGCGCACAAACTCCGGCTGCGACATCGCCGCTCGAAGGACTTCTGGGTCTGGCGACGTCACACCGGCAAAGGCACGCGAAATAAGCTGCGGAGGTATACCAATGCTGCGTGCTTCGGACTTGAACTGCGTGATCCACGTTTGAAAGCCGACATCGGCCTGCGCGTGCTTCGCAGTCATGGGTATGAGGACCAAAAGCGCCGCAAACGTTACCCAACAGCGCCGCCACAGTTCACGCGGGAAAACCACATCGAAAGATAGCATTGTCCAGACCTCCTCAGGGTCACGGGTGCACATTAACCATTCCAAAGCCTGCCGCCAAACAGTTAGGCTTTCATTTCATTTCGACCATACAGGCGCGCTTCCCAGCTAAGCGCGTGGCCCACGATTGTGTCCAAATCATCATATGCGGGCGACCAGCCAAGCGCCTGTCGCGCACGATCTGCACGCGCCACCAACGCAGCGGGGTCGCCGGCACGCCGTGGCGCCTCACGCACGTCAAACGACGTGCCTGACACACGCTGCACGGCGTCAATCACTTGCCTGACCGAGTACCCGCGCCCGTACCCACAATTAGCGACCAGACTATCGCCACCATCGCGCAACCGATCGAGCGCCAAACAGTGGGCCGAGATCAGATCGGTCACGTGAATGTAATCGCGGACCCCGGTTCCGTCCTCGGTCGCATAATCGCTACCGAAAATGTCGACATGGCTGCGTTGGCCCAGTGCGGCCTGTGTGGCGACTTTGATCAGATGCGTCGCCTTGGGCGTCGATTGTCCCGTGCGGCCATCCGGATCAGCGCCCGCAACATTGAAGTAGCGCAGTGCCGTGTAGGCAAAATCGTGGGCATGTGCCGTATCAGCGAGCATCATCTCGGTCATCAGCTTCGATGCACCGTAGGGCGAGATGGGGACGGTGGGCATGCCTTCTTCGACGATGTCACTGCTCGGCATTCCATAAACAGCGGCGGTCGAAGAGAAAATGAAGTGCCGGACACCGCCATTCACCGCCGCAGCCATAAGCGACCGTGATTTGACGGTGTTGTTCGCATAATAGCCCAGCGGATCGGAAACCGACTCTGGCACAACGATGGAGCCAGCGAAATGAACGATGGCATCCACTTCATGCTCTCGTATCAGCGCCTCAAGGAAAATCTGATCACCGACATCGCCAACGGCGAGGACCGCGTCCTCAGGAAGATTTGGTTTGAAGCCTGTGGTGAGATTGTCCACAACGACGACCCGTTCGCCGCGATCGACAAGCGCATGAACCATATGAGAGCCGATATACCCCGCCCCTCCGGTCACCAAAACGGCCATGTTCGTTCTCCATCGCTTCCGTTTGATCGCCTGCGCCACTCCCGAAGGTCGGGGGTGCAAATGACCGGCTGCATGCCGTAAGGGATTTCCCGCCACATGTGAATCAACAAGGTAAATGAACTATGACCCGCAAAATCCGCAAGGCAGTGTTTCCTGTTGCAGGCTTGGGCACCCGGTTCCTTCCTGCGACCAAAGCTATGCCCAAGGAAATGCTGACGGTCGTTGATCGCCCTGTGATTCAATATGTCTTCGAGGAAGCGCGGGACGCCGGTATCGAGCATTTTATCTTTGTGACGGGTCGAAACAAATCGGTAATCGAAGATCATTTCGACATTCAGGTGGAACTCCGAGACACGCTTGGGAAACGGGGCAAATTTAAGGAGCTGGAATCGTTGGACGCGCAGATGCCGGCCGCGGGATCGGTGAGCTACACACGTCAACAGGAGCCGCTGGGCCTCGGACATGCGATCTGGTGCGCGCGCGAAATGGTCGGAGACGAGCCCTTCGCCGTGCTGTTGCCCGACATGATCATGCAGTCCAAGCGTGGCTGCCTGAGCCAGATGATGGATCTCTATGAAGCCTCCGGCGGCAACGTGGTCTCAGTTGAGGAATGCACGCCTGAAGAAGCGTCCAAGTATGGCATTGTAGGTCGCGGTGAGGATGTCAGTGGCGGGTTCGCGATAACCGAGATGGTAGAAAAGCCCGCACCGGGGACCGCGCCCTCGAACTTTTATATTACCGGGCGCTACCTCCTTCAGCCGGAAGTGATGAGCATCTTGGAGAATCAGGCAGCGGGCGCAGGTGGAGAAATCCAGCTCACAGACGCAATGCTTGCGCTTCATGAGAACCAGGACTTCTTTGCCATGCCCTTTGTCGGCACGACCTATGACTGCGGCTCAAAAGCAGGGTTCTTGGCTGCCAACGTAGCGTTTGCCCTGTCCCGGCCGGATATTGCACCCGATTTCCAAGACGCGTTGCGCGACATCATCTCCGCCCGCGCTGCAGAGTAGCTTCGAGCAGCTAGCGGCGAAGCGTTACGCCAGCTTCAATCGTAAAGCGGTCGATATCATCGGGCGACTGGCGCTGATGCGAGTACGTTCCATCGACGCGAAACGCTACGACCCTCGACAGGTTCCAGGTGACGCCGGCCGTTCCAGTGTACGTTGTCTCATCGGTTCCGGCACCGGAAATCTCCTCCTCGCTAACGGATGCTCCCAGCCGAACCTCAAGGTCACGCCGAAGCTGATGGCTGACACCGACCGCTGCGGATCGGGTTATGCTAACACCAGAACCGCTAACGGTGGTTGGATCAAGTTCGGTACCAAGGTCGAGCGTGACACTGGTCAAACCCGTGACGTCCCATGTGAGCGCGGCCTGCACATCGAGGGTGGTCACATCATCAAGTGCCGCATCATCGAACGTCTCACCGACGAGGCCAACCGAAACGCTGCCGCGCAGGGGCGCACCATCAGCAATCGTCAAACCGCCGCGCAGCCCATAGCCCAGGCTATCGCGCTCAAACCCGTTGCGATCGACGCTATCGTCAAACCGGCGCAACAGGACCGCGCCCTCCACGAAGGGACGAAGGATTGGACCATCTGCGCGTTCAAGGCGAAGCGACGCGCCGAGATCGGTACGCTCCCGGTCATCGTTGTTTTGCGTCCCGCCTCCGGTCAGGTCGGTCTCATCAAACAAGAAACGCGTAGCACGCCCTGCCGCGGTAACCGCAATAGGCCCAAAGCGACGCTCGATTGATCCTTCCGCGCCAATCTCATGAGTCAATGTTCGGTCGGATGCGGTGTTGACGGCATTGACATCGCCAATGTCTTCACCATCGAGAACATAGGTTCCCCGCAAGTTGGCGACCGTCTCACGACCAACATCGAGGCGCAGGTCCGCGTTTGCATCGAAGCTCGCTTCAACATCGCGATCATCGTCATACACAAGGATCGATCCAACCAGTTCGGCATTGAATCCGTGCCGTCTCCAATCGGTCTCGACGCGCAATTGCGGCGCGAGGCGCAAGGTCCGTACGTCCCGTGCGTTTGCGGCTTCGTCCGGATTGCTATCGTAGCCTACCAGGACATCAATTGCTGGAAACCATGTAAGCGGGCCACGGCGAATTCCCAGTGGCGAGAACGGGTCCTCCTCTTCGGCATCAAACCCGCCGCGGAGCGCAGCACCTTGGTCTGCTGCGTCATCGGACGCGAAGCCGCCCGTGACCAACGCGTCGTCGTCAACGACTGAGAACCGACGCAACCGCTCCAGCTGTTCTTCCGATAACGCATCGGCACGAACCTGCGTGGCAGTTCGGAACCGATCCCCCGGCTGTGTCTCACCGGCAGGATCATCGTCCTCAAGCCTGCGCAATCCGCCTCGCGGCACCAAACGATCACGCGCTGTTTGCGCAGCGGTCCGCTGAGCTTGGCTATCGTCAAAAATGCGGGGATCGTCGGGGTCGGCGATCTCCTCACCCGGACGGATAGGTTCGTCGGCACCCACGGGTCTGCGCGGTGCAAATAGGGGAGCGTCAGGATCGATAATTTGCTCACCAACCCCGGCCGAAGCAGCAGTAGGCGGATCAATGTCCTGCCCTACAGCGGGTGAGACGATACCCAAGGCGAGCGCTACGGCGAGCATAGATTTGACGTGCGCTCGGCATCGCAATGCGCCACCGCAAGCAAGAAATTGGATCACGCTCATTGAGATCGTACTGCCGTGTCAGACGCACAAATTGTCTGAACCAGATGTAAATACGGATGGTTAACGGCTGGTATCTGCGCGGTTTACGCTTTGCTTACCTTAAAGCGAGCTTTCCCCAATAGCGCAGCTTTTCGCTGACCCGCTTTAGCACTCGTTTTCCATCATTCGACTAGGCTGCCGGCTAACTGACACCTGGCTTGCGGCCCCGCGAGCTTTCGTTTGAGAGACCCAGAATGGATCTTGCAACCATCATCGGCATCGTTGCCGGCCTCGCCGTCGTCGTCACCGCCATGCTTTTGGGCGGCAGTATCGGCCAATTCATCGATCTGCCCTCTCTGCTGATCGTTTTCGGTGGCGGCTTTGCTGCAACGCTGATCCGGTTTCCTCTTTCTGGTATCGGTCAAGCCTTGGTGCTTGGCGGCAAGACGGCCTTCACCCACAAAAAATCCAATCCCGTTGAGCTCGTTGAAGAAATTGCGGAGCTCGGCGATGTTGCTCGCAAGAACGGTCCACTTGGCCTTGAAAGCGTGGAGGTCTCACACCCCATGCTTCAAAAGGGGACGCAATATGTCACCGATGGCTTTGATCCTGCGTTCATCCGCGAGAGCCTTGAGCGTGAACGCGACCTTTCGCTTGAACGGCTGACTGAGGGGCAACGCGTCTTCAAGGCGCTGGGCGATTCTGCGCCCGCCTTCGGAATGATCGGTACTCTGGTGGGTCTTGTTCAGTTGTTGGCAAACATGGACGATCCCTCGACCATTGGTCCAGCCATGGCGATCGCCCTGCTGACCACCATGTATGGCGCCATCTTAGCCAACCTCGTCTGCCTTCCCATCGCCGACAAACTTGAATCGAAGTTTGCGGTGGAAGAGGTGAACTTGTCGCTGATCATCGATGGCGTTGGCCAGATCAGAGAAAATAAAAGCCCTGCGCTGATCCGGGAAATGCTGCTGGCCTACCTGCCTGAAAAAGCCCGTACAGAGTTGGCCGAAGCGGCGTAGCGGAGCGCACACGATGGCGAGAAGGGCAAAAGCGAAGGGAGGTGTCCCTGAGTGGCTGGTGACATTTGCCGACCTGATGTCGATTCTTGTCTGCTTTTTCGTTCTGATCATCTCCTTTTCGATCCAGGATCAGCAGAAACTCCAAGTCGTTGCTGGCTCCATGCGCGACGCATTCGGTAGCCAGGATGTGGTGCGCAGAGCGGGAATGATCGAGATGGAAGGCGCGCCGATGCGGGACTATGTGCGCCGCGTCGGCATCGTGGTGCAACCGGAGGATTCCGAATTTGCCAACGAGCGCCACGATATGCGCCCATTGCAAGGACCCGAAGCCAATACGCACACGATCGAACAGGCAGAATCGGAAATCCCACGGCGCTTCGCCACCGCCGCTGCCAGCCTGCGCCAAGCTTGGCAGACGCTTCCCGAGATCACCGAGCTGTCGCAGCATCTGATTATCGAAGAGAACAAGGACGGGCTGAATGTCTCGCTGGTCGATCAGGATGGCCGGTCAATGTTCCCGGAGGGATCGCGCTTCCCTTATGAGACTACACGTCTTCTTCTTGCGCGGATGGCGCCTGTGCTTCGGCAGTTCCCCTACCGTTTGCAGATTTCCGGTCACACCGCGCTGTCTACCAGTCCACCCCTTAATAGTGGCTACACCGATTGGGAGCTGTCTGCAGACCGGGCCAACGCCGCGCGGCGAATCTTGCAGGAATCTGGTATTCCGCCCGAACGGTTCCATTCCGTGGTTGGCCGGGCTGATAGCGAACCGCTGTTCACCAACGATCCCCAACTACCGGCAAACCGCCGAATCTCAATTCTCTTGATGCGCGAAGAGCCGCCGATACCCCACGATCACGAGCTGTGACGCCCAGCGGCACGTGTGGGTCAAAGCTTCGGATTGGACCCTCTGATCTGTGGACCGCAGACCCGCGATGCTCGGGCACGAAGCCTTTAAGTCGTCACCGAACCATCATTTTTGGCTTATACGCCGGAGAAAATTGCCGTCGACGCGGTGCGCTATTCCACCCAACCACGTAACTCGCGGCGCACAATCGCTTCTAGCACGCGCATCCCGTGGTCACTGTCGTTGAGACACGGAATATGGGTGAAGTGTTCGCCACCGTTCTCTTCGAATATCTCGTGCGCTTCACCCGCGATTTCTTCCAGGGTTTCCAGACAATCCGACACAAAGCCGGGATTGAACACAGCAATACCCTTCGCACCTTGCTTGGCCAATTGCTCAACGGTCTTGTCAGTATAGGGCTGCAACCACTCTTCGGGGCCGAAACGTGACTGGAACGTTGTGATCAGGCGATCCTCCGACCAACCCAACCGCTCGCGCAGCAGGCGCGTCGTCTTGTGGCAATGGCAATGGTACGGGTCGCCTTTCTTGAAGTAGCTGTCGGGGATGCCGTGATAGGAGGCGACGACCACCTCCGGGATGAAATCGAGCGTCTCAAGGTGATCCTCAATCGAGCGCGCAAGCGCATCGATGTAGACCGGTTCGTCATGGTAAGCGGGCACGGTGCGGATCGCCGGTTGCCAGCGCTGCTTCATGAGGTATTCGAATGCCTTGTCATTGACCGTGGCGGTCGTCGCCGAGGCGTATTGCGGGTAAAGCGGGAACAGCAAAATACGATCGCAACCCTGTTCCTTAAGGGCCTCCAAGCGAGATGCGATGGATGGATTGCCGTAACGCATACCCCAGTCAACAACGACCGAATCGTTTTCTGCGAAGGCCTGCGCCATCAGTTCAGACTGTGAACGCGTGTAGGTTCGAAGATAGCTCTCATCGAGGTCTTCGTTCCAGATCGTCGCGTAGTCCTTCCCCTTGCGCCCCGGACGGGTCAGCAAAACGATGCCGTACAAAATTGGGTACCACAGCGCCTTTGGCCACTCGATGACCCGGCTGTCTGTAAGAAACTCCGAAAGATAGCGGCGCATGGGCCAATAGCTGGTGCCGTCCGGCGTCCCCAGATTGACCAGCAAAACACCCACCTTGCCGAATTTAACCCCGGGATGCTCGGCGGGCATCACCGACACTTCCGCCGAGCGGTTGAGCCCAGCCGGCGCGATGGAGCGCGCTTCAAACGATTTAAAATCTTGCGTGTTCACACTCAGGCTCCCGATACGCGCGACTGTCTTGAACCGCACGGCCTTGATTAACTCTTACGTCTTACGCACCAGCAAGACAAACAGATGGCACGACACACATGTTGTGCCCGATTGCCGCATCTTTACGCATCCCGCCAGCCCGCACAGCTTGCAGGCCGTCACCAATCTGTCATGGTATTGTCACGCAGCGGCGCACGCTGCGCCTGTATGGATCGCCGAGAGAAAACCGCGCGCGATTATCGATTTTGCCTTGAGGGAGGCTGCTACATGACACTTTCATTATCCCGTTTTCTGGCCACGCTTGCGCTGAGCACCGCCTTGGTCAGCGTTCCAGCACTGGCACAAGAGACAACCACCGTGTCGGTCACGTTTCTGCTGGTCAACGACATAGACCGGGTCGACAATCGCTCTAGCGAAGGGGGCTTCGGTCGCTTGGCAACGGTGGTAAATGCCGAGCGTGCCGCCAATGAAAACGTCGTGTTTGCCGTCGCTGGAGATGTCATTTCACCCTCCCTTCTGTCCTCCTTTGATCAGGGCGAACACATTATCGAACTGTTCAACATGATCGGTCCGGACGTTTTTGTTCCCGGGAACCACGAGTACGACTTTGGCGAAGAGGCGTTCCGCGCACGCATGGGCGAGCTTGATGCACCGCTGCTCGCCGCCAATCTGCGCAACGAAGACGGCTCGGTTCTCGAAGGCTTCAACGACACCATGTTGATGGATGTCGAAGGCTTCATGGTCGGGATCATCGGGCTGACGGCGGAAGATGCCACCGTTAAATCATCACCTGGGACCTTGCAGATCGCCGGCACCGTCGAAACTGGCGAGGCGCAGGCCGCAGCACTGCGCGAAGCCGGCGCAGACATGATCGTCGCCGTCACGCATAATCATATCGGGATCGACCGCGAGATGATGGAATCGGGCACGTACGACCTGATCCTTTCAGGCGATGATCACCTTCTGACCATCTCCTACGATGGCCGCTCCGCACTCGTCGAATCGCGCGAGCAGGCTGATTATGTCACCGCCGTCGATGTAACGGCTGAAATGGAGATCGAAGGGGATGAGCGCGATGTCGATTTTGCGCTCGCATTCCGTCCCATCGCAACGATGGGAATGGAGCAAGACGCTGCCGTCCAGGCCCGTGTCGATGAATTCAACGCCATACTCGATGAAGAGTTGAACGTCGTCATCGGGACGATCACTTCGGAGCTTGATTCGCGCCGTGCCTCGGTCCGCAGTCAGGAAGCCACGATGGGCAATCTCGTCGCCGACGGGATGCGCGCAGCGGTGGGTGCGGATGTCGCAATCACCAATGGCGGCGGCATACGGGCGGATAAGGTCTATCCTCCGGGCTCAGAAATCACCCGGCGTGATATCCTCACCGAACTGCCGTTCGGCAACGTCAACATCATGATTGAACAAACAGGCGCGCAGATCCTCGAAGCGCTTGAGAACGGGTTCAGCCGCGTCGAAGATGGGTCAGGTCGCTTCCCGCAGGTCTCCGGCATGACCATCGAAGCCGACCTCACCCAGGAGCCGGGAAGCCGCGTGACGTCGGTCATGATTGGTGGTGGGCCTCTCGATCCGGCGGCGACCTACACCGTCTCCACCAATGACTTCATGGGTCGCGGTGGCGACGGCTATGCGACGTTTGCCGAGGCACCTCGTGTTGTGCGCGAGGAAGATGCCAAGCTGATGGCCAACGACGTTATGGTCCATGTTCGCGAACTGGGTGAGTTCGCACCGGCGACGGATGGGCGCATCACACTGACCCGCTGATTGGTGACAGTCACGAGGCCGCGCGATATCCCACCGCGCGGCCAGTGGGCGGCAAGCGCCCTGGCACCACGCGTTCGATGGCCGGCTGTAGGCCGGTCATCGCTCTGAAGCGCTGAGCCAATTCGCTCTCAATCCAGTCGCCGGCTTCTGTTTCCACCTGCAGTACCGGACGCCGCGCTTGGCCCCGCTCCTCGACAATAAGCCGCGCGTCGAGCACCGCCTCGTGGAAAGCGATCAAGGCCGCCATCTCCTTTGGCCCCACCGGCTTGCCTGGTGGACTTGACTGCTGGTCAAAGCTCACCTGTGGATCCGCGTCACCAAGCCAACCAAGAAGCTGTGCCGCCCGAAAGCGATGCGGAACCATCTCGAACGCCGAAAGAATGCCACTTAGGGTCCAAGGGCCGTGCGGGTCGCTGCGAACGGCAACCTCGCCAATCGCGCCTGCAGGCAAACGATCATACGTGCCAGCACGCATGATCTGAGCCTCCACGCCATCGAGCACGCGATACAGCGGCCCATCGGGAAGCCGGATCGCAAAAGGACCAAACTCGGAAGCAACCATAGCCTCTGACAGCGAAAGCTTGCTCAGCTGGGCGCGCGTCCTGACAACCGGGAATACCGGGCCACCGGCAACCAAAGCATGCGAGAAGACACGTGCGTATCCGCTTTTGCAGAGCGCGTGCAGCCGGTCCGGCGGGCCGATAAACACGGTTGGAGGTTTCTGCCCGCTCGATGCCAGGGTTTGCGGGTCAACAACCTCAAGGCCATAGTCAGCCAGCGCGGCGTCGCTCCATTTCGCAAGCTCGGGCCATGCGCTGGAGAACGCGTTCAGCGCGATTGTGGGCGACGGAAATTGCGCGTGCGCCAGGGCACCAACCAACCGCCCAACCGCACCGCCATCGCCCGCCTCGGCGGCCTGCATCGCAGCGACTCCCAACTAACTGACCTGCTTGCGACGTAATATGGCGCGTAACCGTTACCAACCGGTAGACCCCGCCGTTGACAGTTCCGGTGTCTGGCTGCGCTATTCATCCCAAGGAATGGGCCGACGCTCACGAAAGATTTGCCCGCTCGGTCCGCCGTCAGGCAACCCTGCAAGATACAGGGCTGTGTCCGCACCCTGCTCGGGGATGAGTGACGCGCCTGCGCCGCCCATATCGGTACGAACCCAACCCGGGCACATGGCATTGACGAGGACCGATCGCGGCGCCTCCGATGCAATCTTGACGGTTATAGCGTTAAGGAAGGCCTTGGTTATGCCGTAAGCACCCGGACCCAGGCCATTGAGCGAACCCCACCCGGACGAAACATTGACGACCCGTCCGTAGCCGCGCTTCGCCATTTGCGGAATCACAGCGCGCATGAGGTAAAGCGGACCAAGGGCGTTGACGCGAGCCGACACCTCGATATCGCCCCAGGGCATGGTCATCAAATCGCCGTCAGGCAGTATACCGGCATTATTGATGAGAACATCAACCTCGCTCGGCAATGCCTCCAGCGCGCTTTGGATAGACGCAACATCGCTGGTGTCGATAACGACCAATTTAGGGCATTGACCGGTCGCGTGCTCCACCGCATCGACTGCCGCGGCGCCCTTCACAGCATCGCGCGAACCCAAAAGGACATGGAAACCTTCGCGCGCCAGGCCTTCGGCAATCGCGTAACCAATACCGCGATTACCTCCGGTGACGAGGGCTGTTCGAGCCATGATTGTCTCCCCAAAAATGAAGCAGCCGCGCCCCCCGACAGAGAAGCGCGGCTTGCTTGCGTCTGTTGACTGGGCGACTTAGCTTTGCGGGCCGTAGATGACCTCGGGCAGCCAGGTCGCAAGCGCCGGGAACCACCACAGAATGGCAAGCATCAAACCCTGGATCAGCACGAACGGTATCACGCCGCGGTATATATCCATGGTCTTGATGCTTTCCGGCGCAACGCCTCGCAGATAGAACAAGGCAAAGCCAAAGGGCGGCGTCAGGAATGATGTCTGCAGGTTGATCGCCATCATAATCCCCAGCCAGACCGGTGACATGGTGCTGCCATCGGGCATCTCCATTGCCAACAGAACCGGCGTGACCAGCGGCACAACGACGAAGACGATTTCAAGGAAGTCGAGGAAGAACCCGAGCACAAACATCAGCAGCATGACCGCAACGATCGCGCCGATTGTGCCGCCCGGCATCGACAGCAAGGCGTGTTCAACGAGTTCCTCGCCGCCGAGGTTGCGGAAGATCAGCGAGAAGAATGCCGCTCCGATAAGGATGACGAACACCATACAGGTGATCTGCGTCGTCGAGTGCATCACCTCGGACAGAACGCCCGATCGGAAGACACGCAGCAGGCAATTCAATAAACCCCACGCGATAACCACACAGAAAAACGCTGAAATATAGATGGCGATCTGGTCGCTTTGCGGAATCTGCTCTCGCGAGATGCGAAGATCGAGGGTCGCCGTCATCCCAAGGACAATGATGATGGATGCCGCGGTCAGATAGACTGGCCACGGTTTCGATTCATCGGACCGATATCCCGCAAGAAGGATGGCGCCTATGGCCCCGACCGCGGCCGCTTCTGTGGGCGTCGCAACGCCCGCAAGTATCGACCCCAAAACGGCAATTATCAGTACGATCGGGGGCAGGAGCGCGTGCAGGATCTGCCCGACAGAAGGCTTCTCATCTTCGGGGACAATCATCGCCGGAGATGCTTCCTTATCGATGATTGCAACAATGATCTGCCAGACGATGTACAGCCCAACCAAACCGAGACCGGGGATCAACGCGCCAGCGAACAGATCACCCACCGAGATTGTGCCGGGAACAAAGGAAAAGTCACCTTCTGCCCAGGCGCGCTGCTGCAGTTCGAGCTGTGCTTGTTGGTAGCCATTTGAAATCTGGTCGCCGAGAATAACCAGCACGATGGACGGCGGAATGATCTGCCCCAAGGTCCCGGCGGCGGCGATCGACCCGCATGCGAGACGCGGATTGTATCCGTTCCGCAGCATGGTCGGCAGCGAAAGCAGGCCCATCGTAACCACGGTGGCCCCAACAATACCAGTGGAGGCAGCCAACAGCGCACCAACAAGCGACACGGATATACCAAGACCGCCGCGCAAAGAGCCGAACAAACGGCCCATCGTCTCAAGCAGCTCTTCGGCGACGCGCGACCGCTCAAGCATGACGCCCATGAAAACGAACAGCGGAACCGCGATCAGCACTGTGTTGGTCATGGTGCCGAAAATACGCGAGGGCATCGCGCCAAGTGTTATGTTGGCGCCAGCAAAATGGCCGAGAATAGCAAAGACAATTGCGACACCGGCCAAGGTGAAGGCGACCGGGAAGCCTGCCATCAGCAGAACGCAGGCTGTGGCGAACATCAGAATGTCTAGCGTGTGGATCAAGCCGTCCATATCAATGGCCTCCACCGCTGAGTTTCAGCTTCTGCAGTTCATCATTATCGCCTTGCAAAGCGAGCAGAGAGCGGATCGCGATGGACACCCCCTGAAGCGCCATGAGAACCGCGAAACCAAGGATGGCGGATTTAAGGATGTAAACAAATTGAAGGCCGGAGGTCTCTTGGCTACCTTCAAACTGCGCCCAGGATCGCGCCACGTAATCAAACGAAAAGATCCAGACCGCAAAGCACATCGGCAGCAACAGAAACAGTGACCCAAGCAGATTGGTCAGCGCCTTCCGGCGCAAGGGCGCCTCGCGGTAGAAAATGTCGACACGTACATGGCCATCTTTCAGCAGCGTGTAGGCAGCGCACAGCATGAAGAGAAATGCGTGCATATAGGTGATCGATTCCTGCCACATGATCATGGGCAGGCCGGCGATGTTCGGTGCGCCGTAAAGGTAGCGCGCCAACACGACGACGAATTGGATGATGACGATGCCTAGAGTGAGCCAAACAAGAATTTTGCCCAAGACATCGTTCAGCCCATCAATAGCGTTGGCCAAACCACGCATACTTCCCCCCGGACCAAGCCGTTAGATGATGACGCTTGCGCGCCAGTCTTTTCGTTGAACTTGGTTTAACAGCCTTCGGCAGCCCCCACTACTAGATCAACAGGCTAAGACGGGCCGCCTTTGACGCAAAAGAGGCGCGGCAGGTTGGCCCGCCGCGCCTCTCACTATTCACAGGTGAATACAATCAACCAGCCAGGTTCAGGCTGCGCTCACCCGAGTAGGCTTGCTCAGCAATCTCCGACCAGCCGCCGATGTTCTTGCGGGCGGTCATGTAGCTTTCAAGAATGCGGCGACCGATATCATCTTCCGGCGCTTCTTGAACGACTTCCTCGGAAAGGCGAGCGAACTCGGCCCACACGTCTGCCGGGAACTTCTTGAGGACAACTTCGTCTTCCTCGATCAGCGCGGTGAGCGACGAGCCGTTGTTTGCCATGAACTCAGAGTACATATCATTGTTCTCGGCAAGGCCAGCGGCTGTCATCATCGCCTGCTCTGACGGGGTCAGCGAATTCCAGACATCAAGGTTGACGCCCGTTGCAAGACCTGAGCCGGGCTCGTGGAAGCCGGGATAGTAGTAGTTCTTCAGGATGCGCTGGAAACCAAAGGCACGATCGTTCCAAGGACCAACCCACTCAGTGGCATCGATGGCGCCGGACTGGAGCGACGGGAAAATCTCACCACCTGGAAGCGCAACAGCCGATGCGCCAAGCCGGCGAAGAACTTCGCCGCCCAGACCTGGCATACGCATGGTCAGACCGCGCATATCTTCAAGCGAATTGATTTCGCGTGCGAACCAGCCGCCCATCTGCACACCGGTGTTACCGGCCATGATCGGCTTGACGTTGAAGCCAGCTGCCAGCTCATCCCAAAGTGCTTGACCGCCAGCGTGGTTGACCCAGCCGTCGAGTTCAGCAGCGGTCAGTCCAAGCGGAACCGCAGTGAAGAAGTTGAAGCCCTTGTGCTTGCCCTGCCAGTAGTACTCAGCACCGTGATACATGTCGGCGGCACCGGTCGACACAGCGTCGAACGATTCGAACGCCGGGACCAGTTCGCCGGCGGCGAGCAGGTTAACTGTCAGCTTGCCATCGGACATGGCGGTGACACGATCAGCGAAACGCTGTGCGCCGGTGCCAAGGCCCGGGAAGTTTTTCGGCCATGTGGTGACCATGGTCAGTTCGCGCATGCCCTGCGAGATGGCGGGCGTGGCCAGGGTTGTTGCGGCGGTCGCACCAGCGGTTACGAAACCAGCCTTCTTGATAAATGAACGACGATCCATACAGAGTTCCTCCCGAACGTCTTTTGGAAGTTTGCTAAAGAGCGGAACGAAGCAGCCATGCACTGAGTGCATAGGCCTCATGCAGCCGGGCGCACTTAAACCCCAAAGCCCGAAGCTGCACAAGAGCCAATCAGTTGCTGGGGTAAAGAATGGGCACGCCCACTCTTTCGGCAGCATATTCAAAGCGTTAACACAGTGTAACGAATAACCATCCGCCGCCGAGCGGTCCTGTTGGGAGCGTACTGGGAGCGTACAATGCCAAACACGACGCCACCGATCGTCTTGGTAAGCTGTGATCTGAAACAGGTAGACGGCTACACAGTGCACACGGCGATGGACACCTATGTCCGGTCGGTCGCTACGGTCGGCGCATGTATTCCCTTGCTGCTGCCGGCACTTGCCGGTCTATCGAACGTCAAGGAAGCACTGTCGGCCGCGTCGGGCGTCCTCCTCACGGGGGCGCGCTCCAACGTTCACCCGTCGCGTTACGGACAAACGGCTCTCGAGCGCGACGAGCCGTTCGACCCTGACCGCGATGGCACGACGCTCCCGCTCATCCATGAGACGTTGGAGCTCGGCATGCCGCTGTTTGCAATCTGTCGGGGCCATCAGGAACTCAACGTTGCGTTTGGCGGCACCATCGACGGCGAAATCCAGCAGAAAGACGGACGGTTCGATCATCGCGGCGGATCCTTCGACACACCGGTCGAAACTCGCTTTCGCCTCAACCACACGATCGAGGTCACACGGGGCGGCCAGCTCTCAAAGATCCTCGGCACAGACCGGACATTGGTCAATTCGGTCCATCGCCAGGCAGTCGGGACGCTGGGCGACGGACTCGAGGTAGAAGCGACAGCAGATGACGGGACGATCGAAGCCATCGGCGTCCGTAGCGCGTCATCGTTTGCGCTGGGCGTGCAGTGGCACCCCGAGCATTGGGCTGCAAAGGGACCGGGTATCGATGAGCCGTCCACGCGCCTGTTCAGGGCTTTCGGAGACGCTGCCCGCGCCTTTCGGGCTTAGCGACCGAGTGATGCAGCCAAAAGCAAGGCACCAAACCCGATAATCAAGGCTGCCCCGACGACCTGCAATGCGCGGCTTGCTGCACGTGCCCAGCCCGTGGCTCCGGCACCGTTCGGCGCAATGAAGCGGCTCAGCCCACTCGCGAAGGCCGCCATCAAGGCCAGCGTCAACGCTGTTCCCAACCCCATCAGATAGCTCGCGGCAGCCCCTTGCCAGAAAAGCCCCTGGCTCAAGGCGAGGACAAGAACCAGCAACGCACCGGTGCACGGCCGCAGGCCAGCACTTGCGACCAGCGCGAGGGTCTGGCCAGCACTTCGACTGCCTTCGACCGATTTGGCATCCGGCATATGGGCGTGCCCGCAGCCGCAATCGGGGCCGTGCGCATGCTCGGTGTGTGCATGATGGTGAACAGTTTCACCGTGATGGCCAGCGGCGACAACCATCGGCAATGGTCTTGAAGGGACAAGCGAGCGCAAGGCCTTGAGCAGGATGTACAGGCCCAGCGCAATGATCAAAGCGTAAGCAAAGCGCTCCAGGTTCAACGTCGCAGAAACCAACACCGCTTGCGAGAGGCCGAAAACCCCCGCCAATAGCCCCACACAGGCAACGGCGATTGTGGATTGCAGCATCGCAGCAGCGAGCGCCAGCATGGCGCCTTTTCGGGCCGTCTCCCCTGATGCCAACATGTACGAACCGATCACGATCTTGCCGTGACCCGGTCCGGCGGCATGAACCACACCGTAGAGAAAGGAGAGCCCCAGGAGCGACCACAGGGCGGCAGTCGAACTCTCGACTGACCGTAGCGAGCCGGTCAGCCCCTGGTAGAACTGTGCCTGCGCTCCGGCAGTCCATGCAATAAGCTGGTCAAACGGACCGCCGACTACGGGCTCAGCGGGAATGCCGACGCCAAAGGGGTTGGCAAGCGCAGGAGCGGCTGCAGCCAAAACCACGACGCTGGCGAAAACGCCGCCCACCAGCAGTTTGGAGCCATAGCTACGCACAGCGAATGCGGGCCCGATTTGCCAATTCGTTTGTCACCGCAAGCAGTTCCTCAGGCACAAACCCATCTGCAGGAATAAGCGACAGGAGATTGGCGTAAGTGGTGTCGAGTTCCGGCGGTTCGTCAAGGGTCACCGAGCAGCCATCGGGTGCGCTCGCCAACTCGATAGGCGCAGTTTCAACCAACGAGAACGCAACGAAATACTCCGGATCAAAGATATCGAGCACTACGAAATCATGCTCGCCTGGCCTGACACCCCCCTGAACCGGCAAGGTGAAATGCAGCGTGGTGTGGGTCCCGTCGAAGTCGAGGAAATAATCGCGCGGCGCATCGAACTCAAGTGAGTACAGATCGCCCAACCGATCGGTCTCTTGGGCGCCTGCGATGGAGGTGAAATAAAAGTACTCCTGCAGCGACGTAACATTCAGCTCTGCAAGTTCGGCGGTTTCCTGGCGGCTATAAATGCCGTCACCGTCGACATCCAGGCCAAGCATCAGATAGGCGGAAAACGCTTCGTCAAATCTCCAGCTATGCCGGATCGCGGATATGGCACCGACATCATCGAACATGACACGCGCCGACGCATCGACCCAGACATGCGGGTGCGCCGAAGCGGGCATCACCAGCATCCCGAAACAAAAAGTAATGCAATTGATCAACCGGAGCATGTCTGCCCTGTGATTCGCACTCGTGGCCACAGTGTGGCGTTTGCATAAACAAGCGCGCACAAGTGTTGCAATGATCCTAATCGAATAGCCGTTACCGCCATTCAGGACCGCTCGGAGGCGAACTGCGCGGCTAGAAAGTCGACGAAAGCGCGCAGTTTGACCGGCATATGGCGCCGCTCTGGGTAAACCGCGTAGATCGCCACCCCGCGTAACTCAAACGGCTCGAGGACAGGAACCAGCCGCCCTTCTTCAATGTCACCTTCAAGCGACAGATAGGGGGTCTGGCAGAAGCCCAGCCCCCGAAGGGCCGCAAGGCGTATGATCGACGGCGCATTGATTGCGATCCGGTTTTCAATCCGCACAGACTGGCGTCCCTCCGGCGTGTCGAAAGTGTAGGCGTGCTTGACCCGGTGATTGCTGTCGACAATGCAGGGCAGGCCCGCCAGTTCATCAGGTGTCTTGGGCAGGCCCACCCGCTCGATGAGCTCTGGAGATGCACATACGACGATCCTGAAGGGCATCAGTTTCCGCGCAATCAGGCTGGAGTCGGCGAGCTCGGAAATGCGGATCGCGACGTCAAAGCGCTCGGCAACCATATCGACGAAGCGGTCTTCAAACACCAGATCGAGCTCCACTTGCGGATAGGCTTCCGCGAAAGCGAGGATCGCCTGACCCAACTTGCCTTCCGAGTAGGTCCGAGGAGCCGAAACGCGCAGCGTTCCGGCAGGCTCCTGTCCGTGCTCGCGGATGCGATCCTGAAGGCCATCGATCTGATCAAGCAGGGCGACCGTTTCATCAAAGTACATTTGCCCCGCTTCGGTTGGCGCGACAGAGCGCGTCGTACGGGTCAGAAGCCGCACACCCAGATAGTCCTCCAGTTCGCGGACGTCTTTGGACAGGATCGCCTTCGACCGGCCGCTAGCACGGGACGCCGCCGAATATCCGCCCGAGCGCACCACATCGACGAACGACCGCATGCGGGAAAGTGTGTCCATCTATCTTAATCACCTTGCATGACGCTGAAGGATCGCATCAGCGGGAAATCAGGAAGCCCGGGCTTTCGCGAACACAGCATCAATAACCGCCTGTGTGCCCCGCGCATCCTCAAGGGTCCAGGGATAGGCTTCGCCATCCCGTATGCTTCGGCCAAAAGCTTCAACTTGGTTGATATAATGATTGGCGCTGGGGAAGCGTTCAACGGTGACGGTGAAACGACCATCCCTGACCTGATGAAGTTCGACAATCGCCGGCCCAAACACATTCGCGTTGAAGGGCGCGAACAGTTTTATGACGCCGGCATCGCCGATGAAAATCATGTCCTGGATTGGGTGCATGCGCATCGAGTTCAACCAATGCGCGGTGAACCCGTCAAATCGCGCGGAAACCCGCGAGAGCACGTCCACGCCATTCTCGAAATCAACATCGGCATGCGTAATCGCCACCGGCTCCTGCCCGGTGAACCAGCGGGTTGAACCGTAGGTGTACACGCCAATGTCGGGGATACCGCCGCCGCCAGTCTCTGGGCGGTTGCGGATGTTAGCTGCGTCGCTGCGGTTGTCGTAGGTGAACATCCCCTCGACATGGGTGAGCGCGCCAATCGCACCGTCCCGGTAGAGTTTACGTGCAAGCTGCCACTGCGGGTGGTGGACGATCATGTAGGCCTCCGCCGCCAGCAAGCCCGATGCGTCGCGGGCAGCGATCAACGCGTCGATTTCCTCGGCTTTCATGGCGATAGGCTTCTCGGTGAGGACATGCTTGCCGGCCTCAAGCGTTTTCTTCGTCCATTCCACGTGCAGATGGTTGGGCAAGGGAATGTAGACCGCATCGATTTCCGGGTCGGCAAGGAGCGCATCGTAGCTGGTGTGCACCTTGATGCCCGGCGCGAACGCTTCGAAAGCGGCGGCCTTGGAGGGGCTCGATGTCGCCAGCGCGGACAGCTGTGCACCTCGCGCGGCATGGATGGCGGGCGCCATCTGTTCGAGCGCAAAGTTCGCTGTGCCTAAGATTCCCCAGCGGACAGGATCAGTCATGTGCAATCTCCATAAATCTCTGCGGCTCCACGGATAGAACCCCTAACTACCGCCCTCGCCATCGGGCGTCGCTTTCAGTTATCGCATGGACTTAACCGCCAGTTCCGGATGGTCGTACGCCTCCGGGTAGGTCATCGGCTTCTGAGGGCCAAGCGGAACGACCCCATTCCAGGACCGCCCGAAATAGCCTTGCCGACAATGGATGAGCGAGCTGTTCTCGCGCACACCGGGCTGCGCGTAGACCCGGCATAACCAGCGCCACAAGTCCGGATAATCGAGGATGCGCGCGCCATTGAGCTTCATGCGGAGGTAATACACCGGGTCGTGCCGGTAAATTGTCGGGAACAGGCGCAGATCGGCCTCAGTGAAATTGTCACCAATTAGAAACGGCCGGCCATCGCTGAGCAGGTCGTCGAGCCATGCCAGCGACTGGAAATAAGCGTCATACGCCTTTGCATAGACAGCTTGATCGGACGAGAAACCAGCCTTGTAGGCACCATTGTTGATGGTGACGTAGATCCGCTCATTAAGCGCATCAATGGTCTCTCGCATCTCGGTGTCGGCCGGATAGAGAACCAGCTCCCTATCGGCGTCCGACCCGCCGCGCAGGCCGCCCGCCTGAGCGTCGAGCATCCTGATGATCTCTGCGCTCTCATTGCTGACGATCCGGCCCGTCTTCTTATCGTACAGAACCGGCAGGGACTGCTCCTGCGACCCCTCGGCCTGATAGATTTGCTTCGCAAGCCGCAGCCGTTCGCCCGTTCCGGTCTCGCCTGTACATTCGGGTAGCGTCGTCCCGGTCAGCGTCGCGACCCGGTTCGGGGCAAATTCCCACAGGTTGGGCGCAACCGGATCATCGTCGCCCGTTCGGTTGGGAAAAGCGATGTCCATGCTGATGGCGTCTTCGAGCCCGAGGATACCCCGCGCCAGCGTGACCCGGTGGCACCACGGGCAGTTGAGGGCAACGAACAGGTGGTAGCGACCTGGTTCAACGGGGAAATCAGGGTCGCCGATCACGTGACGAAATCCGCTGACGCCGCGAACGAATTCGCCCTTCGAGCGGCGCGCGGAAGCATCACGCTGATCTTCTTGCGTCGCCGCGCCTCCTGCCTCGCTCATGAAAAGTGGCCCCTCAATCGTTGAGGGGCCACCTTACACGGACCAGTTTGGCAATCCAGCATATGCCATATGCCGGACAGCATTTGGCCTAGACCGGTTTGTACTGCTGCAACGTGGTGTCAAAGGCGTACCGCGTCTCGACGCCTTGGATCTCGGCGATCAGATCGTCATTGGTGCTACCCGTCGAGGAGAAGCCCTCATCGACATACAGCTGACCAAGGCCGTCGGCCGCGATGGTGCCCCAGTGGCGATAACGATCTCCACCGATTGGCCCCATGATCTCGATGGCCTGACCCGCCACATCGGAGAAGCGGAACAGGATCGCGAGATCCTTGAGATCAACCGCGCCGGCCTTCAGAGCCTGAGCCGAGATAAGGCCCGCCTGCATGACCGTGGTTGAGTATGCAGCCGTAAGCTTAGGGCTGGCATCAATCAGCGCCCGAATCTCAAGCGGTCGACTGGTATCAATTTGACGGCGGAAAGCGGCCGGCCGTTTGCGGCCACCAGCTGGGAACAACGCCGACGCCAGTGCAGGCAGATCGGGGCGATTACCAATCCGCTCGGTGGCGGGCCGGGTAGGAGCGTCCTGCTGCGGCGAACCGGTCGTGCGCAAGCCGTCCTTGATCTCTGCCGGCGTGAACGGCATGCGGCCACGCGCCTTGGCCATCCCCTGCACGCAGCCCACAACGCCGACGACAATCGGAGACGCACTCGAGGTACCGGAGAAGCGATCTGTGTACCACAGATCCTCATCCGGCCCGCCTTGCAGGTCACCATAGCCGCAGGTCGTGACTTCACGTCCCCATCCTTGCGCATCGATCAGCGCACCAAAGTTGGAGAAGCCAAGTCGTGACCGGTCCGGCCCATGATCCGCGCCATGCGTTCCCGGAGGCGGCGCACCGGCTCCAACGACTATGGCGCCTGAGTCGCGGTTGCTACGACGGAATGGGTTGGTCCAGCTCGATGGGAAGCCCGTGGGCCGTACCTCGTAGATATCGTCATCGAGGTCCTGCGATCCGTTGCCAGCCGCTTCGACCACGATGATACCCCGACGGGTGGCATTGAGGATCGCAGCGAAATCGTCCGGCCACCATTCGATGGCGATGTAGCCATGCTGACCGCGCGGACTTGAAAAGTTGTGCAGCGGTCCGGGGCGGTGCAATTCAAGCAGCAGAATATCACCGGCACTGAGGCGTGACGCTGCGAGGTTGATCGCGGCTGCCGTACCGATCCCGCTGAAGGAGACCGCGCTCGTGACAGCATCATGGCAGATGCCTTTCACGCCAAACCCGTTGGCGTCCCCGCCATACTCGCCGATCACCGCCGTGCCGTGGTTGCGCCAGCGAAGATCATTGATGACGTTGCCGCCGATCACACCGCCCTGACGCTCGGTAAGGTCCTCATGGGTGAAGCGCCATGCGCCTTCCAGATCAACAATGTGGACGCCCGCACCGGTACCGCCCGGCTGGGTCCACGCCCAATGGGCATCAACGCCCTCAGGGGCTGGGTTGAGATAAATCTGACGCGCCATGAAATTGGCTGTCGTCGACGGAGGCAGCGCGGACACGGCCTCCATCGTGTTCAGCTGCTCCATGCTGAACTCTTCCGCAGGCGAAGCAGGCGGCTTGATGTAGGCACCTTCAAACAGATCACCTTCTAGCAGTTCCTGCTGGATGCTTTCGAGGTCTTCGGCGGCTGCTTCGACCCGATAGAAATTCGAAAGCGGCATCAAAGCGCTGGAGGCTTGCGGCTGCAAACTCTCCACCGCAGCTTCAACCCGCGCCTCGCTTGCGCCGAAAAGTGGCCGCAGCCGCGCATTGAACTTGTTCAGGGTCGCTTGAGCCGCGTCGGTGGCGACACCCGCTTCGGAGGCGAGTGCGGATTCCGAAGCCCGCAACCCTGCGGAAGGCTTGGCGACTGCAATGAGTTCGAACTCAGCGCCTTCGGCGCCGTTGATGGTATCTGGCATGACGTATTCCCCTATTTTCTGGTCAGGCGATGGCCTGTCAGGGCAGGTCAGCCGCCGGTTTCACATAGCTTGCATGCACGCCCGAAAGCCCGCGCAGGGCCAAGGCGAGTTGCTCCGCCCCATCTTCAACGAAAATGGTTAGGTGGATTAAGTTTGGATCATCGGGGTCGGGGAAGGCTGTGTCGTACATCACATCGGCCTTGGCCGCCTGCACTTCCTGCAAGACCGCCACGCCCGCGCGCGTCTCAGGCGATCCGGCCTGAAGGTCGGCCAGAAGGAGGGATGACAACAGAACGACGACTTCACTCATGGCGTGCATCAGAAGGCTGTCCGGCGCATATATCTAGCAGGGTTTGGAGTGAGCCAAAACATGAAAGGGCCCGCCTCGGGGGCGGGCCCAGTGGAAACAGGTCTGAGCGCGAAGATCAAAACAGAAAGTTGTCTTCCGTCAGCGTGTTCATAGCGACACCCAAGAGCGTGATGGAATCTCCGTCATCGCCGTCAATGGTGTAGATGACTGTGTTACCGAAACCGTCATCTTCCATGTACCGATCACCACGGTTGAACAGATCGCCAAAGTTGCGCACCTCGGTTTGCGACAGATCGATGATGTCTGCATCGACGTCGAAATCATGGATGGTGTCATTGCCGTGCGACACGTCGTTGTTCGGGCCGGGGATCCTCTCGTTGATGAACACGAAGGTGTCACTGTCGTTTTCGCCTTCAAAGGCCACGTTGTCGAACATCTCGAAGAAATCATCCACGCCGGCCATGGCGTCGCCGTACAGATCATCGTCGCCACCCATGCCGTTGATGACGTCCGCGCCGACGCTTCCATACAGCGCGTTATCGTTTGAATCACCGATCAGGGTGTCGTCGCCAAAAGTCCCGCTGACGTCTTCAACCTGTCGAAAGAGGTCTCCCGCCGCGTCGCCACCCTCGCCCCGACCGGTTGTGAGGTTGACTGAGACGCCGTCAATCATGTGCTTCGATTTTTTCTCATCCTGGAACATGAGCATTTCTATGATGTCGGCGCTGCTGATGTAGGCAACCAGATCCACACCATCGCCGCCGTTAAGCTCATCGGCACCTGCGCCGCCGATCAGAATATCGTTGTCCGCGTCGCCCCAGATGTAATCGTCGCCATCCTCACCCATGAGAAAGTCGTTGCCTGCTCCGCCACTCAGCTGGTCATTTCCGGCGCCACCAGCCAGCATGTTGTCGCCGTCATTGCCGTAGAGCCGATCACTGAAGCGCGACCCAACGGCGTTTTCGATGCTGGTGTATGTGTCGCCAAAAGCATCACCACCGCCTGTGACACCCCGTGCGCCGACGCCTGCCTCAAGGTTCACAACAACGGCGTGGTCTGATCGGTTATACATGACGGTGTCGTTGCCATCGCCACCGTGTATCGCGTCGCCGCCTTCGCTGCCCATGATGATGTCGTCACCATCGCCCGCGTAGACGATGTCGCCGTCATCGGTGGTGCGGATGCGGTCATCGGACGCCGTCCCGTAGATGATGTTCGGGGTCCAGAACGGCATGGCGAATTTAGAGGTGGCGACAAGTTGGAGATACATGATCGTGGTTCCTTAAGGTCAACGGGCAGTTGACCTTAAGGATCACGACGAAACGTCTCAGGCTGTGTCTGCGATCACATCAAACATGGTTGCTTCCCGCTCAACCGCCCTCGGCGGCCTTGTCGTAGACCTTCTTCTTCATCTTCGCCAAATGCGGGGTGATGATCGGCACCAACAGGATTACCAGCGCGATTGCGAGAATGGACGCGGTCAACGGCCGCTCCCAAAGGAAGGCCCAGCTATCGTCGGAGATGATCAGCGCGCGGCGCAAATTCTCTTCCATCATCCCGCCAAGAATGAACCCCAGGAGCATCGGTGCCATGGGAAAATCCATCAGCCTCAAGGCAAGCGCGCCGACGGCAAACAACACCATCAGATGAATATCGAAGGTGTTGAACGAGACGAAATAGACGCCGATCAACGAGAAGAACAGGATGTAGGGGATCAGCACGGCGGTCGGCAGCGCCAGCACCCGCGCGATGTAGGGGATCAGCGGCAGGTTCAGGATCAGCAGCACGATGTTGCCGATATACATCGAGATGATCACCGACCAGAACACTTCGGGGTTGTCGATGAACAGACGCGGGCCGGGTTGAATGCCGTAAGACAAAAGCGCGCCGAGCATGATCGCGGTCGTGCCCGAGCCGGGAATACCCAGCGTCAGCAGCGGCACAAACGAACCGGAACAGGCTGCGTTGTTCGCTGTCTCGGGCGCTGCAAGACCGCGGATTGAACCCTTGCCGAACTCCTTGCCTTTTTCCGGACCCGCGAGGCGCTGCTCGATGCCGTAGGCGAGGAACGAAGAGATCGTCGCGCCGGCGCCAGGCAGCACGCCGATGAAGAACCCAAGGACCGATGTCCGACCGACAACAGGCGCGATCTCTTTGACCTCCTCGCGGGAGAGCTTCATCGAGCCGAGATTCTTCTGCGCTTCCAGTTCCTTGGCCTGATCCTCCTTGGACTTCGGCTTCAGCACCGCCGTCAGCGCTTCGGACAGCGCAAAGGTCGCCATGGCGAGCAAAAGGAAGGAAATTCCGTCGATCAGGTCGAGCATCCCCATGGTAAAGCGCGGAACGCCCTGCGCCTGATCAGTCCCAACCGTCGACAGCATCAGGCCAAGGATCGTCATCAACAGCGCCTTGATCAAGTTGCCCTTACCGGCAAAGGCCGCGACCGCCGTAAGCCCCAGAACCATAAGAGCGAAATAGTCGGTCGACTGGAACGACAGCGAAACCCGCGCCAGCGCGGGTGCGGCAATCAACAGGAAGATGGCGGCGATGGTACCGCCCGAAAACGACGAATACGCCGCGATTGCCAGCGCTTTTCCCGCCTGCCCTGACTTGGCCAGCGGATAGCCGTCGAATGATGAGGCCACGGTGCCCGCGACACCCGGTGCATTGATCAGGATCGAGGACGTCGAGCCGCCGAAGATCGCACCGTAGTAAACGCCCGCCATCAGGATCAGGCCCGTCGATGGGTCAAAGCCATAGGTGATGGGAATCATAAGCGCGATGGCCGAGATCGGGCCGAGCCCCGGCAGCATCCCGATAAAGGTGCCCGCAAAGCACCCCACCATCACCATCAGCAGATTGATTGGTTGAGCGGCGACGCTGACGCCAGAGAGAATACCTTCCAGCATAACCGCCTACCTTAAAAAGTCCGGCCAGGGCGCAACGAACACGTCGAGCACCTGGGTCATCAGGAGCCAGAAGCCGATCACAATCGGGACCGATGCGCCAACGAGGATCAACGGGCGCCGCTCGCCCATGATGAAAAACCCACCGGCTAGAAAGATGCTGGTGGAAATGATGAAGCCGAGCGTCCGGACGGTGAGCCCGTAGAAGACCATCAGACCGCACAGGACCGCAACGCGCGTAAAGGTCATCCCGGTGGTGTCGATTGGTCGCTTGTCGCCGGGTTTCAGCACCAGAACCAACGCAAGCACAACGCCGGCGAAGGTCAGAAATTGCGGCGCCGTGCGCGCATGAAAGGCTTGATTGAGCTGAAACGGCAGCAGCGTGATTTTGGTGCTCAGATAGCCATAAGCGCAAAAGAACACCAGCAGCAGCAGCCCGCCGACCCGATCCCGCGACATGAACCCCTCCCTGCTATCGAAAAACGGCGCCGGGATCCCCCAGCGCCGCTTTTCGCTCATACGATCACAGGAAACCCAATTCCCGCATCAGATCGCCGATCACCTGTTCCTGTTCTTCGAGGAAGCCGGTGAATTCGTCACCCGGGTTGAAGATTTCAACCCAACCGTTGCGCGCACGCACGGTTTCCCATTCCTCGGTGTCGTACATCGCGGCAAGCTTGTTCTGATAGGCCGCAGACAGCGCTGGATCGAGGTCGGGTGCACCGAAGAAACCACGCCAGTTGACGAATTCGGCACCTGGAGCACCTGCGCTGTCGCAGGTCGGAGCGTCGGGAGCAGCTGCAACGGGCTCAAGAGAAGTCACGCACAAGATTCGGACTTGATCCTGACGGGCCATCTCCACGGCTTCCGAGAAACCGGTCGACAGGGCCTGGGCTTCGCCCGAAAGAAGACCTGCCATGGCGTCACCACCGGCATCATAAGGAATGTATTTCACTTCAGTCGGGTTTGCGCCGGCAGCCTTCATCACCAGCGCCGCAACAAGGTGGTCCATCCCACCTGCAACCGAACCGCCAGCAATACCAACCGAACGCGGGTCAGCCTGGTACGCGGCGATAAGCTCTTCCATCGACTGGATATCACTGTCGGTGTTCACCACGATCGCAGCATAGTCCCCGATCGTACCGGCAACGGGCGTCAAGTCGCGGAAGGATTGCGGGAATACACCTTGCAGGGACCGGATGACGATGGGCGTTGAGTTGACCATCAACGTACCGGCTTGCTGATCAGCGGTTTCGATCAGGTGCGCGATTGCGACACCGCCGCCGCCACCGGACATGTTTTCATAGGACGCCGACTCCAGCAGTCCTGCGCCAGTCAGAGCCTCGCCTGTGCCGCGGGCTGTACCATCCCAACCACCACCGGCACCGCCAGGAATAAGGAAATGCAATTCGGTCACCACGTGGTGGTCCGCTTGCGCCGCCGTGAAGGCGCCGCCTGCGAGCATAGCTGCGGCGGCCGTGCCCAACAGGGCGCGTTTCAAAGATTTGGTCATTGTGGTCTCCCTAAGAACCTTGCTCGCGCGGTTTCACACCGCGTCTTGCTTCAAGCCCGAGCCGGGCTTGCGGGCAATAGGACACATGAAAGCTCGTTTGTCACGCCCTGTGCGCGCACCATCAGCATTTTTGCAAGCGGTTGCAAATTCCGTCTTGAAAGCGGCATTGTCGCTCAACCCATCGGCCGGATAGATACAGGCATGTCGACGGTGACCGTCCAAAAATCCGCTGTGATAACCTGCGTTGGTGGCGCGGTCATCAACCGCAAATACACTCTGAAGGAACCCCATCGCCGGGGTACGTCCAACCCCGCGACGCTGACCACGAGCTTCGGCGGGGTTGCACGCAACGTTGCGGAAACGCTGGCGCGATTGGGGCACACGGTTAGCCTGATCACGCGACTTGGTGACGACGCGGGCGGCGAAGCACTTCGCGCCGTCACCGAAGCGGCGGGGGTGAGCCTCAAGCACGCAATGGTTGATCCCGCGACGCCAACCGCTGACTACACGGCAATCCTTGAACCAAGCGGCGAACTGGTAACAGGCGTTGCATCGATGGCGATCTTCGATAGCCTCACGTCACAAGCGCTCGCGGGCCTCGCCACCGGTCCGTCGCAGTGGGTGTTCGCTGATTGCAACCTTCCCGCAGACGCGCTCTCCATGCTCATGGCACAGCCCGCCAAACTGGTCATCGACACCGTCTCGCAGGCCAAGGCACAGCGCCTCCCGGCCGACCTGTCAGGGGTCGAGGTGTTGTTCACAAACCGTGGCGAAGCGCACGCATTGACGGGACTGGAGGTTGCACGGGACGTTGATCTGATCGCCGCTCTCCGCAAGCGCGGGGCCAAGAACATTGTCCTTAGCCGGGGCGCGGAGGGGCATTGCGTGTTAACAGCTGATGAAATGACCGATATGACGGCGCTCGAAACCGAGGTTGTCGACGTAACCGGAGCAGGTGACGCCATGATCGCCGGAACGTTGCACGGTCTTGTCGGAGGACACGATCTGGCGACTGCGTCAAAAACCGGCGCCTGTCTTGCCGCATTGACCATTGCGTCGGATCAGGATGTCGTTCCCGGCCTTTCCCTTGGTATGCTTGCCGCCAAAGACAACGATCCCAGACAGTCATGACCGCCGACTTGCCAATCGATATTCTGCCCGATGTTGGGCGGGCACTCGCAGCCGCCGAACCGGTGGTCGCCCTTGAGAGCACCATCATCACGCATGGGATGCCCTACCCGCAGAACTTCAACATGGCATCGGGTGTCGAAACCGTCATCCGCAATGAAGGCGCAACACCAGCGACACTGGCGGTTCTGGAGGGGCGCATCAAGGTTGGCCTCAGTGACGATGATCGTGCAGACTTGGCCAAAACCAAAGGCGCACGCAAAGTATCTCGGGCCGATTTGGCCTACGCAATCGCCCGCGGCGAAACTGCCGGCACGACGGTTGCGGCCACGATGATGATCGCCGCAATGGTCGGCATCAAGGTATTTGCGACAGGCGGCATTGGCGGTGTTCACAAGGGTGCTGAGCAAAGCTTCGACATATCGGCAGACCTGATCGAGCTGGCTCGCACCAATGTCATCGTCGTGGCAGCCGGCGCAAAGGCCATTCTCGACATTCCAAAAACGCTCGAAATGCTGGAAACCAACGGGGTGCCCGTTATCGGTTTTCAGACCGACGATATGCCCGCCTTCTGGTCACGAACGTCTGGACTTGCCGCTCCGTTACGCGCCGACAACGCGCGCGAGATTGCCAACTTTCAGCGCAAGCGGGAAGCGCTGGCCGCCATGCTCGGGGAGCGAGACAACGGCCCGGGCGGCATGTTGGTGGCAAATCCAATTTCCTCGGACGCCGAGATACCCCAGGCCGAAATGATGGGCTTCATCGACAGGGCTCAGGCGGACCTCGAACAGGAGGGGATCACCGGTAAGGACGTCACGCCATTCCTGCTCGGCCGCTTGGTCGAGATCACAGGAGGTCGGAGCCTGCGCAGCAACATTGCACTTGTTCGTAACAATGCAAAAATTGCAGCACAGATTGCGGTCGCCTTGGCGAGCCGCTAGCGCCTCGCCAGCACTTTTAAGACGCCTATCCCAAGATCAGCGGTGTGTGTGCGGCCCCGCCGCTCTTTACGACTGATTTGGTTGAATCAACGACCCTGCGTTGCAAGGCGGCTCGGGCTGAATTCGCACGATTTTATCGATACAAAGGGTACAAAAAAATTCGGGTTACCCTGAAAACGCTGCCAGTCATATAAATTTTTTATCATTTAAAATCATATAGATAAGAGAAGAAGTCAGAAAAAATACAGACAAGAATCAATACACGTCTTGTTTTGTGGGAAATTTTCCCTCAAACTTTTGATCATGCGTTGACCAGAGGTTTCGAGATGCACCCGACAGACGCCGTCATGGCCACCATCCGTCCCCATCTCATCACGCTTTTGCTGATCAGCTTGGTCATCGGTCTCTTGGCTTTGACCTTGCCGATCTACATGCTTCAGGTCTTTGACCGCATCCTGTCGACAGGGTCGATGGAAACGCTGATCGCGCTGACCGGTATCGCGCTGCTGGCCCTGTTCGCTAGCGCCCGGCTTGAGGCGACACGCAACGCGATCCTTGTGCGATCATCGCAGTGGATCGACGGCACGCTGACCGCGTCGCTGCTCAAGACACTGCCGCCCGACCAGGCCAAAAGAACATGCCAGGATGCGAGCCTGTTGCGGGCGGGGATATGCGGGCGGGGCGGTACCATGCTGCTTGATGGCCCGTGGACACCGATCTTTCTTGTGCCTCTGGCGCTTTTACACCCCCTGTTTGCGCTCTACGCCTTGATCCTCGCAGCCCTGCTGACAGGGGCAGCCTTATGGCTGGACCGGCGCGATGGGCGAAACGTGGCCGCATCGCGCCTCGTTCTCGACCAGGGCAACGTTGCGCTGCAAATTCATGCCGCCCAGCCAACACAGCGTTCGCTCGATGCCTCGATCGGCCTGCGCGGCAACGCAATGACGCTGCTCTCGACCAGTCTTGAGATGACGGGGAGCGTTACGGCAACGGTCAAAGGGATCCGCCTGGGCTTTCAATTGCTCCTGCTGGCTACGGGCGCGTGGCTTGTGACGCGTGGCGCGTTGAGCGCAGGCGGTCTGATCGCGGCACTGTTGTTGTTCGCGCGCGCGGTCGCGCCGTTCGAACAGATGATTGGCGGGCTGCGCGAGCTGCTCGCGGCGCGCGACGCCTGGAGACGGCTTGCCGAGGCAAGTCAGCGTAGCGCTTCGGCCAACAGCCAGCCCGACCAGACGCCTTTGAAACGCCTGAAAGGACAAGAAGCATGAAACAATTTCGTGAGCTTCTGGGTTCTACTGGACAAGCGCCGGGCGCGTCCAACGACAATGCCGGCCTGCGTGGCAAACTGGCAGTCCCATTGCGTTCGGCGAACCGAACATTGCTGGGGACCCTTGCCGTCGCTGGAGCGTTCCTTGTCGCGGTGCCAATCTCTGGCGCTGTCATCGCAACCGGCAGCATAAGCCCTGCCGGTCAAACACGGACCGTCGAAGCACCGGGCCCTGGGCGGCTGGCAAGTCTCGGTATCACCGAGGGGGATCTCGTGGCGGCGGGATCGACCGTGGTCACGATCTCCAACGCGCTGTCGCAGGCATCGTTCAACGCCGCGCAAAGCAGCCTGATCGAAGTCATGGCCCAAGAGATTCGGCTGCGGGCGGAACGGTTGGGCAGCGACGCACCGGACTTTTCACCGGTGGAAGACCGCTTCGGCAATGCGCCGGACCTGTTGGCTATTGTCGCTGCCGAAAGGGAACGCTTCCAATCGAACCGGACCGCCATCCGCACCCGGCTGGCGCTTTTGCGCCACAGCGTTGAGCAGCAGGAAGACCAGATCGAAGGTCTCGCGCGGCAGATCATAAGCCTTGAGGAACAGGCACGTATCACCACCGAAGAAGAGCGCATGCTCACTCCCCTGTTCGAACGTGGTCTGGTTCGCGCAACCCGCATTTACGATTTGCAGCGTCGGCTGAGTTCTTTTGGCGGTCAAATCGGGCTGCTTAACGCGCGGATCGCGGAAGTCCGCGAAGCCATCGGTGCGTCTCAGCTGGAGCTGGCCGCCGTGCAGGATGAGCGGGCACGCGAGTTGGATGGCGAACTTGCACAGGCGCAAAGCCGTCGATTTCAACTCGAACAGGAGCTCGCCATTCAGACCGATGCCGTCGAGCGCGCGATCATTCGCGCTCCGGTCACCGGGCAGGTCAGCAATCTCAGAGATGTGACCGAAGGCGCTGTAATCGCCCAGGGCGATCCGCTTTTTGACCTCGTTCCAACCGAAGAGGCCCTGGTCATCGAAGCTGCAATCCGGCCACAGGATATCGATCTTGTTACGGTCGGCCAGGAAGCGATGATCGCGCTTTCCGCCCTGCCCCAACGCTCAACGCCCCGGCTTGAAGGCTCCGTACGCAGCATCTCACCGGACACATACACCGATCCCGCAACCAGCGCCCCGTTCTTCCGGGTCCTGGTGGAGATCGCGGACGATGCCTCCATCGTCGACGACCTTAATCTGGTCACCGGCATGCCCGCCGATGTGTTCCTTCGGACCGAAGATCGAACGCTTCTGACCTATCTGCTCGAACCGCTGCTGTTCGCGGTCGGCCGAACCTTTCGGGAAACCTGACCAACCGTCATCCCGATCCTGAGGCGGTCCTCAGTTTTGACCCGCCTGATATCCGACACCTGGCCGAAATGATCTGTTTAAACACGCAAGCTTGGTGTTCCCACAAACACAAGGAGAAAGCCCACCATGAGCCATCCAACTCAAAGCCAGATCGACCAGTTTCTCGCCGATAGTCTGGTCATTGCCGAAGCGATTGACGCTGGCGTTGATCCATTCACCAGCGAAGCCGCGCAGGCATTGGTCGGCGCGCTGAACGCCGATTTTGCCCCGACCGTTCAGGCGGGCGGCCGCGGCACCGATGTCCTCACCGCCGACGCCGCCAACCCGTTCAACGTCATCGTCGGATTTGAGGGAACCGATGTGCTGTTGGGCCGTTCCGGTTCCGATGCGCTGGCTGGTGAAACGGGATCAGACGTCCTGATCGGGCGCGCAGGAGACGATCTGCTGTTCGGCGGTCAAGGCAGCGACAGCCTTGCGGGCGGAAGCGGCAACGACATCCTCATCGGCGGACGTGGCTCAGATATCTTGCGTGGCGGCAAAGGCGACGACGACCTGTCCGGCGGCAACGGAACAGACCTCCTGCGCGGCGGTAAGGGTAACGATGCGCTGTCTGGCGGCAACGGGACCGACATCCTGAACGGTGGTAAGGGCAATGATAAGCTGTCCGGCGACAACGGCGCGGACATTTTGCGCGGTGGACAAGGTGACGACGTGCTCGAAGGGGGGCGCGGGAACGATCAGCTCTTCGGAGGCGATGGGGCCGATCAGTTCGTGTTTGACCCGTCTGATCGCAGGCTAGGCGACGACGTCATCCGCGATTTCGGGGCTGGCGACAGCATCGTTCTTGCCGGCCAGGACATCATTGACTCGCTCAAAGGCAACCTTGGTGACGATGGAGTCTTCGGTCTCGATGATCTGAACGCGGAGACAGGCTGGGGTCTGAGCGCATCGTCGGACGGCGATCTGCTTGTAACCCACCCCGGCGGTACCATTGAGGTCGATGGCGTTGCGTTCAGCGATGATCTGTCGCTCGGCGGGCTGATCAGCGACGGCGTCGTACAGGTCGTCTGACCAGCGCACAGTCATGCGCCCCTCGGCTCGCCAACCGTGGGGCGCATGAAACCCCAAAACAGCCTCCGCAATCTGTTGTCAGAGCGGATGCGATCCTTCCCCACGCACGGCGGCAATTGTCCTCATCGGCTCTTCGTGTTTTGCGGCGACGCTTTGGGCGACCAAGGCCCTAAAGCTCAGATACACACTATTTGATAGGCCGCGCGCAGCCCCGCGACCGCCACAACAAACCCACTCAAGCTGTGATCATTTTGCGACTCCCGCCATCTAATGGCGCCGCAGCCACAGGCCTGATGCCAATTAGACACAGTTTTGTCTTTCGCAATCTGGCGGTGTTTCGCGAATTCGTTAACGTGCGTTTACATTTTGATCGGGCGGGCAGCCTTTAGGCACATGGTGGGGTGCGATTATGAAGTGGCACAACTTTTTACGGACGACGGTTTTCGGTCTGGCAGGCACAGCCCTGACGGCCACGATTATGGCGCCACAGACAGTGCAGGCCAACGAAGCTCATTTTGGTATTTTCTTCTCCAACATCTTTTTTGGTGAGTCGCCCTTCGATGACGACCTGATTACGCCAGAGACGTTCAACCAAGGGACGACCAGGACAGATGCGCCTGCAGCAGGAATTGCAGATTTCTATGCCTCCGCGGAGATCGGCGCTTTCTTCAGCAACCTCGATCGAAACCTCCTGGTCACAGAGGATGCCGTCCCGTCGCTGGTCACCGCGATCAATCAGGACACCGACGTTAATGGTTGGACCTATGGGATCGAAGCGGGATTTGGCCTTGATGACTTGGGTTTTGGTGACGGATTTCCCAATTCGCTTTCGATCCGCTTCAACTACACCCAAGCCGACGGAGATGAGCGTTACGATGCGGTCGCTTTTCCCGATGGACTCGGGATCCCCGGTGTGGGCCTTGATCCCGGTTTTTATGTCGGAGGGAATGCGCAACCGCCTATTTTCCGGTCGGCAGACCTTTTCACCTCTCGCTACAATATAGAGTATGAAAGCTATCAGCTCGAGTTGGAAAAGAACTGGCTACAACAGTCTCTCAGCGACAACTTCGCGATCCAGCTGAACACCGGTACGCGTTTCATCGGGGAAACGTACGACGAGGATTTCGACGGGCGGATTGCTTTCAGCGCCGATCCCGGCAGCTTTGCCGAGTTCAACTACAATACGAACCTCGACACCTACACCTATGGCGCTTTCGCCAACGTCCAACTTGCCTACGGCCAGCCGGTCCTTGGAGACAGCGTCCTTTTCGGCATTCTAGGCGGTGAGGTTGGTCTCAACTATTCCACGCTCGATGGAACGGACTCGCTTGATCGCTTCGATTTCGGCCTGGGCATTTTGAACTCGTCTGTCACCACGGACTTGGATGACGATGAGTGGCGTTTCAGCGTCGGCGCCAACGCTGGCGTCGGGCTGTCGTTCGGTAATGGCTTGACGATCATGCTCGGTGCTGAAGCCGACTATGGCAAATACGCGAACCCGACCATCCTCCGTCCCGACTCAAACGGTGCTGGGGCACTGCCCAGCGTTGGTAGACTGGATGGTCCAGACAGCTGGACGTATGTTGGCACGATCCGCACCACCTTCAGGTTCTGATCTCGCTTTTCAGCGGCGAAAGGCACGCTGGCAATCAGGTCATTGCTTCGCCAAGCCGAACGCCTGAGAGGAAAGCAAGCTCGACGCGTGGCCCGAGCATGCCGTCGCCCGCAACGCCCAAAGTGCCATCTGCTGAGAGAATAAACGGTTCGCCATGGGCGTTGGTCACCTTAGCGTAGCGCCAGCGATGGCCGGCAGCGTAAACGGGCTGAGGCACGGGAATACCCAACGCCTCCTGAAACGCGCGCAACAGCACCGGCACCATCTCGGGGCGCTCTCGCTCAATATGCTCGGTGGAAAAGTCAGCCGACGCCTGCACCACCCAAAGGTCCTTGTCGGTTTGCCGGTCCGCTCCGCGTGACGCCTGACGGCAGGCGAAACCAAGAGGACCACCTTTGGCGAGGTCTGGTACGTCTTTCGCGCCCAGATAGCCATCGAAAGCGGCCAACAATGTGTAGCAAGGGGCATAGGCGACATCATTGAGCGCCCCGAAGGGCCCACCGAATGCGTCGAGCAAATGGGCGGCCTGGGGCGCTGGTGCGGTCACGATCACCTTGTCGAAGGGCACCGAGTGGGCACCATCCTTGTCCGAAAGGACATAGCCTTCAGCGACCTTGCCGATATGCGCAACTTCGAAGCTGGTCGTGACTGTCACACCTTGCGCATCGGCAAACCCGGCTTTGACCAGCTCAGCCATACCCGGCTTGCCGATCATCGCACCGTCTTCCCGAAGATGGCCCGCTGGGTCCCAGACTTCGACGATGCCTGCTGTATGCAGGTCTGCAATGTAGGCGGAGAATGCGGGATCACGCACGGTGGCAAATTGAGCGCCATGGTCAAACGCCCCCCATTCGGTGCGCCGCGTCGAAAGGCGTCCACCGATCCCGCGCCCCTTATCAAAGACAGCAACCGCATGCCCGGCGCTAGCCAGGGTCCGCGCCGCTGCCAGCCCCGCCATGCCCGCACCAATCACTGCGACATCAAGCGCCATCCTCAATTCACTCCAAACACTCGTCAGCCAAAGGCTACTGTTTATATGGCAGCTTATGGCAGATTTATCTCAGACACATCGATCCGAAATCGATACCACCGGTCACCAAACGAACGAAGCCGCCTGCACCGTCTACTATGACGGGGCCTGCCCTCTTTGCCAGCGCGAAATTGCTCTGTATCAGTCAATGGAGGGATCGGACGCGATCCGGTGGCACGACGTGTCGGTGACCGGCACAGGAGCAAGCGACCTCGAAACGGCCGATGCGATGGCCAGGTTTCATGTCCGGCGAGCCGATGGATCCCTGGTCTCTGGCGCGCGTGGTTTCTTTGAGGTCATGAAAACTCTTCCACGGTTGCGCTGGTTGGGCAGCTTGTTGAGTGTGCCACCGATCCCGTGGATTGCAGAGGGTGCTTATCGGCTGTTTCTGCCCCTAAGACCCACGCTGAAAAAGCTGATAGCCGCGCCCAAGCAAGCACCGCGTAACGATGCTGCATAATCCCTTGCATGACTTCCCGCCCAGCCGCGCGGCGGCACGAGAACGCCTCACCGCTTATGCACCTCAGGCGGGCCGCGCCTATGCATCAGGCCGCAATACCGATCCGGGGCCAGGCAAGCCGCAAGCGGTCTCGATGCTCTCGCCCTATCTGCGCCGCCGCATGATCACCGAGCGCGAAGTCGTCGCCGAAGTGCTCAAACACCATAGCCTGGAAGCGGCAGAGAAGTTCATCCAGGAGGTGTTTTGGCGCGCCTACTTCAAAGGCTGGCTCGAGATGCGGCCAAGCGTCTGGGATCGTTATCTCATCGAGCGACAGAACGGGTTTCGCGATCTTGAAAAGGATGGTGCGCTCCGACGCGACTACGAAGCTGCGATCGCAGGCGAGACCGGAATTGAGGGGTTCGACGATTGGGCGCAAGAACTGGTCGAAACGGGGTGGCTACACAACCACGCCCGCATGTGGTTCGCGTCGATCTGGATCTTCACCCTGCGTCTGCCTTGGGCGCTTGGTGCGGATTTCTTTTACCAGCACCTCGTCGACGCTGACCCCGCGAGCAATACGCTGTCCTGGCGCTGGGTTGGCGGGCTTCACACCCGCGGTAAGACCTACCTCGCCCGCCCCGATAACATCGCCAAGTTCAGCAATGGCCGCTTTCGTCCGACCGACTTGGCCGCGTTCGCCGAGCCACTTGACGAAGACCTGGAGCACCCAGCACCGCTTCCTCCGCCCGAAGGCCGGACCCGCGTTCCCGATGGGGACTATGCGCTGCTGCTGACCACCGATGATCTCAATCCCGAGAGCTGGCCCGGCTGGCAAGCCAACCCGCCCAAACTGATCATCACTGTCGGGCAGCTACCGCTTGAAGCGGAGCTCAACGGCGGGGATAAGGCGACCGCCTTTACCCGTTCGGCGCTCGCTGAGGCAGCCGATCGGATCGTCTCGAACGGAGACGGTACCCAGCATGTCGCGTTGGCGCCCGACTGGGACGCCATCAACCAAGCCTGCGCCGACCATGGGCTGTCATGTCTGTGCCATCCGATGGCTATGGCAGGGCCATCGGCGGCCTTTGTCGCGACAAAAGACCGGACAATTCCGGCCAATTCCGGCTTGGAACTTCATCCGGTTCAAAGGTCCTGGGATGTGCACGCGTTCCCGCGCGCCACCGCCGGGTTTTTCAAGCTGAAAAAAGCCATTCCCAAGCTACTGGCCCGCGCCGATCTCAATTGACGGCGGCGAGGACCGCACTCAGGCAGCGATCTCGATGCCGTCGCGTGAGAGCATGTCGAGCTTTGGCATCAAGGCCATAAGCTCTTGTGTGTGCGGGTGCTGTGGCCGGTTGAACAGGCTGTCGGTGTCCGCAAGCTCGACCATTTCGCCATGGTACATCACGCCAATACGGTCGCACATCTGGCGCATGACCGGCAGGTCGTGACTGATGAATAGCAAGGTCAGATCAAGCGTTTCCTGCAGGTCTTTCAACAGGTTGAGCACCTGCGCCTGGATCGAAACGTCGAGGGCGGAGGTTGGTTCGTCACAAATCAGGAAGCGCGGACGCGTCGCGAGCGCTCGCGCAATCGAGATCCGTTGACGCTGCCCACCAGAGAACGCATGCGGGTAGCGCTTGCCAGCCTCGGGCGGCAGCCCAACGAGACCCAAAAGCTCCGTGACAATCCGTGACGTCTCGGCGGCAGAGGCAGTCAGATTGTGCAGTCTGATCGGCTCGGCGACGATATCATCAACGCGCATCCGCGGATTAAGCGAAGAATACGGGTCCTGAAAAACCATCTGGATCGCCTGCCGCTGCTGATTACGAACCTCAGAATTCGCAGGCGCCTTGAGGTCTTGCCCATCAAGCAGCACCGACCCTCCCGACGGGGACAGCAATCCGGCGATGATCTTCGCGACAGTTGATTTGCCCGAACCGGATTCCCCCACAATCCCGAAGACTTCACCCGGCTTGATGTCGAACGAGACATGATCGACAGCGGTCATGAAGCGGCGCTTGCTTTTGAAAAAAGAGGAGACCGTCTGAAACTCCATCAGCAGGTCCCGCACCGCTATCACAGGCTCACCGCTCCCTTGCAGGTTCTGGTTGCCGCTTTGGCCCAACCAGTGGGTGGACACGTCAATGGTCGGCAGCTTCGACGATGCGTCCCCCTCGCCCTGGAGGTTGGGAAACCGGTGCAACCGCGCATCAGCACGCGGCACCGACGCAATCAGGCTCCGCGAGTACGGATGATCGGGTGATCCGAGAACCTGCGTGGTCGGTCCCTGCTCGACGATCTTGCCGTCTTTCATGACGACGACCTTGTCGGTCGTTTCCGCAATCACGCCCATATCGTGGGTGATCAGCATGACGCCGACATCGCGCTCACGCGCCAGCTTCTTGATGAGTTCAAGGATCTGCGCCTGGATGGACACATCAAGCGCCGTCGTCGGCTCATCGGCAATGATCAGGCTGGGTTCGGTCGACAGCGCCAGCGCGATCACGACACGCTGGCGCATGCCGCCGGAAAACTGGTGCGGATAGTGTTTGATCCGGATCTCCGGGTCGGGAATACCCACAGCGTCCAGCAGCTCAACCGCTCTGTTTTGCGCAGACGTACCGCCCGCCGTCCGATGATGCTCAATCGTCTCAACAAGCTGGTGCTCTATCGTGTAAAGCGGGTTCAGCGCGGTCAGCGGGTCCTGCATGATGATGGACACCGCGCGCCCGCGAAGCGCCTGCATCGCGTCGCGATCCAGCGCATCGATACGCTTGCCCTGCAGCTCAATAGTCCCGGCGGAGATTTGGCCAGGCGGCTCCAGAAGGCCCATGATCGCATTGCCAATGGTGGACTTTCCGGCCCCGGACTCCCCGACGATACCGACGATCTCACCAGGGTTGATGGTCACGTTGGCTGTATCGACTGCGGTGAACACACCATGGCGCGTCGGGTAGGTGACGGTCAGCCCTTGAATATCGAGAAGTGCCATCGTGCGCTACCTCAGCTTCGGGTTGAGGACATCGCGCAGCCAGTCACCAAGCAGGTTCACCGACAAGGCGAGCGCCAGCAGCGCAACAGCGGGAAAGAACAGAATCCACCACTCGCCAGAGAACAGGAAATCCTGTCCCGTGTTGATCAAAGTGCCCAGGGACGGGGTGGTCTTGGGCATGCCCACACCAAGGAACGACAAGGTCGCCTCAGCGATGATCGCAAGGGCAAGGCCGATGGTCGCGATCACGAGCACCGGACCCATCACATTGGGCAGCACATGCTTGATCATGATAGTGAAAGGTCGAACGCCGATTACGCGCGCCGCCTGAACATATTCCTTGTTGCGCTCCACAAGGGTCGCGCCGCGCACCGTCCGTGCGTATTGCACCCAGTCTGACAAGGCGATCGATACGATCAAAATCCAGACCGCCACATCGTTGCGCATGTCTGGAGGGACCAACCCTCGGACGATGCCGAAGACCAGAAGCGCAATAAGAATGGAGGGGAAGGTGAGCTGAACGTCGGCGATCCGCATGATGATGGTATCGGTCCAGCCGCCCCGATAGCCAGCGAGCAACCCGAGTAGAATACCGATCACCATGGCGAGGAGTACCGCCGACACCCCAACAAACAGGGATATCCGGGAACCGTACAGGATGGTTGAAAAGATATCGCGGCCCTGATCATCCGTGCCAAGCCAGTAAACGTTGCTTGTGAACTGGTTGGCTTCCATGGGCGGCGTGAAGCCGTCCATCAGATTGAGCTCCGCAGGGTTGAACGGGTCTTGCGGCGAGATCAGCGGCGCGAGAAGAGAGGCAAGGACAATGACGAGCACCACAATGGCTGCGACGATGGCCACAGGCGAGCGGGTGAACGAGTACCAGACATCAGACGCGGCAATGCGTGCCCACAAGGACGGGGGATCGCCAACGATGGCTTCCGGCTCAACGGAAACGGGTGTCGGTTTGGTTTCGATCGGCGCGTCCGTCATGATTACCCACCCATCCTATTTGCTCGATGACCGCTCGACGCGCAGCCTTGGATCGACCGCGAAATAGAGAAGGTCGACAACCAGATTGACGATCACGAAGAACACCGCGATCAGCATCAGATACGTCGCCATCACCGGGATATCGACGAAGTTGATGGCGTTGATGAACATCAGGCCGACGCCCGGCCATTGGAAAACTGTCTCGGTGATGATCGCGAACGCGACGATAGAGCCAAGCTGAAGACCGGTTATCGTGATCACAGGTATCAAAGTGTTTTTCAGCGCATGCCCAAAGTTCACGGCCCTAGATGACAGCCCACGTGCACGGGCAAACTTGATATAATCGGTGCGCAGCACTTCGAGCATCTCGGATCGGACGAGCCGCATGATCAGCGTAAGCTGGTAGAGGCCAAGGGTGATGGCCGGCAGGATAAGCGATGCGCGACCGGATTCGGTGAGGAAGCCGGTGGTCCAGCCGCCAAGAGCGACCACCTCCCCACGCCCGTTGGAGGGCAGCCATTGCAGTTCGACTGCAAAAATCCAGATCAGCGTGATCCCGATCAGGAACGTCGGCAGCGACACACCAATCAACGACACCGTCATGATGGTTGTCGCCATCACGCCCTTGCGCCGCAAAGCGGTGTAGACCCCCAATGCGAGCCCGCCCACCAGCGCAAAAAGACCGGAAACGAACGCAAGCTCTAGGGTGGCCGGCAGCCGCTCAGCAATCAGTTGCGAGACCGGCACGCCCGCGCGATAGGAAATACCAAACTCGCCGCGCAAAGCGCCGACAAGAAAGTTGAAATACTGCACGATGAAGGGGTCATTGAGGCCAAGGCGCTCGCGCAGATTGGCGATATCCTCAACCGTGCGTTCCTGCCCCAGAAGGCTCTCGATGGGATCGCCGACATAACGGAACATCAGGAACGCGATCAGCCCAACGACCAGCAGGACGAGGAAAGACTGAAGAACGCGGCGGATGATGTAGCCCAACATTTGTGCGCTCCTACCCTTTCCGCGAAGGTTGAGCGGTATCAGCCTGCTGGCAGCGAGCCAGTTCCGCATTCAAGGCGTCACCGGACAGTTCGTTCGCCGCGCGCGTTGCGTCGTGCAGCGCTGCAATGAAAACCTCGTCATCAGATACCATTTCGCTGAGTTGCCGCGCCCACTCATCGCTTTGGTCGTACAATCTATCGGACTGCTCCTCCCGCGCCGGATGATAGCTCAGGTGAAACGCCGCGTAGTCGGCGACTTGCACGCACAAGGCGAGAGCGGAGATGGTTGTCAGCAAACGTGCCGCTCCTTCAATCGATAAAGAAAGGGCGGCGCTTTAAGACGCCGCCCGTGGTCAGTTTCAGTATTCACTCGACCGTGACCCAACGCAGGATGAAAAAGTTATCCGAGCGCGGCGATAGCGATACGCCCTCTCGAACGCCCCATAGAATGGGTTGGGAATACATCGGCACATAAGCCACCTCCTCCTGATAGAGAGCAGTGATCTCATCAAGCATGGCCTGCCGTGTGGCCTCGTCCACTTCGGATTGAACAGCGGGCAGAAGCTCATCGACGCGGACATTCGAGTAGGCACCGAAGTTCCACGACCCCAGCCGCGCCTCCTCATTGGGCGTGGAAACAAGGAACCGGATCGGGTGCTCATGGTCAAACGTACCCGGCGACCAGCCCAGCAGGTACATATCGAACTGATCGGCACGCAGTTCTGGCCAGTAGTTGGCGACGGGCATGGTTGTCAGATCGGCGGTGATGCCAATCTGCGCCAACATGCCGACAACTGCCTGGCAGACCGCCGCGTCATTTATGTAACGGTCGTTGGGGCAGACCAGCGAGAAAGTGAAGCCGTCCTCGTAGCCGGCCTCGGCAAGCAGGGCGCGAGCGCCATCGGGGTTGTACTCAAGCCGATCGCCGAGCCCTTCTGAGAAGCCGCGCATATCGGGCGTTACAAGCTGCGAAACCGGCTCGACCGCACCGCGCATGATCGTCGTGTTGATCGCATCAACATTGATGGCGTGATAGACCGCCTGCCGGACGCGGGAATCCTGGAAGGGGTTGGGCGAGCCATCAAAGACCAATGTGTCGGCGTCATGCTTGAAGCCAAGCATCATGACGCGGGCTTCCTCGCCGACGATGACGTCGATGCCATCGGTCTCTTGCAGCCGGGCGACATTCTGGATCGGCACCGGGTTGATGAAGTCGACATCGCCCGCAATGAGCGCCGCCAGCGCCGTCGCGTCCGACTGGATCGGCGTGTAAACGCCTTGGGTGATAGTGTGCTCGACCTCGCCCCACCAGCCATCGAAGGGCTCAAGCACCGTACGCACACCGGGCGACCGCTCGACCATCTGGAAAGCACCGGTGCCGTTCGTGTTGAGGGTCGTGAAACGCTCTTCATCGGTCGCGGGCGTCGCGGCACCGTTTTCCTCGGTCCACTGCCTGTCCATGATCATGAAGTTGGCAATGGAGCCGGGGAAGATCGGGTTGGGTGCAGACGTCATGAAGTCGATGGTGAAATCATCGACGACAACAACCTCGGTCACGGGTGCGAACCAGGAACGAACATCAGACGTCTCGCCGGAAGCACGCTCATAGGAAAAGAGCACATCGTCTGCTGTCAGCGCATTGCCATTGTGGAAGGTAACCCCTTGGCGCAAATGGAAGCGCCAGCCTTCGCCGCCCAACGCTTCCCAGCGCTCGGCAAGAGCCGGCTCGATCGCCATCGAGCGGTCGCGGCGCACCAGGCCTTCGTAAACATTGTTGAGAAAGCCCAAAACCGGCGCCGACGAGGCGGCATGCGGATCCATCGTGTTTGGGTCAGACGTTGTCGCCCAGCGGAAGGTTTCAGCGCTGGCCGGGGTAGCCGTGAAAGCTGTCGCGAGCGCCAATGCGGAGAGCGAAAGAACGAGAGATGATCTGCGGGAAGAGTGTGAAGACTTGCGTCTGAGGGCCATGAGTTTCCTACCCTGGTTGATGGCGCGATGCTGGGGATCGCGTCGCGCACAATATGAAAGCGTCAGCGTCGGCGCCCGCTTGTCCTGATCCGACTGACACCTGGTCCGCCGAAGGGGCAAGCAACCGTGTTGCTCGCCCCAACAGCTTATTGGATTGGCTTTGCAAGCCCAATCACATCCCGGTGAACTGGAGGAACTTGAAGTGCGGCTGGTCTTCCGGCTGCACGGGGAAGTCGATCCCTTCTTTCATGCCCCAATTGAGAACCTGATTGTGGATCGGGATGTACAGAACATCTTCCTGAACCTGGGCCCAGATATCGGAAATGGTCGCATTGCGCACATCGAGGTCAGTTTCAGACGCCAGCGAGACGATCATCTCATCAACTTCAGGGTTCGAGTAGCCTGTGTTGTTCCACGAGCCATACTCATCCGTCGTTGAATGGACCAGGAAGTTGAAAATGTACTCGCTGTCGAACGTCGGCACGCCCCAGCCCAGCAGATAGAACTCGGTTTCCTGGTTCTGGATCAGCGGGAAATGGTTGGCGCGGGTTTGTGCCTCAAGATTTGCCGTAATGCCGATTTGCGCCAGCATCCCTACAACGGCCTGACAGATCGCCTCATCATTGATGTAACGGTCATTGGGGCAGTTAAAGATGATCTCGAAACCATCGCCGTAGCCCGCCTCTTCCATGAGCGTCCGGGCGGTATCCATGTCGCCTTCGGGGATCATGTCGAGTTCTTCGGTCCACCCGTTGACGAAGGGCGGCATGATAACGCCGGTCGGCGCTGACTGACCACGCATCACGACTGTCTGGATAGCATCGCGGTTGACCGCCATGTTCACCGCCTGGCGCACGCGCACGTCGGCGAACGGGTTGGCGCCATCGACGCTGTCGGTGTCAAGGTCTTCTTCCCCTTGCTGCATGCCCAGGAAGATGACCCGGTTCTGCGCCGCTGTGACCACCTTCAAACCGTCGGTTTCGGCCACGCGCCCAAGGTCCTGCACCGGAATGTCCTGGATGATGTCAACTTCGCCCGACAAAAGCGCAGCAACGCGCGTCGCCTGGTTCTGGATCGGCGTGTAAATGATCTCCGTCACCTCAAGCGGAAATTCGCCGATACCCCAATAGTTGGGGTTTGCTGAAAGGACCGTCCGCACTTCCGGCTCGCGGCTAACGAGTTGGAAGGCGCCCGTTCCGTTGGCGTTCCGCGTGGCGAAGTTGGTTTCGCCGTTTGCGATGTCCTGCACATTGACCGTGTCGTTCGCTTCTGCCCACCCCTCATCCATCATGAACAGGTTGGTGAGGTTGCTGGGGAACAGCGGATTGGGTCCTTCGGTGCGGATGTGGACGGTAAGATCGTCAACCTTGGTGACCTCTGCAACGGAAGCCAGAAGCTCTTTCATCGCCGACGTCTCGCTCATCGCCCGGTTAAGCGAGAATACGACATCATCGGCGTTGAACTCGGCGCCATCATGGAAGGTCACGCCCTCGCGCAGAGTGAAAACCCAAACGGTCGGATCATCGGTATGCGGTGCCCAGTCGGTGGCAAGCGCGGGAATGATCTGCCCGGCCATGTCGCGCTGCAAGAGCCCCTCGTAAATCTGGTGCGCGAGCGTATGGGTCGGCCCCTCGTTCTGCGCGTGAGGATCGAGCGTCAACGAGTCGCCAACGCGCGCCCAGCGGAGCGTTTCAGCGTTGGCGGCACCGGCCAGCATGGTCGCCCCCATAAGGACGGCGGCGGTGCGGATAAGTGTGGATTTCATAAAGTGGACTCCCTGTTGCATCGCTGCCGGCTTTTGACCCACGCGGGCGATTGGCTTGCGATGATTGCGCGAGTTAATCGCAACCCAAGGGATTTGTCACCCACAACAACGATACTCAATGCCCTGCTTTTGAGCACCGCCTGTAAAAGAGGCGAGCGTCTATCTTTCGATATCTTCTGACATCATTGGGCAAACCAGCCGGGCGTAAAGTCAGCCACCTCATCAAGCAGCAGGGCAAATTGCTCAACCTGATGGGCAATGATGCGCTGCCCCTGTTCTGCGGTGGCCGCGGCAGCGCTACCGACAACCCCGGCGGCGTTCAGGTCCCGGCCCATCCAACCGAACCCGATTGGCCCATAAGCACGCAAGAGATGATAGCGCTCGGCGAGGTCTCCCTGCAGACTGGGAAAGGATCTTGCTTCGCCCATCGCAACATAGTCGGGTCGCAAGGCCAGCATCAGAGCGGTCTCAAGGTGGCCACCATGCACATCAACAGCACGCGCGGTCTCGGCGATGATGCCTCCGGGAAGCCCCAGTCGCATCCAGTTGGTGGCAACACACAGCATGCCGAACTCTTGCCGGATCGCGTGGCTTGCATCGACCATCACCCCGACATTGCCGCCATGGGCGTTGATAAGGACAAGCTTGCGCACACCCGCGCGGTGAACACTGGCAGCAACCGCAAAGACCATTTCAATCGTCAATTCGCGCCCCAGTGACACGGTGCCGGGCGCATCGACGTGTTCGACTGAGTTGGCGATCTGCATTGCAGGCAAGACAAGCACATCGGCAGACTGCAAAGGCGCGCCTCGAAGCGCTGCGATCATTCCCTGGCTGATTTGCGCATCGGTGCCAACAGGCAGATGCGGGCCATGCTGTTCGATCGCACCCAGAGGAAGAACAGCGACAGCTTCTCCCAACCGAGAACGCTCAAAGTCGCTCGCCCTAAGATCTGACCAAAAGCTGACGCTGCCTTGGCTCACCCGTTGATCCCTATGCATCGAAACTGCCGGACCCATGACGAGGTCTCGCCGCCTCATGGTGCAGGCTTCGCTGTTTAGAGCGCCTCCGCACCCAAGCCAAGCGCGCCAAGACCCAACCAAACCATCGCACGCATCATTTCCGAACGCGGAGAAAAACCCGGCTCGCTCCGCTCGAAAACCGAAATGCCAGCATTTCAATCGAATTTGATATAATATAAATTCAAATATAAATCGAATAAAAATCAATATTTAGCGAAAAATTGAAATATAGATTATCCATCTTCATTCAGTAATCGAGTTTACGATTCCGAAGAAAGCGGGGTTTTAGTCGGATGTAGGGGTTAAAATTGCAGAGCTTGTTCGATGAAAGCTCGCGTTAATCTAGAAAGATAACTATAGAAGTGCTTTCGAATCGATTTTTAACCGGCTTGTTGTAAGACAGCGTCACAACTTCAGTGGGGCAACATGAGCTACAATCTACGCAAGTCGGTCACGTACCATCTCGCCCAAGCTGCGAAGGCTCACCGCCATCGCGCAGCGTCGGTGCTTGGCCAATTGAAAATTTATCCTGGGCAGGATCAGATCCTCAAAGCGCTTGCTGAGGAGGATGGTCAGTCAATGACCGCATTGGCGCTGACGCTTTCGGTCCAACCACCAACGATCACGAAAATGGTGGCGCGTTTGAGCGCACAAAACCTCGTGGAGCGACGGCAGTCTGTTTCCGATGCGCGGGCGGCACGTGTCTTTCTGACGGACGATGGGCGTGCACTTATCAGTGAGCTGGACGGTGCGCTCGCAACGTTGGAGAATGAGGCTCTGACCGATATTGATCCGCGCGAGAGCGATAAGCTTAGAACACTTCTGCGCAAGGTCGAGGACAACCTTCTCGGTCGAACCAATGGGCAGCCTAACGCTGATCGCGGCGGCAGGGACGACACGGCGCCAAGCCGACTCGCCACGGGCTAACTTAGCCAAAACCGAGCGTTCAATGGACGGCCTGCGCCCGCAATGATAGGGCGCAGGCCATGCCGCTCGCGCAAGCCAAGCCCACAGGACCCTCATCAGCAGCCACAATGCTATCGATCAGCTTGATGATCATGGCCGTGGCACTGTTTTCTCTGCTCGATGCGATGGGAAAGCATCTGGGTGCATCGCTACCTATCTTGCAGGTTGCCTGGGTGCGGTTTGCAACGCATCTGCTGTTCTGTTTCGCATTCCTGCAGCTTTGGCGTCACCCCGGTCGACTCAAAACCGACCGCCCTTGGCTTCAGATCACGCGTGGGCTGCTGCTGCTTGGCACCACCGTCTTCAATTTCTTTGCGCTCCAGCATCTCCAGCTCGCCGAGACCGCGTCCATCATGTTCAGTGCGCCGATTGTGGTCGCTGCGCTGGCGGTTCCGTTGCTCGGCGAGCATGTCGGCGTGCGCCGCTGGGCAGCGATTGCGGTGGGTTTCATCGGGGTCTTGATTGTCACGCGGCCAGGCCTCGATGGCCTGGGCTGGCCTGCGCTTATTGCCGTGGCATCGATGACCTGCTTTGCCTTCTATTCGCTGACCACACGCCTGCTTGCGACTGGTCAAGATGCGGCATCGCTCGTGTTTTACTCGGCGGCTGTTCCTGCAATCGTCATCATGCCAATCGGCATCTTTGTCTGGGTCTGGCCGACCGATGGTCTTACCTGGCTTATCCTTCTCAGCACAGGCTTGGTCGGCGGCGTCGGGCATTGGCTTCTCGTCAAGGCACATCAGCGTGCCGACGCATCCACCCTCTCGCCGTTCATCTACACCCAGATCGTTTGGATGATCGGCCTTGGCTGGTTGTGGTTCGGCGACATCCCAACATCTTGGACGCTGATTGGCGCGGCGATTATCATTGGATCGGGCTTGTACATTCTTTATCGCGAAACCATCGTTGGGCGCAGGCCACCAGCCTCCAACGCCTCCAAAGAGATTTCGTCATGATTGATACAAATTCCGCCTTTGATCGCATTGGCGAAGAGAACGCTTTTGCCGTTCTGGCGCGGGCGCAAGCGCTGGCCGCCTCGGGCGGCGTCGATGGCAAAGCTGTCATCAATCTAGGCATCGGACAGCCGGACTTCGCGACGCCAACCTTTATCGTCGACGCAGCGATAAAGGCCCTGCGAGACGGCCATCACGGCTACACCGATGCGCGCGGTATCCCAAAGGTTCGTGAGGGAGTGGCGGCCTATACCCATGCTCGAACGGGAACCGATGTCCCGCCGGATAACGTTCTCATCGTGCCGGGCGGCAAGGTTACAATGTTCGCTGCGATCCTCATGATGGGCGGACCGGGCAAGCAGATCATCTATCCCGATCCGGGGTTTCCGATCTACCGGTCGATGATCGAGTTTACCGGCGCCACCGCCGTTCCGCTTCCCATCACCGAAGCAAACGGGTTTGCCTTCAGGGCCCAGGACGTGCTGGAGGCGATCACCCCCGCCACGACGTTGGTTATCATCAACTCGCCGGCCAATCCGACCGGTGGCGTGACCCCAAAGGCTGAGATCGATGCGCTGGTACGGGGGCTCGAGGCACACCCGGATGTGGCGATCCTCTCGGACGAAATCTACGATCGCATGACCTACGATGGCGATGAGCCCGCTGATAGGCACATCAGCCTGCTGAGCTATCCATCCATTCGCGACCGGCTGATCGTCCTGAACGGCTGGTCAAAAACGTGGGCCATGACAGGCTGGCGAATGGGGTGGTCAATCTGGCCCGACGCGCTGATCGATAAGGCCCGCAAACTTGCGGTTAATTGCTGGAGTTGCGTGAATGCCCCCAGCCAATGGGCGGGTCTGGCAGCGCTTGAGGGTCCTACTGACCCCGTGGACGACATGATGGCAGCGTTCGCCAAGCGCCGGCGGCTTGTGATCGACGGTCTCAATGCGCTGCCCGGTGTATCCTGCATCGAGCCCGAAGGCGCCTTTTACGCCTTTGCAAACGTAAAGCACACCGGCTTCAAGGCGAAGGCGCTCGCCTCCGAACTACTGGAGCGAGAAGGCGTTGCTTTGGTTGGAGGTCCGGACTTTGGCACCCTTGGGGAGGGTTTCGTGCGCCTGTCCTATGCGGCTTCTGCGGAGCAGATCGAAGAGGCCTTGGATCGCATGCAGGGCTTCCTCAGTCGCTAAGCGGCGCGTTGCTTAAAAGAACGGCGTCATCGCCAAACCGGTCAGGATGGGTATGGGCGCCGATACAAGCAGCCGCATCGCGGTAACCCGCCGAGGGACAATAGCGATCTCCCAGATCAGAGTGCGCTGCAGGCTGACCAACGCCCAAGCGGTAACGAACACACCAATAATAGGCACCGACGCACCCGCCTTGATCGCAGCGGCGCCTAGGGCGAAGCCAACGACTGGACCGCCGGGCACCAAAACACCAATGATGTAGGCGATCGCGTATCCACTCACGCCGGCGCCTTCGCCAAGGTAGGTTTGCGCAAGTTCGGACGGAACGAGGGCAGCGATGAAGCCCGCGCCCAGGATCCCGACAGTAAGCTGAGGCAGGATACGAATGAACTGGTCGAGCGCTTCCGCAAAGCCTTCCCTAACCAGAACGCGGTCACGCCGCGCTGCGGCTACGATCATGCCCGCCGCAAGCACGTAGAGAAACAGCGCGAAGCCAAGAACGATCATTCATCGATCTCCGGCTTAGGCTTACGGCTATCGGCATCACGCTCATCATCCGTTCGCCCTGGCAAGAGACGCGCAGCAACCCCGCACAGGATGGGGACCGGAAGCGATACCAGCGTTCGGACGATGACAAACTCGGTTCCGAAGAAGGACAATTCCCAGACGATCGCCCGATTGATGCCAACCGTCAACCACGCGGTGATAAAGGCGATCGTCGAGCCGCGGTCAGCTCCCGAAAGGTAAAGCGATGTGGCGATTGGAAAGATCGTGAAGGGGCCGCCGGGGATCGTTGCGCCCGCAAGCGTCGCCACCACCAACCCCTTGAGGCCGGATCTTTCTCCGATCCAGCGCGCCACCACCTCCTTGGGCAACAGGACCCGCAGAAAGGCCGCTACCAGCACACCGCCGATGACCTTGGGAAGGATCGTCAGCCAAAGTAGTATATCGTCCCATAGAATCTCCTGAAAGCGGCTCAGGCCGTCGCGCACATAGACGCCAACGGCCGCCCCGCCCGACAGGACGAGGATGAACACAAAACCAATATCTTTATGCAGCGGTTGGCGCCGAGGACCGGCCATCGCGTCACCAATGTGGAGAAGACCCTTTGGGTAGCACGGCCTGCCCGAGACGCACAATCGCCCGCCAACCAGCCGGCTCTGCGGGACACATTAAAACTAAGCGACGAGCACGATCATCACCACCGAAAGACCGATCAGCACGATGCCCACCAGCTCGCTCGCCGAGATCGGTTCCTTGAAATACAGCCAACTTGTCAGCGTGGAGAAGGCCAGCTCGATCTGCGCCAGCGCTTTCACAAGTGCCGCAGTCTGCAAGGTCAGAGCGGTAAACCAACCGATGGACGCCGAAACACCAACCAGCGCGATCAGCCCCGATTGGCGCCATTGCTTCAGTGTGGCGGTGACCGTGCCCGGTTCTCGCCAAGACAGGTAGACCGCCATCAGAACCGTCTGCAGCAGCGTCGCTGCGGCGAGGCTCCAGCCTGCGCTGACAAAAACTGAGTCAACACCCAGGCTCAGCGACGCACCGCGATAGCCTACGGAAGCGAAAGCGAACAGTGTGCCAGCTGCCACGCCCCACCAGACGGCGGGTCCGAACCTGACCGCCTCGGCCGCGCGCGACGCATCGACGTGTCCCAAGCGGGTCAACACAACACCGGCAAAGCCAAGAAGGACGGCAACGAGGCCTAACAGGGAAAGCCACTCAGCGAGAAGGATAGAAGCCAGGACCGCAGCCTGCAGGGCCTCGGTACTCGCATAGCTGTTCCCCACGGCAAAGGAGCCGTGCTGGAAGCTCGCAAGCAACGCATAGGTTGCCAAAATCTGCGCGACGGCCCCGAGGATCAGGAAACCCAAAAAAGGCCAATTGGCAGGCGGTACCTCCGACCCCGTGGCCATGGTAACCGCCAAGGCGTAGGTGAGCGCGAGTGGGAAAGCAAAGACGAACCGTGCGAACGTCGCCCCACCCACCGACAACCGGCCGGTCAGGTTCTTCTGCAAGAGCGACCGCACGTTTTGCAGGAAGGCGGCAGCGATGGTGATGGGGATCCACAAGGGCATTGCGGGCCACCCCTAGCACATCGCGTTGCAGGCGCTACTCCGCCGGTTTCGTCTCCTGCTTGCCGTCAGCCATCCTGGCAAGGGACAGACCGCCGGCGGTCAAAATGGCTCCAACCACATCGGAAATCAGGCTGCCTTCAATGAGGAAAAGGGCGGCAATGAGAAGCATGATCCGGGCAACTTGCGGCAAGCGACCGGTGAAAAAGAAGCCTTGCACGCCACCGGACAACAGGCACACACCTATGGACGCGGTCACCAAGGCACGTGTGATCTCAAACCAACTTCCCTCGCCCAGAAGGGCCGGATTGTAAAAGAACATGAACGGCACAATGAACGCGGCCAACCCGATCTTGAACGAGGTTACCGATGTGCCCATTGGGTTCGCACCCGAGATGCCTGCGGCCGCATAACTGGCGAGCGCAACGGGCGGCGTGATCGCCGAAACCACAGCGTAGTAGAACACAAAGAAATGGGCCGTGAGAGGTTGGATTCCGAGCTGGATAAGGCCGGGTGCAACCACAGAGGCAGCGACCGCATAAGCGGCAGTCGTTGGCATGCCCATGCCCAAAAGGATGGCGATGCACATGGCAAAGAACAGCGCCAAAATCTGGCTCGTATCGGCTAGCCCCAACAAAAGCGCCGAGAACCGCGCGCCGACCCCGGTCAGAGAAATGACACCCACGATAATACCCGCGCAGGCGCAGACGGCGATGATCTGGATCGCCATGACCCCTGCGAGATCAAAGGCCTTGAAGATCGAGCGCGGCCCCATCCCATTGAAGGACCCTTCCTTCGTGCCACCGGCAGCGCTTACGCCGAAAAGCTTGGCGACGATCGCCGGCATCCACGAGACAACGGCTGCGGCCGCGGTCGCCAGCGTGCCCGCACGGATCACCGAGTAGCCCATGAACAGAGCCACGATGAGAATGATGATCGGAATGAAGAGGTAGACCTGCTTGGCGAGCTGCGCGAACTTGGGCAGCTCATCCTCGCGCATGCCCCGCATCCCAAGCTTGCGGGCTTCGAAATCGACCATGAAGAAGATCGAGCCAAAATACAGGATGGCGGGGATCACGGCGGCCAGTGCGATCTCGGTATAGGGAATACCGGTGATCTCAGCCATGATGAAGGCACCAGCACCCATGATCGGCGGCATGATCTGGCCGCCTGTCGATGCGCCTGCCTCAATGGCTCCCGCTGATTTCGGCGGATAGCCGATCTTCTTCATGAGCGGGATCGTGAGCGAACCCGTGGCCACGACATTACCAGCCGATGTGCCATTGATCATGCCCATCAGACCGGACGCAAAAATGGCGACCTTGGCGGGACCACCCCTCGCACGCCCTGCGGCAGCGAAGGCGAAGTTGACAAAATAGTCGCCGACTTTCGACGCCTGCAAGAAGGCCGCGAAGATGATGAACAGAATGATGTACGTCGACGAGACCGCGGTCGTCGGACCGAGGATACCAGCATCGGTGTAGACTTGGCTGAAGAAGCGCTGCCAGCTGATATCTGGCGCGTTAAGGAAGCCCGGTAGCTGATCGCCAACAAAGACGTAGATCAAGAATATCACCGCGATCACGATGAGCGTCAGCCCGGCCACGCGGCGCGTAAGCTCCATGATGAGCAGCGTGCCCGCGACGGCGGCAATCGACATACCGATCGGCGCAAACGGCGTACCGGTCGAATTGCGCATGGGGGTGCCGTAAATCGTCACCAGGTACACGGCCACCGCGATCCCGCAGATGACCAGAACCGCATCTGGCGCCGAAAAATGGTGGCGCGGCAGACGGTGAACCCACCCAAGGACGATGCCACCTACTGTCGCGACGATCAGCGGAAGCCCGAAATGATAGATCTCGCGGCTTCTGATCCCCTCATCGATACCGTTCCACATCACCCCGCCCGCGATATCGTTGGCGAACGTGATTGCGGTGAACAGTGCGTACAAAGCTGGAAGCGCGAGCCCATAAGCCAGATAGCCCACAAAGGTCGTGGGCTTTCTGTCATCGCTCGCAAACGAGCCACCTGCGTAGAGGAGGAAACCAAGGATCAGCGCACCGGCGATGTGCACGATGCGGAAGTTCCAGGTTTCCATCGGGAATTCCGGCAAAAACGGTATGTCGATCCCGGTCCATGCCGAAATCGAAACACCGTTCAAAGCGGCCATGTGGAAGCCCGCATAGACGGCGGAAACGATTGCGATAATCGTCAGCCCGGCGCCTTCAAACAAACGCCGATTTCCTTCAATCGGCTCTTCATCAACGCCTTCGGCGATGACGACCGGGTCGTCCATCACGGGCTGATGGACCATCGAGCCTTCGCGGATGGCCTCATCGGACACCCTTTGCGGGTGTTCCTGCTTGTCGTCATTCGCCATCCCGGTCGACCCCCAAGTCTCGCTTTATCGCTCGGGTCTTCATGGCCCGGTTTGCATGCGTCGAAAATGACATATCGCATGCACAAAAAAAACGGGCCGCCCCTCATACAAAGGGCGGCCCATAGTCACCGAGACCTAAAGCCTCGCAAGACGCATCACATGCCCGAGTGGATCATGTCGGCAGGAATGTCGGCGCCAGCGTTTTCCGCAAACCATTCTGCAGCACCGGGATGCCACATAAGAACGCCGTTCTTGTCCCAGTTCTCAGGCAAGGTTGACCGCGCAGCGCGGTGGATGTTCACCATCCGCTCGTTGTCGCTCATGACGACGTCGACAACCGCTTTGACGAAGCTTGCCGGCAGATCGCAATTGGCAATCGCGAAGTTCCACATCGATACCGAGCGCGCGTCCGCCTCAAGCGTGGTGTAGGTATCAGCCGAGATTGCGAACTCGGACACCGGGAAAGCCTCGAGAATGGTACCCTGCTCCTCTTCGGTGAACTCAATGATGTTCACGTCCGTCTGCACCTCAAGCTGAGAGACCGCCGGAACCGGCACACCAGCAGCGAAGGCAATGACGTCCAGAAGGCCGTCCTGAAGCTGTGATCCGAGGTCGGACCAGCCACCGTTGCGGCGGTCAAACTCGACCCCAAGCGTTTCCATCATCCGGGGGAAGTAGGTATCGGACGTCGAACCCGCCGGACCGAAACCGATGCGCGCACCTTCGGGAATATCAGCGATGGAGCTGATACCTGAGGAGGACAGGGCCGTCACCGAGAACGGGGTCTGGTACATCGGGAACATCGCACACGCATTGTCCATCTGAAGGCCCGGTGCGATGGGGTTGGTACCCGCGAGCGACTCCGCTGCTGGGCCCATCGTCGTCATGCCGAACTGGGCATCGCCGGTATGGACCAGCGCCATGTTTTGCATCGGACCACCGGTGACTTCACCGCCGCCCGACAAACCGAGTTCTTCAGCAACAAGGTTTGCCCAGCCCGAACCATAGGCGAAGTAGGTACCGCCCTGCGACGCGGTGCCCACAGTGAAGCTCTCCGGCCAACCTTCGCGATCGTCCTGTGCAACGGCTGCGCCGCCCATGACAAGCAGCGTAAGGGCCGTGCCAGCCGCCAAATATGCAGACAATTTCATTTAATTCTCTCCCTGTTGGGCCGCAGTCCGGCCTCGGTTTATTTGCGATCCCTCATGGGAGGGCCACATTGCATGTCGGTCGTGATCAAAGCGCCGACATCGGGCGCCTCTTCTGCCAAGCAAATTCCCGTTACACAAGGCTAGCGATGCTTCAAGGCACCTGATCCGCCTTGGCCGCGGGAATTTTCACGAGAATGATGAATGCGGCAAGCACCGCCAGGGCCGTCGCGGCAAGCGACAAAGCCCCATAACCTGCGAAACTCGCCTGTTTATGCGCCTCAATGACAGCCGCAGATGCGTCACCGGAGGCGCTTGCCCCGAAACCGGGTAAAGCGTCAGCCGCGCCATAGCTCAACGCGCCCAGCGGCGCGAACACCGCCACTGCGACCAGACCACCCGCCCGCGAAACCGCATTGTTGATGCCCGACGCGACGCCGGTCTGGCTGTCATCGACCGCATTGAGCACGGCCGTGGACAGAGGCGGAATGCACAACGCCATGCCAAGCCCAAGCAACGCCATCGTCAAGCCAACCGCCCAAAGCGACCCGCTCGCGACCGCAGGCCAAGATGCCACGAAGGCGCATGCAGCGATCAACGAGCCGCCAGCCAAAGGCCATCTGACGCCAATGCGGTCCACAAGAGTGCCAACACGTGGCGTGAGAAGCGCCATGATCACGGTGAAGGGAACAAACAGCGCGGCAACAGATACTGCCGGTGCATCAAACGCGGAGATGAAAGTCACGGGCAGGAAGAACAACAGCCCACCAAGAGCCGCATACAGAAAGAAGGTTGCGAGGTTGACGGCGGCGAAACCGTTCAAGCGGAACAGTCCGAGGGGCATCATGGGATGCTCGGCGCGCGCCTCCACCCAAATGAACGCGGCACCCATGATCAGGCCGAGCGCCAGACTACCGCCGACCAAAAAGACCGCAGCGCTCGTTATACCATCGCCCGTCAACATGTCGGTAAGGACCGTCAACGACAGCGCAATCAACCCCAGCGATGCGCTCGCCAGCAGCCCGCCCGTCCAATCAAGCGACCTGGGACGACACGTGTGGGAATCGTCCGGCACGCGCGCCAACAGAAGCCACAAGGTCACCGCGGCGAGCGGCAGGTTGATATAAAAGGTGCTCCGCCAGCCCAGCGAGTCGACCATCACACCGCCAACCAAAGGTCCAAGCGCAGCAGAGACCGCGGACGCCGCAGCCCAGATACCAACCGCGCGCCCCCGCTCCTCACGCGGGTAATAGGTGGCAATCAGAGCCATCGACAGCGGCACCATCAACGCCGCGCCGAAGCCTTGCACGATCCGCGCCGCGATTAACGCTCCGATGGAAGGAGCCACCGCGCAAACGAGCGATGCGGCAGCGAAGATACCAATGCCCCAAGCAAAGATGCGCCGTTTGCCATAGGCGTCGCCCGCTGCGCCGCCGATGAGGATGAAGGCGGTGAGAACAAGCGTATAGCCGTTGACCAACCAACTTATGGAAGCGAGTGACGCGTAAAACTCGCCTCGGATGTCCGGAGCGATGATCGAAACAATGGAACCATCCATGAAACCGAGCGCGGACCCCAGGATGGCCACGATCAGGACGAACAACTTCTGCCGCTCCGAGCAGTCGACGGTCGTCAACCGGCGGTTGGCCTGCACCGAACCGGGCGCTGTTAGTCCACGCATGGATGATCCGCTTTACCCTGTCGCCACACCAAAGTGGAGCGGCTTACCGGCCAAAGCAACATGAAAACACAGACCTGTCACGCGCCTTGCAAACGCAGTCGGCGCGTCCGCAACATGACAAGGCTAGTCCTCGTCGGCAGCGGTCTCGTCAGCGCTCGAGAGCTCGTCATAGCCAAATTCTTCCACGAGAGAAGAGACGGTCGTCAGGTCGAGGTCCTCAAACAACCTCAGGCCGTATCCTTCTGGCCTTGATGCCATAATCTGAGCTGGCAGCTCGACCCCATCGATATGCACAACGACTTTTTCGCCCGTTCTGTCGAGAACGTAGTTGGAGGCCGCGCGAAACATTAGCCCGCCCTGGCTCATTTCCAACACCGTGCCATCCAGCGAGTAAGCCCTGTCTACGATGTCCATCGAGGCGATAACGCAACACGGAAATCGGCGGTGCCGACGCGAGAAGCTCTGCTTCTTGCCGAGCTTTGGCAGCAGCGACTTGAACGAGAACTTTGCACTGCGACGGTAGACCTCATGGCTGGGAGGCAATCCGCCCAAGCGCGCTGCTTCTTCAGGGGTCATGGGCCCGTTGCCTCCAGTTGCGCATCAAGCCGGTCTTCATCAGTTCGGATCGCCTGCGTCCGGTACAGTGCCATCGATTGTCGCAAGAGCTCAGCGTAGCCCACAAACGCGGTCTCTATGGCTTGCGACATGTCCGACATGCCGCCGGCCATCGCAACCTCAAGCGTCTCGTTGAGCCGCTCAACTGCCTCATAGTCGACCGCACTGGACTGGTAGGAGGTTGGGCTTTCATTTGGTGCGCCGCCTGCGCTCCCCATCGCTTGCCGTTTCTGCCCGTCGGCAATCTCGCGAAGGATTTCGAGGCCTTCTCGCTGCGCCAGCGCGCCCTGCGCTGTGACCTGGGTGAGTTTTTGAACGGCCGTTTGCAACCCTTCAAGATGCGTGGCCTGGGTATCCAACAGATCGAGCATAGCCTCGCGCTGCTCTTCCTCGGTATCGTCCTTGTCACCATCAAGATCGGCCATGCTCGACAGGAAAGTCTCCAGGCCACCGCGCAAGATTCCGGTTGCTTCAGTCAGAAACCGGCCCTGAAGCCCCAACAGCAGCGATCCGAACAGGCCAAACAGAGATGACGAGAAACCGGTGGCCATGCCAACCAGGGGCGCTTGAAGATCGTTGATGAGCTTGGTGAAGGCAGCCGTCGGATCACTCATATCCATGTTGGCGATCGAACCGATGATCCCGCCGACCGAGCCAACCATGTCCATCAGGCCGATGAACGTACCGATCAGACCGAGAAAGACCAGGATGCCCGTCAGGTAGGTGAGCATCGCACGGTCTTCGTTGATCTTGGTTTTGAACTCAGAGACCAAGCTCTGCATCGTCCCGATGGAGATTGTGATCTCCCGAGTTCGCATCATCTTCTCGTAGGTCAGATCGAAAACGTGGCTCAGCAGCCGCGGTTTTGCAAAGGTGATGCCGGGCTCAAGGCATCGATAGTGACGCCAAAACGGCGCAGACTTCGCGCGTTCGTCGGCAAAGCGGATATCGTCATACGCTTCCTGCAGCGCCACAAACGCCAGCTCTTCGTTCTTCAGACGCATCGCGCTTGAAAAAGCCAGCGTCAGCCCAAACAAGAAGAGCGTTATAATCGTAACATTGAGATAGATGTTGGATGTGATACCCGTCCACACGAACTCCCACCGCCAAGCGACCAGGGCGACGGTGCCAACCGTTATGGCGAGCATCTTCCATATCTGACGCTGAATGAGCTGGCGCATCACGGGAACACAAAACCTTTTACCCACGACCGACGCGCACACCGGCCGCACACGCCTTAAAGTGAACGGCAGGTCATAAAATTGCGTTAAGTCACATTTATTGCGCGTCGTCAGAAACGCTCGAAACCTTACCGGCCGAAGACCTTGACTTCCTGCCCTTCTTCTTCGGTGGTCACGTCGCGCACGCCAACCGAGATCCTGTCCGGCGGTATCCCCGAACTGAGCAATTCGTTTCGGATCATCATGGCACGATAGTAAGCGATGCGCCGCAGATCGGTCGCGTTGCCTTGGGTCGTGTTGGCGTAACCGATCAACTCAAGGGTGCGTTCCGACTGACCCAGCTCGCTATTGGCACCGAAATCGCGGATCACGTCCATGGCAGGGTCGTCGAGGGTTGTGTTGTTGCCGAGGAACGTGACGACCAATCCGGCTTGCGACACAGTAACCGCGTCCTGGCTGCCCGTATCGCGCACTTCGGCTTGCTCTTGCGATTCAGCCTCAACTTCGACCTCCACAGCCACACTTTGAACGGTTGTTTCCTGCTGCCGGTCATCCAAGCTTGTGACAATCGGCGGCGAACCGGTGTTGCGGGCGGTTGTCGTCGTATCGGCATCGGTATCAGCCAAACGTTCCACCTGCTGGGTGCCGCCACCCGTACCGACGTTTGCCTCTGCAACCAGGTCATCGACGACGGAGCGAGATGTGTATTGGATCAGCATGAAAACCACGATGACGAGGATCATCATCACAAAGGTGAGAACCATGGTCATCGTCGACAGCGCGTCGACATAACCAGGCCAATAGTTCTCTTCTTCCTGGGGATCGTCAGCCATGCTGTGGGAACCGTTCTGCGCAAGCGGGCGTTGGCAGACAATAGGCTGGAGACGTTAGGCGAGCGTTAAGTTTGGCTGGCCAGACAGGTCAGAGCGAACGCTGCTCAGCTATCGCGGGTTGCGCGGGATCACGCTGTCCGTCGCTTTGCCGGCGTGAGCCCGATCGGCGTTCGCCAAGTGACGTCGTATCGTTTGCCGCCGGTCCACTGGGCCGATTTATCTTAGCAAGGACCTCATCGCGTGGGCCGTCTGCGAGAATACGTCCGCGATCAAGCCAGATAACCCGATCCACCAGTGCCAAAAGTGCTGCTCGGTGCGTCGCGAGGATCAATGTTCTGCCATCGATGTAACGCCTGAGATTATCGATCAGCTGAAGCTCAAGCGTATTGTCCATCGACGCTGTGGGCTCATCAAGCAGCAATGCTGCCGGCTCCATCGCCAAGACACGAGCCAAGGCGACGGCCTGACGTTCACCACCAGACAGGAAACTGCCGCGTGGTCCGACCGGCGTTGCGTAGCCTTGCGATAGCGTCGATGCAAAGCTTGCGACACCCGATAGCTGGACGGCACGCTCAAAAGCTTTGTCCGAGACGGAACCCAGACCGACCGTGATCGCCTCGCGCAGGCTCATGTCGAACAAGATGCTGTCTTGGGCCATGTAGCCGAAGTGTCGACGGATATGGTCAGGCGCAAACTGGCGCGCATCCGCACCATCGAACAGAACCGAGCCAACGCTGGGCTCATGCAGCCTCAAAAGCGTGTGCAGCAATGTTGATTTGCCCGAACCAATGCGACCAATGACCGCCACGCGCTCCCCCGCCTGAATGGAGAAGCTCAATCCTTCAAGCGTCGAGCGAGAGGCCCCAGGGTGGACAAACGACAATCCGGAGACTTCGATCGCACCGCTGAGGGCACGACGCCGGGCCGCTCTGCTCTCTCCACCTACTTCCTGCTCACTATCCATCAAACGGGCAATCACATCAGCGCTTGGCACCATGTGCAGGAGACGAACGCCATGGCCAACCAGTTGGCCAACCGGCGACAGAGACCGCCCGACCAACAGCGTCGAGGCCGCCAGTGCGCCAACCGTCATCGCACCGCCGGCAACAAGATAAGCGCCGATGATCATTGTCAGCACCACAACGAACTGTGTGATGATGATCTGAGAGGAGTGGGTCATGTTGAGCCACAGTCGCGTGCGATGCCCCTCATAACCGGCATCATCGCCCGTCCGCTCCCATGATCGCAGCAACTCACCTGATGCGCCGGCCGCTTTGACAGTCGGCAGTGAGGCCAATGTCTCGACCAACTGGTTGGATTGCTGCCTGTTGAACTCCGCCGCCGCTTCAATCGACGGGCGCGCCCGCACATGGGCATAAATATGGACGGCAAGGAGCGCGCAAACGCCCAAAAGCGGCGCGACAACAACAGGTCCACCAAGCGAATATAAAAGCAATAGCAGGATTAGGAAGAAAGGCACATCCACGGCAAGTGAAATGAAGAATTGCGGTACCGCCTGCGTGATGACGTCAACCTCCTGCGCCAGCCGCGACAAGCCCCCGGGGGAGCGGGGCGCCTCGCTCAGTTTTGCCCCCATCAGCCTGTCATAAAGGGAGGCCTGAAGATCAAGGCCAATCTTCAACGATACCGCATCCGCAAAACGCGACCGCACAATCCGCAAGGTGAGATCGACGGCAAGCGCAATAAACACACCTATGGAGAGCGCCCAAAGCGTCTCCATGGCACCATGCGGGATCACACGGTCATAGACAGCCATGGTGAAGAATGGCAGCGCGAGAACCAGGAGGTTGGAAAGGCCAGCGGCCAGACCGAGCTTCCCAAGCGCCTGCCGCTCATCGTGAAGACACAAGTCGAAAACCCTGCGGTACAGACCTTTGGCATCCGATAAAGCCTCTTCGGCAGTCGGCCCGCCTTGCGATGCCACATCAGCACCGCCCGCACCGATGCGGGCCGTCGCGGCCTGGGATGTCGCCACCCGGACCTTGGGCTTAAGGAAAAAGATCGTACCGGAATAACGCGCTTGAAGCTGGGCGCCGTCCACCCAGATAGCGACATCGCGCGAGCGGTCGACACGAAACTGACCATGATCATCACGAGCGACGAGCAGGACGCACCGGCCGCTCGCAAGCAGCGCCAAGCAGGGAAAGTCATCCTGGGACAAGCTTCCCAGAACGCGGCTTTCGTACCGCAGGGCGAGATCATGCGCCTGCGCGTGTGCCCTCAGTTCCTGGGCAGTGGGTACCGGTTTGCCATCATGGGTACCCTCTGGCGCGCTGGCGTTGGGCCCTGACCATTGGCGCGCCACGCGATCAATCGCTGCCAGCAGGTGCTCTTCGGGCGGGAAACAGCCAGCACGGGCGTCTGAATGGATGGCGGGTTCGGTCCGATCCTGCGAGCCGGCCATCGGCCGCCTAAGCACCTGCTGAATGCGATCGACGTTCATGCGCAGCCCGACATATGGTCGCGCAAACCGGAGAGCGCGAACGACACAAAACAGGCGGCCACCTTCCCTGGTTCAGGTTGAGCCCGTCATCAAGCTCTCAGCACGCCCAACCAACGGATGCGCCAGTATGCTTAAGACTTCATGAACCGCCTGCGGGGCAAAGTGGTTCCCTAGGCTTTTCCATCCGGGCCCAAACCATGTCCCTTGCTTTTGAACCATCCACTGACGGCGACACCCCGTTACCCTACCCGCGCCGCTGCGATAGCCTGGCGCGTAAGGCCGATACGACACTGCTGTATGCCTTAACCGGAGCCTTCACCGCCATCTTGCTGTGGGCGAGCCTGACATCGGTCGACCAGGTAACCCGCGGCGGTGGGCGCGTCGTCCCGCAAGTTCAGAACCAGCTTATTCAGCATCTCGAGGGTGGCATCATCTCCGCCATACTCGTGCGAGAGGGGCAGATGGTGCAGGCGGGAGATGTGCTGATGCGCGTCGAGAACTCCTTCTCCACAGCCGAGCTATCCCAGACCCGCCTTGAGATCACATCGATCCGCGCGCGGGCCCAACGTTTGCGGGCGGAAGTCGCTGGTCTTGATAGCGTGACATTCGAACAGGGGCTTCAAGCGGTCATCCCAGCAATCGTCGCACAGGAGCGTGAACTGTTTGAAACGCGACGCCAGGAGCGCGCTGCGGAAATGCAGATCCTGCAGGCTCAGCTTGAACAGAAAGAGCTTGAACTGTCCGAGCTCGAAACACGCTGGCAGAACACCCAGCGCGAACGCGAGCTGGTTCGCGAACGCGTGGAAAGCTTGAGGCGGCTGGCGCAACGTGGCGCCGTCTCGAACAATGCGCTGCTTCAGGATGAACGCATCCTGCAACAGATCGAGACACGCCTGTCCGACCTCCTGTTTGCCGTACCCCGGGCGGAAGCGGCCCTTGAAGAGATACGTCAGCGCATCGCCGAGGCCGACGCCCGCATACGCCAGGAAGCGCAGGAAGATCTGGTGAAGGCCGAGTTTGAGTTGGCCCAGCTGGAAGAAGCGGCCAACGCTATGCAGGACCGGTCCGCCCGATCGGAAGTGACGGCGCCGATAGACGGCATCGTCAACAAGCTGTTCCTGACGACCGTCGGTGGCGTGGTGCGTACCGGAGAGCCGCTGGTGGAACTGGTGCCCGCCGATGCAGCTGTGGTGGTGGAGGCGCGTTTATCGCCCGCCGACCGCGCGGAAATCTGGCCGGGCCTGCCAGCCGTCATCAAGATCACGGCCTATGAGTTCTCAGTTTACGGGGGGCTAGACGGCCGCATCACCGATATTTCGCCGGACGTTCTGACCGACGAAAATGGCGAACCCTATTTCCGCGTGCGCCTTGAGGCCGAGGCCGGGGGCTTCGGGCCAGACCTGCCAGTTGTCCCAGGCATGACGGCGGATGTTGATATCATCACCGGTGAAAAGACGGTGTTGTCGACCATCCTGACACCCGTCCAGCGCATTTCAGACAACGCGCTTCGGCAATAGCGGTTCAATCGCGGTCCAAGGCCACTAAGGCCCCCTCAAGAGCAAGAACAGCGCAACCGGCACGAGGTCCAAACCAAATGGCGGCCCAAACACCGCCATTTGGTTTCACGTGTCCTACCGGTTACGCCACATCGTTGACGATCAACTGCGCTATGATCGAACCGGTCTCGCCGGCGCCCGACCAGTAGGTGTAAGTGGTCTCGCTGCCGGCGCTGCTGATGCCGATGGATGCGGCACCGCTGCCGGTCTGTGCGCCTACGCTGTCGCCGCTTCCAATGTTCGCTTCGATCCTCAGGACGTTGGAGCCATCGGTCATCGCTTGTATCTCGCTGGCATCGAGATCGATCGAGACGTCGACGCCCGCATTTGTAAAGTCGATGACTTCGATGTTGCTCAGGACGTTCACCATCGCAGCTTCGTCCAGCGATCCCGACGATTGTATTTCAACGGTATCGGTACCGGCTCCACCATTCGCGCTATCGGCGGCCAGGTTGATGAAGTGATCTTCGTCTATAAGGAAGGTGTCGTTACCCGCTCCGGCAAACGCAACATCGGTATCGCCAGAAGCGCCACCAAAATCGATGGTGTCATCGCCTGCGCCGCCAAAGATGGTGTTGTCGCCCCCTTGACCATCGATGAAGTCGTTGCCGGTGCCGCCGTACAGAGTATCATTGTCCCCGCCGCCGAAGACACTGTCATTGCCCGAGCCGCCAAAAACGGTATCGTTGCCGGTGCCACCATTCAGATTGATGTCGTCGCCTCGCCCGCCGAACACAACGTCATTGCCGGCGAAACCGCTGATGCCATTGCTGCCGGCGCTATCATTTATGACGGTGTCGTTATCGATTCCGCCAGTCGTCACAAACGTCGAAACATCGTAGTCCACGCCGTTGAAGCGCAAGGTTTCAAAGTTATCGAGCGTGTCAGTGCCTTCATTGCCGTTCACAGATCCCTGGTCATCGACAACCGTAATTGTGGAACCCGATGCATCGACGGAAAACTCGCTGGCATCACCAGCGAAATTGGCCACGTCGATGTCCTGCTCGCCATCGAGGATATCGTTGCCAGCACCACCAGTGATGATGTCGTTGCCAAAGTCGCCATCGATTGCGTCGGCACCTGCTGAGCCCACGATCGTGTCGTTGTTGTTGGTGCCTTCAATCAGACCAACATCAGTGAGCGTGATACCGGTCAGGTCCCAATTCATTGGAACCCCGCCGTCTCCTTCAAGGATATTTGCAACACCAGAGCCAACGATCTCTTCAATACCGGTAGCGGCTGAGAAATTGTTGCCGAGGTTGTAGCGATCGTTGCCGTTTGTATCCAGCAGGACGATGCGGTCGGTACCGGAGGCGCCAGTGTCGTTGATGTTGACGTCGCCGGTGGTGTTCCGTTCGCTCACGAAGTAGTCGTCCGAGCCGTCCTCACCATCAAGGTTATTATTGCCAGTATCGCCGTAAAGATCGTCATCTCCCGCGCCACCGCGCAAGAAATCGTCGTTGTTGCCGCCACGTAGAGTATCGTCCCCGGCACCACCAAACAGACTGTCGTTTTGATTGCCACCGTTCAAAATATCACTTCCGGAACCACCGAAAATGACATCCGTGTCCCCGTTGCCGGAAAGCGTGTCGGCGCCGCGACCACCAAATATGATATCGTTTCCGTCGTTACCGCTTCGGGTGTCGTTCCCGCTCGTCGCGATAATTGTATCGTTTCCGGCCCCACCATTGGTTTGAATGAAACCACCGACGGTGTAGTTGATGCCGTCAAACAGAAGTCGCTCAATGTTGGTGAGCGTGTCGCTACCCTCATTCCCGTTCAGACCAGTTTGGTCATCGGTGACCGTTATGGTCCCGCCCGCGGCATCCACCGAAAACTCGGTACGATCTCCAGCGAATACAGCAACGTCGTTTGAACCGCCGCCGCCGTCGAGCGTGTCGTTGCCGCCGCCACCGGTAAAGGTATGCACAAAGTTCCCGCTGCCGCCGGTGAGGACGTTGTCATTCCCGTCACCGATAACCGTGCCGCCGTCGGTGAGGATCTCCACGTTCTCAACGTTCGAGATCGTGCCGCGCGGATCGCCTCGATAGGTAATTTCGCCGGTACTCAGATCCCAAACGCGAGGATCTGGCGCCGTCCCACCATTGTAACGGAACGTGTCTGTTCCGGTACCGCCGTCAAAGGTGGGTAGATAGCTGGCGCCGGTATCCCAGGAGTTGATGATGACATCGTCGCCCGATCCCGCGTAAATCCGAACACTGTCGTTTGTGTTCATGTCGATGGTATCGTTGCCGCGACCCGTGAAGACAATATCGTCCCCGCCATTGGTCGTGATCGAGTCGGAGCCACTGGTACCGATGATGGTTTGGGTCGATCCGTTCCCGGACGTGTCGAAGCTGGAGACGTCGAAATCTTCGCCGTTGAAGCGGATGATTTCAAATCCATCGAGCGTGTCAGTGCCTTCATCGCCATTCAGTCCCGGCTGGTTATCAATGACGGTGATGGTGCCGCCGGAAGCGTCAACGGAAAACTCTTCCTCATCGCCCGCGTAGACCGCAACGTCCGAGGTGCCAGTCCCACCATCAATATCATCATTGCCACCACCACCGGTTATGGTGTCATTACCCCCAAGGCCATTGATGGTGTCATCACCGGATGTACCATTGAGCGTGTTGTTGTTCGCGTCGCCGTTGATCGCGCCGCTGAGCAGATCAGCGGTACTGATGGTTTGATCGGCAAATTCAAAGAAGTCGACGTTTTCAACGATGTCTGTACCGTCCGGTGACCCGCCGCGGTCGTCAACGATCTGGATCTGACCGCCACCGATATCGGTGGCCGTATAGTCAGCGAGGTTGCCACTGTAGACGGCGGTGTCGTTGCCGGAAGGGCCACCATCGAGCGTGTCGTTGCCGGCACCACCTTCCATTCGGTCATTAGCGGTGCTGCCGACCAGCGTGTCGTTGCCACCCAAGCCAGACATGGTGTTATCGCCACCATTGCCGGTGATGACGTTTGCGCCGCCATTGCCGGTTAGGACGTCACCACCAAAACTGTCTGAGCCCTGGATGTTCTCAATACTGTTGTAGGTGTCCCCTGCTGCAAACCCACCAGAGCCAATACCCGTCGAAAGGTTGACGGTCACCGCAGCACTCGAGCTGAAGTAGTTGACGGTATCGGTCCCGGTACCGCCGTCAAGAAAATCGGTGCCAGCGCCGCCATCGAGCGTGTCGTCTCCAGTCCCACCATACAGGTTGTCCGAGCCGGCATCACCGCGAAGATCATCGTTACCCGAGCCGCCAAAAAGCGTATCGTTAAACGAGTCACCTTCCAGCGTGTCGGCACCCCGGCCGCCGAACATAACGTCGGGACCAGAGCCGCCGTTCAAAGCATCGTTGCCAGAGGTTCCAATGAGTGTCTCGGCGGCCGATGTGCCAGAGGTAACAAAACTCCCGACATTGTAGTCGACGCCGTTAAACCGGATGATCTCGAACCCATCCAGCGTGTCGGTCCCTTCGTCGCCGTTCAGACCAGGCTGATTGTCGACGACAGTGATGGTGCTGCCCGATGCATCGACCGAAAATTCTTCGGCGTCGCCATCGTAGACAGCGACATCGGACGAGCCAGTGCCACCATCGAGATCATCATTGCCACCACCACCGGTGATGGTGTCATTGCCCCCAAGACCGTTGATGATGTCATCGCCAGATGTACCGTTCAGTGTGTTGTCGTTGGCATCGCCGTTGATCGCGCCGCTGAGCAGTTCGGGCAGGTTGACGACCATGTCCGCAAACTCGAAGAACTCCACATTCTCGAAGGTATCGGTACCATCGGGCGAGCCACCACGATTATCGACGACCCGTGTGATGCCGCCGCCAAGATCGGTGGCGGTGTAATTGGCTCGGTTACCGCTGAACACCGCGGTGTCGTTTGCGCCAGCTCCACCGTCGATTGCGTCGTTACCAGCCCCGCCAGCGAGCTGATCGTCGCCGCCGTCCCCATTGATCGTATCGCCGCCCAGACCGCCGACAATGGTGTCAGCGCCGTCATTGCCATTGATTGTGTCGTTGCCGGCAGAACCGCCGATGATGTCGCCCTGCTCGGAGCCTGTGATGGCGTCTACGCCATTCAAGGTAATGCCTGTGAAACTCCAATTCACTGCGACGCCAGACGATGCCGCGACAAGGCTCTCACCCGTCACCGCCGCACCATCAATGACTTCGATCCCGTTGTTGGCCAGCGAGAAATTGTTCGCAATATCGAAGTTGAGACCAGTCCCATTTTGCAGCTGCATCGTGTCAGTACCGGAGCTGCCGCTATCGCTCACGGTGTCCAAGATGCCGTCACCGCGCATCAGATAGGTATCGGAGCCCTCGCCACCATTGAGGATATCAGCGCTGCTGGCGCCACCGTCGACGGTATCGTCGCCGCCGCCGCCGTTAATCGTGTCAGTACTGGACCCACCGGTCAAAACGTTCGCAACCGAAGAACCGGTGATGTTCATGCTGGCCGAGACAGCCGATGCATCGACGTTTTCGATGGACTCGATGGTGTTCGAGCCTGCACCGCCTATGTAGGTCCAGCTATTGGTCGCAAGGTTGACAGTGCTGGCGGTCGCTGACGTCACAACGATCGTATCGGTCCCACCATCGCCAATGAAAGCGTCGACGGCATCGCCGGTCGCCTCGTTGAAGACGTCATTGCCGATACCGCCGACATAGATGTCGATCCCAGCGGTATCGGTGAATGTATCGTTGCCGTCAGCACCAAGACGAATGTCGTTGCCAGCCGTGCCCGTGATAACGTTGTTTCCGGCGTCACCCACGCCGAGGGTGAAAATCGTGCCGCCGAGACTCAGCTCCTCAATCGACGTCAGCGTATCGGTGCCTTCGCCCGTGGCTGTTGCGTTGAAGGTAACTGAAGAACCATCACTGGCTGCGGTGAAGCCAACTTGGGTAACGCTTGCGCTGTAGATCGCTCTGTCGGTGTTCCCGCCGCCATCAATATCGTCATCGCCAGCGCCGCCTGTTAGCAGGTCGTTCCCGTCGCCGCCGTCAATCGCATCCGCGCCGCCGCCGCCATCAATGGTATCACCACCGGCACCGCCCTGCAGATCGTTTGCTGCGCCCGAACCGGTGATGGTGTCGGCAACATCACCGCCAATGGCGTTTTCAAAGCCGCTGATCGTATCGCCAGTGGCACCGGCACCAGACACGGTTTGCGACGCAAGATTGATGGTCACGGCGCTGGCTGTACCGGCGTAAGAGACGGTATCCGTGCCGGCACCACCGACCATGCGGTCCGCTCCGCCGCCGCCGGTGATGAGATCGTCAGCATCGTTGCCGAACAGAACATCGTCACCTGCACCGCCGGTCAGCGTATCGTTTCCATCGCCGCCAACAATGAAGTCTGCGCTACCTGCACCCCCTAAAACGTTAGCGCTATTGTCTCCAGTTTGGAGCGCATGGGTAACCGCATTGATTTCGATCTGCTCGACGTCGGTAAGGGTGTCCGTACCTTCACCCGACGCCGTGGCATTGATCGTCAGCGTTGTACCATCTGTCGTTGCGTCTATCTGGTCGCGCGTGCCGATATAAGCGGCCGTATCCGTTCCGCTACCGCCGTCCAAGTCATCATTGCCAGCACCACCGGTAATAATATCGTCATTGGCCTCACCGAACAGCGCATCGTTCCCGCCGAGACCAGCGATGCTATCGTTTTGCACACCGCCGCGAACGGTGTTCGCTCCGCCCGTACCCGTCAACGTATCAGCGCCTGAGCCACCTGTGAGGTTCTCAAAGCCGGAAATCGTGTCACCTGCCGCATCACCACCGCTCACAACGCCGGTGTTGAGATTGACGTTCACGCCGGTCGTATCGAGGCTGTAGGACAGCGTATCGGTGTTGGCACCGCCAATGAGGACATCGCCACCGACGCCGCCCTCGATGAGGTCGTTACCGGTGCCGCCGTCGAGATAATCAATCCCGGCATTGCCGGTCAGCGTATCGTTGCCACCGGCACCCATCAGGAGGTCGCCAGTTCCAGTTCCAGTTAGAACGTTTCCGATGGCTGTGCCGAGCTGAATATCAAGATCGGTATCGGTCAGATCGATGATCTCGATATTCACCAGTGTGTCCGTGCCAAGTCCCACTGCGCCGGCAAGAGCTTGGAAGTTGCTGCCGTCATCCTGGATGCTAAAAGAGACCTGCGTGAGATTTGCGGCGTAGACTGCGGTGTCCGTGTCCGTGCCCCCATCGAGATTGTCGTCGCCAGCTCCACCGGTGAGCGTGTCATTTTCACTGCCGCCATCGATGGTGTCGTTCTGAGCGCCGCCATCAATGATATCGGCGCCCGCTTCGCCCTGAAGATCATCGGCACCACCAAGACCGATGATGGTGTCGCCTCCGCCTTGTCCTCGGATGAGGTTTGCAGCGCCCGAGCCGGTGAGCGCGTCAACGCCAGCGCCGCCGATAAGGTTCTCGAACCCTGAAATGGTGTCACCCTGCGCATGGCCGCCGGACGCTGTGTTGCCACCGATATCGACGGTCACACCCACCGTATCGGCCGAATAGGTCAGCGTGTCTGTATTGGCGCCCCCGCGCAGAACATCGGTACCGGCGTTCCCGCGTATGACATCGTCACCGTCGCCGCCATCCAGCTCAAGGCCGCCTGCGGCAGACGCCCGCAGCGTATCGTTCTGTGCTGAGCCCACGATGCGTTCGATATCTGCAAACGTATCACCGACCGCGTCACCGGTACTGTTGGCCGCGTTGAACAGGTCGACAACGACACCCGCCGTCGAGCTTGCATAGGTTGCCGTGTCCGTATCACCTCCGCCCTCGAATGCGTCTGCACCGGCACCACCATCGAGAGTATCATTGCCGCCGCCACCCTGCAGCGTATCGGCACCACCGCCGCCAGCGAGGCTGTCTGCGCCACCCGCACCGGAGAGGGTGTTGGCGAATGCATCACCGGTCAGCACATCATTACCGCCACCACCGGTCGCATTCTCAAAGCCGGAAATCGTATCGCCCTGAGCGTGACCACCGGACACCGCGTTGGTACCCAGGTCGACCGAGACACCAGCGGTGTCGCCGGTGTAGTCGACGGTGTCACCAGCGCCCCCATTGAGGCCGCCAGCAAGTGTATCGGCGCCAGCGCCGCCACGAACCGTATCATCACCAGCGCCACCGTCGAGATTATCGACGCCCGTTGTGCCGATGAGCGTATCATTGAAGTTCGAGCCGACGATGACCTCGATGGCGTCATAGGTGTCGCCGAAAGCGTCACCCGTGCTGTTGGCGGTGTTCGACAGATCGACGGTCAGGCCGATGCCGGAGTCCAAGTAGCTGGCGGTGTCGGTGCCGCTTCCGCCTTCCAGAACGTCGGCCCCCGCGCCACCGATAAGCGTATCGTTATCCTCGCCACCTTGAAGGGTATCGTTGTCAGCACCACCGCGCAGCGTGTCATTATCTTCGCCACCCTGCAGAGTATCTTCACCGCCCAGGCCGAAGAGGAAATCCGTGCCGCCCAGACCGCGCAGCTCATTGTTTGAGGCGTCACCGGTCATCTGATCAGCGCCACCATCAGATCCGATGAAGATTTCAACTTCAGTGAAGGTATCACCCGCGGCCGCACCAGTATTGTTGCCCGGTGTCGTCAGATCGAGCGTGATGGCCGCTTCATCTTCAAAGCTAACGGTATCAGTGCCCGACCCACCATCGATCTGGTCGCCGCCCAAACCACCGGTGATGAAGTCGTCGCCGCCAGCGCCATCGATAACGTCGGCACCGCCCCCACCATCGATCACGTTGGCGTTGCCATCACCGGTCAGATTGTCCGTCTGGCCAGAACCGATGATGTTTTCGATAGACGTGTAGGTATCACCCTGGGCATCGCCACCAGCACCCGGTCCGCCGCCCAGATCGACCGTCACACCGCCGGCAGACGCCGAGTAGTCCACCGTGTCATCATTGTTACCGCCATCCAGGACATCGGCACCACCAAGTCCGGCAAGCGTGTCATTCCCGTCTCCGCCCGTAAGGACATTGACGCCGCCCGTACCCGTCAGTATGTCATCGTGGACCGAACCGCGCAGGTTTTCGAAACCGGAGATGACATCACCGACCGCGTGTCCGCCACTCACTGCACCGGTGCCAAGATTGACATCCACCGCAGTGTCGGAATTGCTGTAGGAAAGCGTGTCACCGACCGTTGTGTTGCCGCCACCTGACAAGGTGTCGCCAAGCGCCCCACCTTCGATCGTATCGTCACCATCGTTGCCGATAAGCGTATTGATCTGGCCATTACCGATAAGAGTGTCATCGTTGGCCGAGCCCTCGACGGCCTCAACTCCGGCGAGTGTGTCGCCTTCGGCGTCACCGCCTATGCCGGTGCCATTGTTCAGATCGATCGTGACGCCAGCGCCAGACAGGAGATACTGAACGGTATCAAAGCCACCGTTGCCGTTAATTTCATCGGCACCGGCACCACCGGTGATGACGTCATTGCCTGCGCCGCCGCTGATTTCGTCAGCCCCAGCGCCGCCATCGATTGTGTCGATGCCCTGGCCGCCATCAAGCGTGTTGGCGGCCCCGGTCCCCACCAGCGTATCGTTGAAGTTGGAACCGGTCAGGTTCTCGATGCCCAACAGTGTGTCACCGTCCGCGTGACCGCCCGAGAATGTATTGGTGGCCAGATTGAGATCCACCGCAGCATTGGACGCCGAATAGTCCGCGGTATCGCTACCACCCTCACCATTCAGCGTATCGGCACCCACAAGACCGGCGAGAACATCGTCGCCTGCACGCCCCGTGAGAACGTTGTCGACGTTGTTACCGGTAATGACGTCGTCGTTCGCACCAGCAATGACGTTCTCAAAGTTGGCAATCGTATCGCCTTGTGCCCAGCCTCCAGACATCGCTCCGGTCAGGAGGTTGACGTTGATCGCGTCATTGGGCCCGGCGCCACCCTCCTGGTTCAGGGAGAAGTGAAGCGTATCAATGCCGGCGCCGCCATCCATGTCGTCAGCGCCACCCTGACCGTAGATGGTATCGTCCCCGTTGCCACCATCAATCGTATCATCGCCGTTCCAGCCGATCAGGATGTCATTGCCTGTCCCACCGGTGATGACATCGTTGCCCAAATCGCCAACCAGACGCATGCCGGTGTTGTCGGCGATCATGATGTCGCCGCCCTCGGTGCCAATGATGGTTTCTATATTGACGAAGGTATCGCCTGCCGCGTCGCCCGTACCGAGCGAACCATCGAGCATGTTAATGGTGATACCGACCGTGCCGCTGTAGGTTACGCGATCCGCCCAGCCGTTCCCGCCGCCAGTGCCGTCACCGCCGTCATAATTGTCGGCACCAGCGCTGGAGAAAAAGGTGTCGGCACCATCGCGGCCTTCGAACCACTCCTCTGCGGCCGTGTGTCCGTAGAAAATGTCATTGTCCGAACCGCCAATAACCCGCTCAATGCTGATCAGGTTATCGCCGTCAGCGATTGTCCCGATGCTATTGAGACCATCAAGGCGAAGGGTCATCACGCTGGTTGCTGCGGAATAGTCGACGGTGTCGATATCCGCGCCGCCATTGATGTCATGTTCTGCCGCGTCGGAGAAGAAGAGGTCATCGCCAGCTTCTCCGGAGACAGCCTGCACCTGGCCGGCCGTTGCGCGAACAATGTCATTGCCGCTGCCCGCAACAATCCATGACCCGCGCAGGTCATCGTCAAAGTTCGAGCCGATGATGCCCTCAATACCGACAAACGTGTCGCCTTGCGCGTGTCCGCCGACGCCAACCGTCGGTGTGGAAATGTCAACCGTTACGCCAGCATCAGACGTCGTGTAATCGACCCGGTCACGGGAACCGGTACCACCATCGTTCAGGTCGGCACCCACGCCACCTTGCAAGCGATCCCAGCTCCCATCGCCACCAAACAGCTGATCATCGCCTTCACCGCCCAACAGGACGTCATCATTGCCATCGCCGAAGAGGACATCGTTCTCGGTGCCACCGGATAGGCTGTCATTGTTGGCACCACCACGAATAGTGTCGATGCCTTGCCCGCCAGTAAGGATGTCGTCGTTGAGACCGCCCTGAATTTGATCGTCGCCATCACCACCATCGATAACGTCGTTTCCACCACCACCATCGAGCGTATCAATACCGTCGAGACCAGTCAGGACGTCGTTATCGTTGGACCCATTGATAGTGTCATCGTTGTTGGTCCCTGTGATGTTGTCGGCAAAGCCGGAGCCCGTGACAACTTCAATATTGGTAAGGGTATCGCCTTCCGCGTCGTTACCGATCCCCGCAGTACCGTCCATGAAGACAGTAACGCCTCCACCAGACGAGACATACGTTACCTCGTCGGCCGTGCCGCCCCCTCCATCGAAGGCGTCCGCGCCACCCATGCCTTCGAAGAAATCGTCGCCATCACCACCGAAGAACGCCTCAGTGGCGACATCAGAGCCCGTGAAAGCATCATTCTGATTGGTGCCTATAACAACTTCGATACTGTTGAGCGTGTCGCCTGCTGCATGGCCACCGGTTGAAGCGATGCCGTCCGTGCGCACCTGAACGGCCACATTGTTATCGGAGTAGTCCGCAGTGTCGGTGCCCGAGCCGCCGATCAGGATATCCGCGCCGTCGCCACCGATCAGCGTGTCATCATTATCCTGCCCGAACAGCGTGTCGTTTCCGGCAAGACCGCGCAGCGTATCGTCACCACCACGCCCTTCGATTTCATTGGCAACGCCATCGCCAGTGATATCATCGACAAACAGCGAACCTCGAACGCGTTCAATGCCGATAAGGGTATCGCCGTCAGCATGGCCACCCGTGTTCACTCCGGTGGTCAGGTTCACCGTGACGCCAGCGTTCGAGCCAAGGTACTGCGCCCAGTCAAAGTTGCCCGCCCCGCCGTCGAGCGTGTCGGCGCCGACGCCGCCTTCAAGGGTATCCGCACCGAGACCGCCAGTCAGAACGTTGACGACGGCGTTGCCGGTCAAGATATCGTCGCCGTCCGAGCCAATGAGGTTTTCAATACTATTGAGAATGTCGCCGGTGGCATCGCCATCAAGCCCGGCTCCGCTCAGCAGATTGACCTGGACACGGGCGATAGACGCCGAATAGTCGGCGGTATCGATGCCGTCCCCACCGAACAACTGGTCACTGCCCCCTAGGCCAGCAAGGGTATCGTTCTGGTCTCCACCGGTCAGAATGTTCGCAACGGCATCGCCCGTGAGCGTGTCTGCTTCGGCAGAGCCAAGAATGTTCTCAACCTGGCTGATGTCATCGCCCTGCGCTTCACCGCCGGTGTTGACGTTGGTGGTCAGGTTCACTGTGACAGCGGTCGACAGGCTGTAGTCGACGGTATCGACGCCTCCACCCCCGACAATGACGTCCGCACCGCCGCGCCCACGCAGCAGATCGTTGTCACCCTGGCCATCGAGCCGGTTCACGAGGCCGTCGCCCTCGAGCGTGTCCGCACCTTGGGAGCCCGTCAGGTTCTCGATGCCGACGAACGTATCACCTTCTGCATCACCACCCGTACCGGTATTGGTTGTCAGGCTGGCGGTAAGGCCCGTACCGGAATCATCGTAAGATGCCGTGTCGGTATCGGCGCCACCATTGATGACATCGGCTCCCCCACCCCCGTAGATCAGGTCATCTCCACTGCCACCGAACAGGGCGTCGCCGCCCAGTCCGCCGCGTAACGTATCATCACCAGCCCGACCTTCGAGCGTGTTGGCAACCTCGTTGCCGAAAATGGTGTCACCAGCGGCCGCGTTGCTGCCGATAACCCGTTCAATCCCATTGAGTGTGTCGCCGTCGGCATCGCCGCCGACACCAGTCCCGGTATCAAGTGATACGGTGACCGCATCGACGCTGGCACTGTAGTCGACGGTGTCGAACCCGGCATCGCCATCGAGCACATCCGCGCCGCCCAAACCGATCAACAGGTCGTTGTTGGCACCACCGCGCAGTTCTTGGCCGTCAGCATTGCCGGTCAACGTATCCGCGAACGCCGACCCAACCACAGCCTCGATGCTGGTAAGAGTATCACCAGCGGCGTGCCCGCCGGCGTTATTGGCCTGGTTGGTCAGATCGATGGTGATCGCGGCATTGGAATCGCTGTAGTCGGCCGTGTCGGTTTCCGTGCCGCCATCGAGCGTATCCGCGCCCAGGCCACCAGAGAGCACATCATTTCCGCCGCGCCCTTCAAGCACGTTGGCGACGGTTGTCCCGTTGATTGTGTCACCAAGGTTTGACCCAATCACGTTTTCGATGTCGATGAGCGTATCGCCTTGGGCATCACCACCAACGCCCGATCCGTTCGCTAGATCGACCGTAACGCCGCCGATTGACGCTTGGTAGCTGACGGTATCGTTGCCAGCTTCGCCATTCAGCACATCAGCACCGGCTCCACCATCAAGCGTATCGTTGAGCGCTCCGCCAAACAGGCTGTTCGCGTTCGCATCGCCCGTCAGACTGTCGCTGAAGTTCGACCCGATAACGTTGGAGATGTTGATCAGTTCATCGCCTTGGGCATGCCCGCCAAGACCCGTACCAGCGGCCAGATCAATGGTCACCAGAGAATCGGAGGCAACGTAGGTGGCGGTATCGGAGCCGCCACCACCGACCAAACGGTCAGCGCCCGCCTGGCCGTCAAGCGTGTCATTGCCGGCACCCCCGTTGAGGATGTTCCCATTGGCATCACCAACGAGGGTATCGATCTGGGCCGAACCCGTGAGATTTTGGATATTGGTAAAGCTGTCACCGATCGCATCACCAGCGGTTCCAACATTATCAAGGAGCGAAGCAAGGACGCCTGTTGCCGAGCTGGCATAGCTGACTGTGTTGTTCCCAGTTCCGCCGTCAAATGCATCGGCACCCTGACCGCCGATCAGGATATCGTTACCGCCGTCGCCATTGAGCGTGTCGTCACCGCCCAGACCCACCAGGGTATCGTTGTCATCGCCACCGTCGATCTGGTTGGCAATAGCGTTCCCGGTCAATTGGTCAGCCAGGCCTGTTCCGATGAGATTCTCGATGCTTGTCAGAACGTCGCCTGCCGCGTCACCGCCTGATGTCGAGCCATCATCAAGGTTGACAATCACAGCTGCTGCCGAGCCGGAATAATCGACCGTATCGGTGCCCGCACCGCCGTCGAGTTGGTCGTTGCCGAGCGAACTGACAAGCGTATCAGCACCGCCTTCACCAAAGAGATTTTCGTTGGTCGCAGCTCCGGTCAGTGTGTCGCCAAAGGCTGAACCACGGACCGTCTCGATCGACACCAGCGTGTCGCCCGCAGCGTCACCACCGGTTCCGGTGTTTGTTTGCAGCGAAACCTGCACCGCAAGATCGGAGTTGCGATAATCAGCTGTATCAATGCCGTCGCCGCCATTGAGCGTGTCAGCACCCAACGCGCCATCCAGGACATCGTTTTGGTCGCCACCAAGCAATACGTTAGCATTGTCATCGCCCGTCAGGGTGTCAGCGGCATTTGAACCGGTCAGGTTCTCGATGCCCAAAAGCGTGTCGCCGGCCGCGTCACCACCTGCGGCCGACCCGCCCTCGAGATCGACCGTTACCCCTTGGACGGAATCCGAATAGGTGACTGTATCGGTGCCCGCACCGCCATCAAGGATATCGGCACCACCGCGGCCACGCAGCGTGTCATCGCCTTGCTGGCCAAAAAGCTGATTGGCGTCGTCGTCTCCTTCCAGGGTGTCGCCTTCGGTGTCAGAACCGAGAATGCGTTCAATGCTGACAAGGGTATCGCCAGCGGCATCACCGCCAGCGGTCGTATCCGTTTCAAGGTCAATCTGCACGGCGGTCGACGCGCTGTAATTGGCCGTGTCTATACCCCCGCCACCGTCGAGAACGTCCGAACCCGCAAGACCTGCCAGAGTATCGTTGCCGCCCCCGCCAAACAGCTCATTGACCTGGGCATCGCCCGTCAGCGTATCGACCGATGACGAACCGCGCACATTTTGGATATTGGTCAGCGTGTCACCTTGGGCATCACCACCGGTGTTAGCGCCACCCACGGTGACGGTGACCCCAGCCGCAGAGCCCGAATAATCGACGGTATTAACCCCGGTGCCGCCATCGATGTCGTCTGCACCTGCACCACCCTCAAGGGTGTCGTTGCCGTCTTGACCGCGCAGAGTATCGACGCCATCGCCGCCGCGCAGGGTGTCATTACCATCGCCGCCGCTGAGCGTGTTTGCGAGACTTGTGCCGGTGATGGAGTCGCCCTCGGTTGAACCGATGACGTTCTCGACGGTGGAGAATGTATCACCCTCCGCGTGCCCGCCGGTTGCTATGTTGAGGGCAAGATCAACTGTAACCGCGGCATCAGACGCCGTGTAGTCGACGGTATCAACGCCACCATCGCCAATGAAGGTATCCGCACCAGCAAGGCCGATCAGGGTGTCAGCGCCGCCTCCGCCACGGATAGTGTTAGCCCCTGCGGTTCCTGTCAGGCTGTCAGCCTGCGCGGAGCCTGTAACGCTCTCAACGCTATCGTAGGTATCACCGTTGGCCTCTCCCGCGGTACCACCCGTTCCGAGGTTGACGGTCACGCCGGTACCAGCGGTCGAATAGTCGGCAACATCGGTGCCGGCACCGCCGATCAAGGCGTCGCCGCCCGCAAGACCCCGCAAGACATCGTTGCCGTCACCACCATCGAGGCGATTGACCGCGGCATCGCCGATCAGAAGGTCGCTCTGGTCTGAACCTATGAGGTTCTCGATGCTGTCATATCCATCGCCTTGGGCATCGCCGCCGGTGCCCTGGCGTTGATCAAGGTCGGCCGTAACGCCAAGCAGGGAATCGGCGTACGAGACGGTGTCGGTTCCATCGCCACCTTGCAGCAGATCGGCGCCGCCCAAGCCAGCCAAAGTATCATTAAGATCACCACCTGACAGCACATTGGCGTCGGCATCACCGGTGAGCGTGTCCGCAAAGTTTGAACCAACGACCCGCTCGATGGACGTGAACGTGTCGCCCGCGGCATGCCCACCAATAGCCGTGCCGTCATCAAGCGAAACAGTGACCGCCTGGTCAGAGCCGGTGTAATCGACGGTGTCGTTGCCACCCCCGCCAATCAGTTCGTCGGCGCCCGCGAGACCGGCGAGCGTGTCGTCGCCATCACCCCCGTCGATACGGTTATTACCGGCCTCACCGGTCAGATCATCGGAGAGCGCCGACCCCACCAGGTTCTCTATACTGGTGAAGCTGTCGCCTTGCGCATCGCCGCCGGTTCCGGTGTTGGTCGCGAGATTGACGGTCACAGCATCGCTTGAGCCGGCATACGATGCGGTATCGATGTCGCCGCCGCCTTGCAGGTCATCGGCGCCAACACCGCCTTCAAGCGTATCGTTGCCCGCGCCACCGATCAGCGTGTCCAGACCAGCGCCGCCACGGAGCGTATCGGCGCCGCCAGCGCCCGAAAGCTCATTGTCTCCGGTCGAGCCGATGATTTCGTCATCGTTGGCCGAACCAACGACGTTTTCAATACGGATGTACGTGTCACCCGCCGCATCGCCGCCCGCACCGGTGCTGGTCGCGAGGTCCACGGTGACGGCCGCTGCCGAACCATCGTATCGGACGGTGTCGATGTTCGCGCCACCGTCGAACGCATCGGCCCCCGCACCACCCGTTAGAACATCGTCGCCTGCATCTCCGAAAAGCTGATCAGCGCCGCCGTTACCGGTCAACGTATCGCCGCCTTCTCCACCGCGCAGGGTGTTCGCGAGCGCATCACCGACGAGTGTATCGGCCTCGGCCGAGCCGATGAGGTTTTCGATCTCGGTTAGCGTATCGCCCTGGGCATCGCCTCCCGTTGCCGCACCGCCAAGCGTGACGTCGACGCCCACTGCCGACCCAGCATAGCTGGCCGTATCGTTGCCAGCACCACCAATGAGTTCATCGGCGCCCGCGGCACCGATCAGCGTATCGTTGCCTTGTCCACCATCAAACCGGTTGGCAGCCCCGTCGCCGATGAGCGTGTCGTTCAGATTTGAGCCGACGATTTGCTCGATCGAGTTGTAGGTGTCGCCCGTTGCATCGCCGCCCGTGCCGGTTCCGACGCCCAAGTCCACGGTCACTGCCGCAGTCGATGTCGCGTAACTTGCAACGTCGGTGCCAGCGCCGCCAACAAGTGTGTCACCGCCAGCGCCACCGATGAGCGTATCGTCGCCGCCTTCACCCGCAAGCCGGTTGTTGCCAGCATTGCCCGTCAGCGTGTCGTCTTCGCCGGAGCCTGAGAGGTTTTCGAACCCTGAAAGCGTATCGCCCTGCGCGTCGCCACCGGTCCCCGTCCCAGTGAGGAGGCTGACAGAAACACCGATGGTCGAGCCTGCATAGCTCGCCGTGTCGGTCCCGCCACCACCTTGCAGATCATCGGCACCGCCCGCTCCTACGATCAGATCGTCGCCACCACGACCCAAAATCTGATTGGCGTTGCCGTCACCGGTGAGCGTGTCGGCCTCGCCCGAAGCAATAATGTTTTCAATATCGGTATAGGTGTCGCCGGCTGCATCGCCTGCAGTGCCCGTTCCGGTGAGCAGATTGACGGTTACCGCGGCAAGTGCGCTTGAGAAGTCAACGGTGTCGATCCCGCCGCCGCCGTCGAGATCATCGGCGCCTGAGCCGCCAGACAAGGTATCGGTCCCCAGACCGCCGACCAAAACGTCATCGCCGGCCCGTCCTTCCAATGTATCGTTACCTTCGCCCCCAGTCAGCGTGTTGTTGAGGTTGGAGCCAAATAGGAAGTCGTTGAGGTCGGTTCCGGTCAGGTTCTCGATGCTGATCAGCGTATCGCCGCCAGCGTCTCCACCGGAGACGGTGTTGTTCAACAAATCGACGCTGACCGCCGCCAGAGAACCCTCGTAGCTTGCTGTGTCAATGCCATCGCCACCGTCCAGCGTATCTGCACCACCGCGTCCGGAGAGCACATCATCAAGTAAGCCACCAAGCAGTGTGTTTGCCGACGCGTTGCCCGTCAGAACATCATTTTGGTCACTGCCAGTGATGTTCTCAACGTCGAAGAAGGTGTCGCCAGTGGCATCACCACCGGTGGCCGTGTTGGCGGTGAAATTGATGTTCACGCCGACAAGGCTGCCTGCGTAATCAACGGTATCAACCCCGTCGCCACCTTGCATGACGTCGCCGTCGGCACCACCGCGCAGCGTGTCGTTGCCAAAGCCACCGATCAACGTATCGATACCAGCGCCGCCCGCGAGCACGTCGTTTTCCGCACCACCATTAAGCGTGTTAGCCCCGCCGTCACCAGTTAGTTGGTCAGCATTGGCTGACCCGGTCAGGTTCTCGATACTGACAAAAGTGTCCCCACTTGAGTCCCCGCCGCTGGTCGCGCCAGTTTGCAGATTGACCTGCACGCCACTACCAGACGAAGCGTACGTCGCAGTGTCAATGCCGTCGCCGCCGATCAGCTGATCGGCGCCACCGCGACCTTGAAGAACATCATTCAGGTCACCGCCTTCGAGAATGTTGCTTGCGACGTTACCGACGAGGACATCGTTAAAGGCTGAACCCCGAAGATTTTCGATCTCGCTGAGGACGTCGCCATCCGCGTGTCCCCCGGAAATCGCACCCGAGGTCAGGTTGACCGAGACGGCTGCATCGGACCCATCGTATGCGACAGTATCGATGCCACCTGCACCATCGAGGGTGTCGCCGCCGGCACCACCGGTCAGCGTATCGTCGCCGAGTCCACCTTGCAGCTGGTCGTTGCCGCCAGCACCGATGAGTTCGTCCGCACCACCGGCTCCTTGCAGAACATTGTCTTCCCCATCACCTGTCAGCGTGTCATTGAAGTTGGAGCCAATCAGGTTCTCGATCGTGGCCAGCGTATCGCCTTGAGCAACGTCGCCACTTCCCGTTCCGGTTCCGAGATTGACCGTTACCGCACCTCCTGCATCAGCATAGTTCGCTGTATCGACGCCATCGCCGCCAACCAAATCATCTGAGCCGATACCACCGGTTAGAAGGTCATTGCTCGCGCCGCCCAAAAGCCGGTCAGCGCCTTCGCCGCCCGCCAGCGTATCTGCGCCGGCATTGCCGAACAGCTCGTTGTCACCACTGTTGCCCGTGAGCGTGTCGCCCTGGGCGGAGCCGGCAACATTTTCAATGCTAACCAGAGTGTCGCCTTGGGCGTCGCCGCCTGAGCCCGTTCCAAGTTCAAGATTGACAACAACGGCGCCGGACGAGTCGACATAAGAAGCCATGTCCCCGACGGTCGTGTTCGCACCGCCATCAAGGCGATCGGCGCCAGCACCACCTTGCAAAATGTCGTCACCGGCTTCGCCGTAGATTTCATCGGCGCCACCCAGACCTCCGATCGTATCGTCGCCGTCACCACCGCGCAGATCATTGATTGCGCCGTCGCCCTCCAACTGATCGGCATTATCGGACCCGATCAGATTCTCGACACTGACCAAAGTATCGCCCTGGGCATCGCCGCCAAGCCCAGTTGCCCGGTCAAGGCTGACATCAACCCCGAGTGCAGAACGGTTATAGACAGCCGTGTCGGTTCCGGTACCGCCATCAAGGGCGTCAGCGCCAGCGCCACCTTCAAGAACGTCATCTTGACCACCACCCGACAACGCATTGTCGGCCCCATCACCGATGAGGTTATCGCTTTGGGACGAACCAAGCACATTTTCGATGCTGTTGAAGGTATCACCCTGCGCGTCGCCGCCGGTCCCGGTTCCTGTCGCGAGGTCAATGGTGACCCCAGTCGCGGACGCTTCATAGGAAGCGGTGTCCGTATCGGCACCACCACGCAGGTCATCGCCACCGGCACCACCTTCAAGAAGGTCGTCCCCTGCACCACCATCCAGAACATCGTTCGCGCCGCGCCCGCGCAGAACATCGGCGCCACCATCACCGGTCAGCGCGTTGATCTGGCTGTCGCCCAACAATGTGTCATCGTTAGCGGTACCGACAATGTTCTCAATAGCGGTCAGGGTGTCGCCATCCGCATCACCACCGCTTGTTGTTCCCGTATCGAGGTCAATCGTAATCGCAGCCGAGCCAGTGTAGATGGCCGTATCCGAGCCAGAACCACCATCAAGTTGATCCGCGCCAGCGCCGCCCGTCAGACTATCGTTACCCTGGTCGCCGATCAGCGTGTCGATGCCGCCCAGACCGACGAGGGTATCGGCGCCAATCAGACCTTGCAGCCTGTTATTTTGCCCATCGCCGGTGAGACTGTCGTTGAAGTCCGAGCCGGTCACGTTTTCAATGTCTACCAGAGCGTCGCCCTGTGCATGTCCACCCGACCCGGTTCCCGCACCCAGGTCGATGTCAACGCCCGCGTCGCTTTGCGCGTAGATGACGGTATCGGCGCCAATATCGCCGTCGAGGACGTCACCGCCCGAACCACCGGTGAGCGTGTCGTCGCCCTGGCCGCCTTCGAGGGTATCGTCACCTGCGTTGCCACTCAGCGTGTCGGATGCGTTGCCCCCTTGAAGGACATTGTCGAGCGCATTTCCGGTAATGGTATCGATGCTGCTGGTACCAATGACGTTCTCGATCGAAGAGTACGTGTCACCCTGAGCATCGCCACCAATACCGAAACCTGCCTGCAGGTCGGCTTGGACGCCACCTGTGGACGCCGAATAATCAACTGTGTCGGTCCCGATGTCGCCGGTTAGTGCATCCCCACCGGCACCACCGATCAGCGTATCATCGCCGGCACCACCATCAAGATCATCGCTCCCGCCGTCGCCTGACAGCGTGTCATTGCCGCCGCCACCGTCGAGATCGTTGTCATCGGCGTTGCCAGAGATATCATCGTCAAAGCCCGAGCCGGTCACATCCTCGATCGAGGTCAGCACGTCACCTTGGGCTTCACCCTGAAGCCCCGTACCAGCTGTCAGATCAATGATGACGCCAGCAGCCGAATTGGCATAAACCGCGCGGTCGGTGTTGTTGCCACCATTGAGCGCATCCGCACCACCGCCGCCCTCAAGAACATCGTTCCCATCATCGCCGATCAGCGTATCGGTGCCGCCAAGACCGGTGAGTGTGTCAGAACCGCCATTGCCGCGCAGAAGGTTGTTCGCGCTATCACCTTGGATTGTATCGGCGAACAGCGAACCTAGAACGTCTTCGATTCCCGTCAGTGTATCGCCCGCAGCATCCGACAGACTGCCGGTGCCCGCAGTAAGATCGACATTCACCCCGCCCAAGGAACCAGTGTAGCTGGCAGTGTCCGTTCCATCGCCACCAATCAGAGCGTCAGCTCCGACCCCGCCAGTCAGAATGTCATTGCCCTCAGCGCCATCAAGACGGTTCGCTGCAGCATTACCTGTCAGTATGTCGCCCTGGGCTCCACCGGTCAGGTTTTCTATGCTTGTGAGAACATCGCCCGCTGCGTCGCCACCGCTGATGACCCCTGTAAGCAGATTGATCGAAACGGCGGCAGACCCAGTGTAGGACGCCGTATCGATGCCGGTTCCGCCATCGAGCTGATCGCCACCAGCACCACCGATGAGCGTATCGTCATTGCCGTCTCCGAAAAGCAGGTCGATGCCGCCAAGACCACTGAGCACATCGTTGCCGAGACCGCCCTCAAACTGGTTGGCATTCGCATCGCCGGTCAGCTGATCAGCGAAGCCACTCCCACGGAAGATCTCGATGCTGGAGAACGTGTCGCCTGCCGCGTGTCCGCCGGTCGTAACACTGGTCGTCAGATTGATCGTGACGGCCGCATTGGACAGCGAGTAATCCGCCCTGTCGTTGCCGATCCCACCAATGAGGGCGTCGCCACCCGCAAGACCGGCGAGTGTGTCGTCGCCTTCGGCACCTGTCAGTTCATTGGCAAGCGCATCGCCGATAAGGGTATCGCCCAGCGCCGTGCCGACGATGTTCTCGATCTCAGATAGCTGGTCGCCGTCTGCCGAACCTCCTGTGCCGACGCCCGATGTGAGGTTCACGGTAACGGCTGCAAGGGAGTCGCTATAAAACGCCGTATCCGTTCCAGTTCCGCCAATGAGTATGTCAGCGTCGCGGCCACCGGTCAGTTCATCATTGCCGCCGCCGCCATCAAGGCGATTGCTTTCGGTATCGCCAACCAGAACATCGTCGAATCCACTACCTGTGACCTCTTCAATCGACGACAGAACATCGCCAGTTGCATGGCCACCGGCGAAGACGCCCGCGTCCATGTTGATGGTCACACCAGCATTCGAGCCGGTGTAGTCGACCCGGTCCGTCCCCAGACCACCTAGCAGCGTGTCGCCGCCTCCGCCGCCTTCCAACGTGTCATTGTTTTCGCCACCGCTCAGGATATCGGAACCTGCGCCGCCGCGCAGAACGTCGTTTCCGAGTGACCCGACCAGATCGTTGTCGGCCGTATCCCCGATAAGCGTATCGGCAAAGCTTGAACCAACAATCCGCTCGATTGAGACGAACGCGTCGCCATCGGCAGTGCCACCGACACCAGTTCCAGCCACCAGGTCGATGGTGATACCAGACGCCGAATCGGCATAGTCGGCGGTATCGAAATCGGACCCGCCATCAAGTGTATCAGCGCCCAAGCCACCGAAAAGCGTATCATCGCCTTCCTGACCCTGAAGCAGGTCGGCACCGTCCCTGCCAATGAGGGTGTCGGTGCCCAGGCCGCCGATCAGCGTGTTGGCGTCGTTCGAACCGGTCAACTGGTCGGCGTAGATCGATCCGATCGCGCCTTCGATGCTGGCCAGCAGGTCCCCTTGCGCGTGCCCGCCGGACGCACTTCCTGTCAGAAGATTGATGGTGACCGCTGCGTTTGAGCCCGAGTAGTCGACCGTGTCGAAATCGAGGCCACCGTCGATCGAGTCGCTGCCTGCGCCGCCGATCAGAAGGTCGTCGCCTGAGTTACCCTGAAGACTGTCGGTCCCGATATCGCCATCGAGAACGTCATTGCCGCCGCCGCCGGTGAGTACGTTGACTTGCGCATCACCAATCAGCGTGTCGTCCGCGCCTGAGCCGATCAGGTTCTCAACCGCTGTAAGCACATCACCAAGCGCATCTCCGCCAGCGGCCGTCTCATCACGCAGCGAAACGCTGACTGCACCAACGGAGTCGGCATAGCTGACTGTATCTGACCCAGCACCCCCGTCGAGCTGGTCCGCGCCACCGGCGCCCGAAAGGAAGTCGTTGCCGTCACCGCCAACGAAGGTGTTCACACCTGCCGTGCCGATCAAAGTGTCTGCAAAACCCGAACCGACGATAATCTCGAAATTGCTGTAACTGTCGCCTTCCGCGTGGCCACCCGATCCGGTGCCCGCCTGAAGGTTCACATTCACCCCGGCAGACGAATTAACATAGGAGAGCGTGTCGGTGCCCAATCCTCCATCAAGGGTGTCAGCGCCGGAGCCGCCCTCGATCGTATCGTCGCCAAGTCCCCCGAAAAGTTGATCGATCCCGCCAAGACCGGACAGAGTGTCGCCGCCGTCTCCACCTTCAATGCGGTTGCCCAGACCGCTGCCTGTGAGCGTGTCGGCAAAATCTCCCCCAGTGAGGTTTTCAATGCTGGAGAATGTGTCGCCGGTGGCTATGTCGCCGGCCGCAACAGACGTCGAAAGATCGATGCTTATACTGGCGTTGGCGTCGCTGTAGTCAGCGGTATCGCTGCCTGTCCCACCGACGAGGCTGTCCGCGCCTGCGCCGCCACGCAAAGTGTCGTTACCAGCATCGCCGACAAGCGCATCGGCGCCGGCACCGCCGATGAGGACATCATCGCCAACCGCTCCGCTGAGCGTGTTGTCAGCAGTATCACCTGTCAGGGTGTCCGCGAAACCGGTGCCGGTAACGTTCTCAATACCGGAAAACGTATCGCCATTAGCGTCGCCGCCGGTCGCGGTGTTTGTGACAAGGTTGACCGTCACCCCAGCCGTTGAGCCGGTGTAATTGATGGTGTCGATGCCAGCACCGCCAACAAGCGAATCCGCTCCCGCACCACCTGTGAGCGTATCATTGTCGAGGCCACCAATGAGTTCATCGTTCCCGCCGGCACCAAGGAGCGTATCCTGGCCCGCCCCGCCTTCAAGCGTGTTTGCCAAACCATCGCCAGTCAGCACATCGTTATTTGATGAGCCGATGACATTTTCTATGCCAGTCAGTCGATCGCCCTGAGCATCTCCATCCGAACCCAGGCCCGTCTGAAGATTGACGTTCACTGCAAGGGTCGAGGTGGAATAGTCGGCGACATCGATCCCGCCTTGGCCATCCAATTGGTCCGCCCCGCCACCGCCCAGCAAACGGTCGGCACCTGCGCCGCCTTCAAGCGTGTTCGATCCGCCATCTCCAAGCAAAACGTCATCGTTGGTGGAGCCGCGAACGCTCTCAATGGACGACAGCGTATCGCCGTCAGCTTCGCCGCCGGATGCTGTCTGGGCGGCCAGGTCGATAGTCACCGAGTCGCTTGACCCGGAGTAGTCGACCATGTCGCTTCCAGACCCACCACGCAGCGTATCGCCACCTGCACCACCTTGCAGAAGATCATCTCCATCCTGACCGGACAGCACGTCGTTGCCCTGCCCGCCGCGCAGGGTGTCGGCAGATCCGCCACCGCTCAGATCGTTGGCCTCGGCATCACCGGTAATGGTATCGGCAAGCGCCGACCCGACAACATTCTCGATACCGCTTAGTGTGTCGCCATCAGCCTCACCGCCGCTACCGATCCCGGCGACCAGGTCAACCGTGACGGCGGTAAACGAGTCGGCGTAAACGGCCGTATCCGTGCCGCTGCCGCCTTGCAGGGTATCAGCGCCTTCGCCACCAATGAGCGTATCGTTGAGCGCACCACCGTCGAGAACATTGGCCTGAGCATTTCCTCGCAGCGTATCGTCTAAAGACGATCCGGTTGCATTTTCAATGCTCTGGAGAACATCGCCCTGCGCATCCCCGCCAACGCCCGTACCGGCCTGCAGATCGATCGTGACCCCACCAGCTGACGCCGAGTAGTCAACGGCGTCCGTGCCAGCACCACCGTCCAGCTCGTCCGCGCCGCCTAGACCAACCAGAACATCGTTTCCGGCTGCTCCAACAAGAACGTTTGCGGAAACGGTTCCCCGCAAATCGTCGTTAAAACCTGATCCGAGCACCTGCTCGAAATCAACAATGGTGTCGCCTTGGGCATGTCCGCCCGTCGCAGATTGCGCGGTCAGATCGACGTTCACTCCGGCGTTGGACAAGCTGTAATCAAGCGTATCAGTACCCAACCCACCATCGAGCGTATCCGCACCCTCACCGCCGACGATCCGATCGTTCCCGCTGTCACCGGACAGAATGTCAGAGCCCTGACGGCCTTCAATGACATCATCTCCGGCAGCACCTGAGAGGATGTCATCAGCGTTGCTACCGCGCAGCGTGTCGCCGAGGGTCGAGCCTTCAACCTCTTCAATATTGAGAAGCTGGTCGCCCTGCGCATCACCGCCTTGTCCTATGCCAGACTGAAGGTCGACGACGACGCCTGTGTTGGAGTTTATGTAGGTAGCGACATCAAACCCGCCGCCGCCATCAATGAAGTCTTCGTTCGCGCCACCGTCGATAACGTCGTCGCCGGCACCGCCCCGCAAGGTGTCCTGCCCGGAGCCGCCTGCGAGTACATCGTTGCCGGCACCGCCCTGAAGGAGGTTGGCCTGGGATGAGCCGATCAAGGTATCGTTGAAAGCCGAGCCAACCAGGTTCTCGACGTCAGTAATGGTATCGCCGCTAGCATCGCCACCCGACGCGACGCCTTGTGCCAGATCGATGGTGACCGCACCGGCGGAGCTCGCATAGGTGGCGGTATCGACCCCGGTCTCGCCTGCAAGGACGTCGGCGCCCAAACCGCCTTCAAGCGTATCGTTGCCCGCACCGCCACGAAGCGTATCGGATGCGTCGCCACCCTCTAAGGTGTCGGCTCCGTTGCCACCATCGAACGTGTTTGCAAGGCCGTCACCGACAAGGGTGTCATCATAGATTGAGCCGACCACGCGTTCGACGTTGATCAGCGTGTCACCTTGCGCATCGCCACCTGAAGCGATTCCCGCATCAAGGTCGATATCCACCGCAGCGGTAGAGTTCGTGTAATCTGCAGTATCCGAACCTTGGCCACCATCGAGCGTGTCGCCGCCAGCACGACCCACCAGCACGTCGTCGCCCATTCCACCTTGCAAGGTGTTGGCGCCTGCATCGCCTGAAAGCGTGTCAGCCCGATCCGAACCGCGTAGGTTTTCGATGTCGATGAGTGCATCGCCTTCGGCATCGCCACCGACACCGAAACCGGAGAAAAGATCAACATTAACAGCAGCAAGCGAGCCTTCGTAGGACGCGGTGTCAGAACCTTGGCCGCCGATGAGCGTATCAGCGCCTTGGCGTCCCAACAGTGTGTCGTTGCCGTCTGCGCCCTCAAGGACCGAAGCAAGATCATCACCAGCAAGCGTATCGTCGAAGCCCGAGCCGACAAGGTTCTCGATACCGATCAGCGTATCGCCCTCAGCATCCCCTTGAGTATTGACACCGGTCGCCAGATCGACGTTCACCCCGCTCGCGGCACTCTGATACGTAACCGTGTCAATGCCGACGCCGCCGTCGAGCCGATCCGCGCCACCGCGGCCCTCAAGCGTGTCGTTACCAACATCACCAATCAGCACATTGCCCGCGTCGTCGCCTCGAAGGGTGTCGCTGCGTTGGCTGCCGACAACGTCTTCAACGTCGACGTAGGTATCTCCCTCAGCGTCTCCGCCGACGCCGGAAACAGCTTCAAGGTCGACGGTGACGGCACCAAAGGATGTGGAATAATCGGCAACGTCCTGACCCGCCCCGCCATCGAGGACGTCTGCACCACCCTGCCCAGCAAGCCGGTCATCACCACCACCGCCGCTCAGACGGTTATCCGCGCTATCGCCCGACAGATCGTCTGCGAACGCCGAACCCTGCAGGTTCTCGATATCAGAAAGGCTGTCACCGGTCGCATCGCCGCCCACAGCAGTGCCGGCGGACAGATCGATCTCAACGCCAGAACCAGAATTCTGATACGTCGCCGTATCGACCCCAAGGCCGCCAGCCAAGCTATCGGCCCCGGCACCGCCCTCGATAAGATCGGCACCCTCTCCACCATCAATCGTATCGTCGCCCGCGCCAGCGCGAATGGTGTCATCGCCTAAGCCACCGGCGAGATCATCGACACCCGAACCGCCAATGAGGGTATCGTTACCGCCATTACCCTCGAGAACGCCGCCAGCATCAGACAATTCCAGCGTATCATCGAACGCCGAGCCCGCCACACCTTCAATGCTGGTAAATGTATCGCCGTTGGCCGCGCCGCCCGAGCCAGTTCCGGTCCGGAGAGAAACCGCGACACCTCCAGCCGCATCGGCGTAAGATGCAAGGTCGACCCCTTCGCCGCCATCCAGGGCATCAGCCCCGAGGCCACCCTCAAGCCGATCGTCGCCGCCTCCGCCCTGCAACAGATCGGCGCCACCTCCACCGAACAGCGTATCATTGCCATCGGCACCGCTTAAGGTATTGCCCGATGCATCACCTCGCAGCGTGTCATCGAAAGCGGAACCGGCAAGGTTCTCAATGTTTGCGAAACTGTCGCCCTCTGCGTCACCGCCCTGGCCGGTTCCGGCAGCGAGATCAACGGAAATGGCGGTGTCGGATGTGCTGTAGTTAGCAACATCAATGCCAGCGCCGCCGTCCAACGTATCGGCACCGGCTCCCCCTTCGAGGGAGTTTGCACCTGCGTCACCGGTAAGCGTGTCATCGAACGCCGTCCCGACCAAACCTTCGACGCCCGTCAGCGTATCGCCGAACGCGTAGCCGCCCGCCGCAACACCGTTGAGCAAATCGACGTTAATGGAGGAGTGGGAGAACGAGTAATCGACGATATCAAATCCGGCTCCCGCGTCGATCTGGTCTAAGCCAGCACCCGCATAGATCAGATCATCACCGGCGCCGGCATTGATGACGTTTCCGGTCGGAACGTCCCAGAGGATTTGGATTGCCTGCTGGGTAAGCGGGTTGATCAGGAAGGCGGAGTCTTCGTCCGTGACCTCGCGCGTGCCAGTGTTGACGGTCGCGGTGACCGTCTCGATCCCATCTGGGGTCTCGGTGATGAAATCGATGGTGAATGAATTCTGTTGGAAGAGGCCCAGGAAACCCGGTTCCAGATCATCGGTCGGCAGCGTGTATTGCAGTTGCAGCTGGAATACGTTTTGACTGTCTTCCGTCTCCAGCTCCAGCACATAAGAGTCGTTCTCGCGCGTGCCATTGACGATCGAAAAGCCATCTGGAGTGGTCACGATAGCCGCTTGTGCGACAAAGCCGTCGGACGGCATGTCAACAACAATGTCGAGGACGCGTGTGAAGGTGCCCGCAGCAAAGAACTCCGGGTCCTCAGCGTAGATGACATCGGAGCCGGCCGTGCCATTCAAGGTCTCGACCCCCGCCTGCACGGCGTAGGCGGGATCTTCATCAGCCGGCGACGCAGCGCCCATGCCCCGCAGTTCTATACCCCCGCTTGGCAGGACGCTTACGCTAGGCCCGACCAGCGAAAGCAGCTCGATCGTTAGCTCAGCTTGCAGAACGTTTGAGTCATCAACGTCGACTTGCACATTCGCGTTATCATTCACTTGGGGCGTGCCCGGCTGGGTCAGCGGGGCTTCAGAAACAGCTTCCTGCGCCTCTTGAGCAGTTGAGGTGTTGGTATTTTCAGCGTTCGCGCGATCCTCAGCTGCACCTGCTTGTTGGATAGGCGTATTAGCGGCAGGGGCTGGCGGCTGCGGCGGAGCCTGATTGGTGTTCTGATTGTCCTGTTCCGCTTCGGCGACTTCTGAATCGATTGAAGTCACCTGAAAGGTCGGGCGTTCTTCCACCAGTCGAACATCTTCAATCAGGGCCATGAAGCCCTGGGGATCGAGGCTTTCCTCTGTAAAGTGGATGCGCGGCGGCTGGTTACCCACGACCTGCATCGCAAATCCTGGCAAGATGATCCGAGAGCCGTCGTCGAACAGGAGGATGACGTCGACATCGAGGATGACGATGTTGACGATATCCTTGCTGAAGGTGAACTGCACGTCGCTGGCGCGCGCAGTGTCAACGACGAGGACTTCACCCTCAAGGGGGCGATCAACCGTGATCTGGTCCAGCGACGCGCGCTGCTCGTCGTTCTCTTCCGGCTGCTCGCTCTCGGCCGCGTCTTCCGCGTGGTCGGTGGCAGCGGCAGGTTCCGAGGCTTCACCGTCGGCGGGTTGAGCGGCCGGAGTGTCGGCCTGAGCAAGCTCGAAGCTGTCACCAAACGCGGATTGCGCGGTCGCTTCTATTGGCTCGTCTTGATCAACCATTAACCGACATCCAAACTACACGGACAACGCAACGCAACTGAGACCACCTCCATTGGCACCGGCCGACGGACGGGATGAAAAACTGGTCAAATTCGGGCGCAAAAGCCCACAAAACAGGGAATCACACCCGGTTGAGCACGGCGTTAAACCGCGATCTTGCGACACGCCCCATTTTGGGACTCGTGTCTGCTAATAGGCGTGCAGGAGCGTTGCGGTCAGATCACCGGTGGCCCGCAAAACGGCATAGGCAGCGTCCAATTCCGAAAACTGGTTGCTGATCAACTGCTGCTCGGCAGTGAACAGAGCGGTCTGTGCGTCCAACAACTCGAAGATGGTCCGTTCACCAGCCTGGAACTGCTCGGTATACAGCGCCTGGACTTCACGGCTGGACGCCAGACCCTCGCGCAAATCGCCAAGTTTACGGCGCGCCGATGCGATCGCTCGATAGGCTTGCCGTATATCGGCTTCCACCTGATCGCGCCGTGCGGTGTACCGAGCACGCGTCTGCCGGATACGCGCCTCAACCTGCCGCTGTTCGCCCTCGGCGTCACCGGCATCGAACAGGGAGTAGCTGAACACCACCATTCCGCGCACGTCATTGTCCGACCGGCTGCCACCGGAGAAGTAGTTGCGCGAGTTTGCTTCAACTTCCAGATCGACCCGAGCGCTGCCATCGCCATTGACGACATCAAGCTCATGCTGCAGCGCGCGCAGATTGTAGGCTTGGGAGAGAAGGCTCGGATTGCGGCCAAGAGCGCGCTCGATTGCTTGATCCGCGTTAGGTGCTAAGCGCGAGATGATCGGATCGGGCGGAACCAGGCGACCGGGCTCTATCCGTGCGAGCCGCTGGAACTGATCCTGCGCTGCGTCGAGGTTTGCGGCCAGATCCGTGCGAGCGGAACGGACCTCACTCAAACGCGCTTCGACGCGATTGACATCGGCCATCGTCGAGTTGCCATCGGCCTCGTTCAGTCGAACGATCTGCAGAAGCCGCTCATGCTCGGCGATGTTTCGATCGATAAGTGCAAGCAGCTGGCGTTGACGTAGAATGTCCAGATACGCGCGGGACGTACGCAGGGAAATGTCTTCGGTAACGTCGATGGTGCGCAGACGGGCGGCATCTGATGCCGCGACTGTGGACAGGACCTCATCACGTGTTGCGTTGAAATCGTAGAGCATCTGACGAAGCCGGATCGAGCCATCCACGCGCATCGACGCTTCATCGTTGCGGGCGTCCACATCGGTCACGGTTGGGCTAATCCCGGCACTTGCTTCCTGGCCAGCAGCGAGGCGGATATCGACTTGCGGTCCGAGCCCTGAGCGTGCCCGCATGACCCCTGCGCGCGCCTCATCAACCTGCGCCAAGGCAAGCGTGACCTCGGGATGCATGGTTGCCGCCCGGCTGACAACTTCAGGCAGCGTCATCCTCGGGCCGGTTCCGATGCTTCCCTGCACCGAAACCTCACCCGAGAAACGAGGCGCGGTTTCCACCTGCAACGCTGGTGTCTCAAGAGCCGCAACTTCGGTTTCAGCTGAAGCAGTATCGGCGCCACCTCCGGCGATCTCAGCAGCGGCGGTCGCGCCACCCACTGAAGTAGCAGCGGGAGCCGAAAGGCTTGCGTCGACAATCGGGGGATCGAGGTCGATCGGCGAAGTCGACGCGCGCAAATCCAGTTCGTCGCTGTCGGCCATCGGCAAGACCGCGTCCGGCTGCGCGTTCAAGTCCAGCGGTTCGGCATCTGCCAGCGCGTCGAAGCGGCCGCGAACCTGTGCTGAAGGATCGCCGGGCACTTGCTCCGGCATCGCTTCGGTTGGTTCTTGTGGGGCGATGTCCACCGGCTCTTGGTCAGACGGGGTTTCAGGCAAGGACCGTAGCCTCAAGGCAGGCGACAGCGCCAACGCTTCGGCGTTTGCGCTGCGCTCGGCCTCGTTGGGCTCAGTGGTATTTGGCAAAGGCTGGGCGCCTTCTACCTGTTCATCCTCTGGCGTCTGCCCAGCCTCAACGGTCGACGTTCGAACGGCATTCGGGGCAGCCCCGACGGAGCCGGTGATCAGCCGATCATCATTGTAGCCCTGGACCGCATCAAGATCAGGCGCCTGCGCAGGGTGGGTACAACCAGGCTTGTGAGGGGGACATGATACGCCCAAACCGACCTGCGGACGTGACATGCACCCCGCAAGGGCGAGGGACAACCCGGCCACCAGCAGCAAGTGCTGGGAGCGGCGGAGATGAGCCGACCGAGTGTTGAGGGAACGATACACGGGTTACTGCAACCTTGGACGCAAGCGGCGATCAGACATCACCATCCGGCGCAGTAGACGCGATTAACCTTAATGTTCCCTAAAATGAGTGTGAACTGACGCTTACCTTGAGCCGTCTAAGCGTGTCCCATGGTGAGACACGCTTTCACGCTCAATCGGCGGCGGTGGGCGACAAAGCACAGACCCATCAGCCCTCGGTTTCCAGGCCGATAGCCGTATCGATCAATAGCGCTCAGAGATTTCCAGATTGGCTGGAATGCCCCGCGCCTGATTGTACGACCCAATCCAGATATCCCACTGTCCGCCCATTGCGTTGGGGAACTTCAGGAACGCGCCCAGATCCTGCCCGCCATCATCATCAAAGTGCCAATTCCCACGCGGGTCATTGATCAGCAGGACGGTGTCAGCATTGGACCGAATGACGAAGCTGAGCGCTGAACGACCCGATGAGTTGTATTGAATACGGAAGTCCGGCCGGCGCGCTGTCCAACCCCAGCCCGGCACACCGCAATTGCCAATGTTTTGCGTGCCGCCAGCGGTTACCTGCCGGTAGTAGGGATCGGGCAGGAAGCCTTCGTTCAGAGAAATGGTCCCGAAATGCGGACTACCATTGTATGTCGGGCACGCTGCTGCGGGTGCAGCGCCCCAAGGCGCCGAAACGGCCGCCACGACGGCGGTAAAGACAGCGCCTACCGCCAGGCTCAAGAGTGTGCGCATCGCCATGATCTCCCTTTATGGACTTTTATCGACGCAGCGGCGGTTGAAGCCGCATCCAAGCGCTGCACCGGGGTTGTCAAAAACCTCGTTTGGTCAATCTGTGCGCAACAGCACACAATGGCACTTTGCGGTCTTTTGAGCACTGAATGCCATCAGACGAAAGTTGGCTTTGCTGGCATGGGAGGCTGGGCATGGGTAAGGGCGTTGCGTTGATCATTGGAGCGAGCGGTGGCATCGGCTCGGCGGTCGCAGACCTTGTCGAGCGCGGCGGACGGTTTTCTGCGGTGATGCGGGCGTCGCGCAAACCGCGCAACGAAGCCGACTTGCAGGTTGACATTACTAACCAGCAAAGCGTGGCGGCACTTGCCGACACGGTTGCCAAACAGTCGGAACCCTTGCGCCTCGTGTTCGACGCGACCGGATATCTACACGGGGACAAGGGTGGGCCGGAACGCAGTTGGAGTGCAATGGAACCCGAGGCCCTTGCACACCAGTTTGCGATCAACGCCATCGGACCGGCGCTGCTGATGAAGCATCTGCTGCCGCTGCTATCAGACACTGAAAAAGCTGTGTTTGCGACCTTGTCAGCCAAGGTTGGCTCAATTTCCGACAACCGGCTTGGTGGTTGGTATGGATACCGTGCGGCGAAGGCGGCACTCAACCAGCTGGTGCGAACGGCTGCGATCGAACTGGCGCGCAAAAACCCTCACGCCATCTGCCTCGCGCTTCACCCCGGAACGGTCGAGACGCCGCTCTCGGCGCCGTTTGCAAAGTCGGGCGTCAGGTTGCAGACACCCGTCCAATCCGCTGCGGCTATGCTCGGTGTTATCGATGGAGCCTCCGTTGAGCTGACAGGACAGCTGGTCACGTATGACGGCCACATCGTCCCATTTTGAAACTGTAGCAATTTTATAAGCCGACGACAGGCTTGGTTGCTTAGCTGGCTCATGCTCAAATGCGCGGCAGCCCGCCCGCATTTTGTGCGCTGCACAGGTCTTGAGCACCCCAAATCGCTGTGTTACCGATCCGCCAACCTTCAGACTTTTGGCCTACCAAACGGCGTCAATCTGTAGGGAGTGCAAGCCTTGCAGGAGGGTGAATGGGCGACCAGGTGCGGGCCAAAACCCGTCCGGCCACCCATGATTGCAAGTATTTGCTCGCGTTTAACAGGGAAGGACTACTCAATGAAAAAACTTTCAGCAGCTATGCTGACAGCATCGGCAATGGCCGTCGCCTCGACCGCCATGCCGGCGCAAGCAGGTGAGCTGCTCGACACGATCATCGAGCGTGACGAGCTTATCTGCGGCGTGAACACTGGCCTTGCTGGCTTCGGCATTGCCGACAGCCAGGGCAACTGGACCGGGTTTGACGTCGAATACTGCCGTGCCGTCGCATCGGTGATCCTGGGCGACAGCTCGAAGGTCAGCTTTGTGCCATTGTCCTCAGTGCAGCGCTTCCCCGCTCTGCAAGCAGGTGAAGTCGACATTCTTTCGCGCAACACGACCTGGACACTGACCCGTGACGCTTCGCTCGGCTCAACGTTCGCCGGCGTTTGGTTCTACGATGGCCAGGGCTTCATGGTTCGCGCCGAAGACGGCATTGAAACGTTGGAAGATATGAACGGCGCGTCGGTTTGCGTCGAGTCCGGCACCACCACTGAGCTAAACCTTGCGGACGTCTTTGCCGCACGCGGCATCGAATACGAGCCCGTGCTTTTTGAAGCGTTGCAGGAAGTTCTGACCGCCTTCTTTGAAGGCCGTTGTGACGTCTACACCACGGACGCCTCGGCGTTGGCCGCTGTGCGTACCGCAAACGCTCCGAACCCGGACGATTACGCCATTTTGCCTGACCTTATCTCGAAAGAGCCGCTTGGCCCGATGCTGCGCCGTGGCGATGACGAGTTCTACGCAATCGCACGCTGGGTTCTGTTCGCCTTCCTCGAAGCTGAGGAGAAAGGTGTAACGATGGCCAATGTCGAAGACATGCGGGCCAATTCGTCTGACCCGACCGTGCAGCGTCTGCTCGGCGCATCTGGTGAGATGGGCTCTTTGCTCGGGGTCGACAATGATTGGGCATACAACATCATTGCCGAGTTCGGTAACTATGGCGAAATGTACGAGCGCAACATTACACCCCTCGGTCTGCCGCGCGGCCTGAACGCGCTGTGGACAGACGGCGGTATTCAATACGCTCCGCCGGTTCGCTAACCGCCACGCAATTGCGGGCCACAGTGTGAAAACACTGTGGCCCGTTTCTTGTATGACCCCAGTAAAGAACACCGCCTGCGCTGGCGAGAGCATAGTCGAGACATGGGCGCCATGGCGGAAAAGCCCGTTGGCGGCGTCACACACTAACGTGGTCTGGAGAGTAGACGCTTTGAAGAGGCCTTCCAGAACAAGCGGTACAACAAACAGTCAGAGAGCTGCCTTATGACAGATCATGCGCACACTGGGGTTGGCACTCCTGGGCCGTCGGGGCCATCTGGAAAAGCCCAGCCCAAATCGAGCCTGATCTACTCTGAGAAATTCCGCGCTGTCATCTACCAGGTCGTTCTGATTGTGACGGTCGTGGCCATTGGATATTACCTGTATTCAAATACGCTGGCGAACCTCGCGGCCAGAGGGATTCAATCCGGCTTCGGGTTCCTTGATGTGCGGGCTGGGTTCGACATCAATGACTCCCTGATCGAGTACTCCAACAACAGTACTTACGGTCAGGCCTTTTTAGTCGGTATCCTCAACACCATAAGGGTTGCCTTCTTCGGGATCATTCTGGCCACCGTCCTTGGCGTAATTATGGGGATCGCCAGACTGTCAACGAATTGGATGGTCAATAAGTTTGCGTCCATCTATGTCGAGGTCCTGCGCAACATCCCGTTGCTGCTGCACCTATTCTTCCTCTATGGCCTGCTGATTAACGTTCTACCGCGGCCACGCGACAGCTGGGTCTTGGGACCGAGTATCTTCTTCTCAAATCGCGGCCTTAAAGTCCCGGTAATGGCAGACCATCCCATCTGGATGTGGGTGTTCATCGCGATGCTGGCTGGCGCGGTCGCCGCCTACCTCTACGCACGCCGCGCAGACCGCATTCAAGCGGCGACGGGAAACCGGCCCCCAACATTTCTTCCCTCGCTTGGCCTCATCTTTGGCTTTGGCGTGCTGGTGTGGCTCGTCGGTGGTGCGCCCACCGAAGTCAACGCGCCAGAGCTGCGCGGCTTTAACTTTCAAGGCGGTGCGACGCTCCGTGCCGAGTTTCTGGCCCTGCTTCTAGGCCTCGTGATTTACACCAGTGCCTTCATCGCCGAAATCGTCCGCTCCGGCATCCAAGCAGTCAATTATGGCCAGACCGAAGCGGCGAAGGCCGTTGGTCTGAACCCGGGACAAAACCTGCGTCTGGTTATCCTTCCGCAGGCACTGCGGGTGATCATTCCGCCGATTACGAGCCAATATCTGAACCTGACCAAGAACTCGTCGCTTGCCATTGCAATCGGCTATCCTGAGCTAGTGGCGGTTGGGCAAACCGCACTGAATCAGTCGGGCCAGGCGATCGAAGTCGTCGGCATTTGGATGGCAGTCTATGTGACACTGTCCTTGCTCACGTCCGTGTTCATGAACTGGTACAATGGGCGCATCGCCCTCACGGAACGCTGAGGGAGGACGAGACGATGGCTGACGTTTCAAATACTGGCACAGACTTCACACCCACCGAGGCTCGTCCCGCGCCTTTGTCGGTGCGCCCCGGTCCGATAATCTGGTTGAAGGAAAATCTCTTCAACACATGGTACAACACCGTTTTGACCATCCTGCTGGCCTACGCGGCCTACAGCGTTATCCCAGGTATGGTTAGCTGGTTCATCACCGATGCCCAGTGGCAAGCGGGCCCAGCCGACATTTGCGATGACATTGCAGGCGCCTGCTGGGCGTTTGTTTACGAGAAATGGCGGTTCATTCTTTTCGGCACCTATCCGTTTGAGCAGCAATGGCGCCCCGGAGCGTCGGTGATCCTGTTCGTTGGTCTCGTCATTCTGAGTTGCTTCAAGCCAATGTGGAACAAAAGCCTGTTGGTCATTTGGCCAGTTGGCTTGGCGATCTGCTGGATACTGCTGGCTGGCGGCATCTTCGGCCTCGATCGTGTGCCCAACAATTTGTGGGGAGGCCTGCCAATCACGCTGATGCTCGCTGTACTCGGCTGCGGCATCGCGTTCCCAATTTCCGTTTTGCTAGCGCTTGGACGCCGCTCGAACATGCCGGTCGTCAAGGGTTTTTGCGTCGGCTACATTGAACTGATCCGCGGTGTTCCGTTGATTACCATCTTGTTCATGGCTTCGGTGATGTTCCCGCTGTTCATGCCCGAAGGCGTGACGATCGATAAGCTGTTACGCGCGCAGGTCGCTGTGATTATGTTCGCTGCCGCCTATCTCGCAGAGGTGGTACGCGGCGGTCTTCAGGCTATTCCAAAAGGCCAATATGAGGCGGCCGACGCAATGGGCCTGTCCTATTGGCAGGCGATGGTCTTCATCATCCTGCCGCAGGCACTGAAAATCACCATTCCGCCGCAGATGAATACCTTCATCGGCATGTTCAAGGACACGTCGCTGGTGCTGATTGTTGGCATATTCGATCTCATGTTCACCATGCGCGCGGCGATCAACGATCTCGAATGGCGTGCCTTTTACAAGGAAGGCATGATCTTCGTTGCGATCATCTACTTCGTGTTCTGCTATTCCATGTCAAAGTACAGCCAATGGCTGGAGAACGATCTGCACCGGGGCCATAAGCGCTCATGATCGCCCACCCCTTCATCGCTTCCCTTCGTTTCGTGTAACCCCAAGGACATCTGCATATGTCAGCTACCGCACCCGCAGAAACAGCCGCATCAACGATGGGCACCAGCGACGTCATCACCATGACGGGCGTCAACAAATGGTACGGTGATTTTCACGTACTCAAGGATGTCAATCTGGCCGTCAAATCAGGCGAGCGTATTGTTGTGTGCGGTCCGTCTGGTTCCGGCAAGTCGACGCTGATCAGGTGTATCAACCGTCTGGAGGAGCATCAGGAAGGCGCGATCAACGTCAACGGCATCGAGCTGACCGACAACATCAAGAACATCGACGCAGTGCGCGCCGATGTTGGCATGGTGTTCCAGCACTTCAACCTGTTCCCGCACCTGACGGTTCTCGACAACTGCACGTTGGCGCCGATCTGGGTGAAGAAGACGCCGAAAGCGGAAGCCGAAGAGATCGGCATGAAATACCTCAACCGCGTGCGCATCGGCGACCAGGCCCAGAAATATCCCGGCCAACTCTCGGGCGGTCAGCAGCAGCGCGTGGCGATCGCGCGTGCACTGTGCATGACGCCGAAAATCATGCTGTTCGACGAGCCGACGTCCGCGCTCGATCCGGAAATGGTCAAGGAGGTCCTCGATACGATGGTCGACCTCGCCAAGGAAGGCATGACCATGCTGTGCGTCACCCACGAGATGGGTTTTGCGAAGGCGGTTGCTGACCGCGTTATCTTCATGGACCAGGGCGAGATCGTTGAGCAGAACGAACCCAACGCGTTTTTCGACAATCCACAGAACCATCGCACGCAGGAATTCCTGAACCAGATCCTGTAACGGCGCCCATACGCCCGAAGTCCTCAAGCAAGCTGGTGGATCGCGCGAGCTTTCGCGCATCTAATGGTCCTCTGTTATTGTGGGCTCATCCGGGTGCTTGTGCTTTTGGTTTTCGCACGCACCGGATCCGGCCTGCTTCCCTCTCCCGGTTCCTGTGCTAAGCACCCCGCGCAATGTCTGATCAAATTGAATTCCTACGCGCGCTATTCGATGAAGCGGTCCGCGTAGCGGACCCTATGGTGTGTGTCGCTCGCAATCTGCCCGCAGAAAGACCCGAGAAAATCCTTGTTATTGGGGCTGGCAAGGCCTCCGCACGCATGGGAGAAGCGCTTGAAGCAGCTTGGGGGCCCTGCGATGGTCTGATCATCACCCGCTACGGCTATGAGCGCCCATTAGAAGGGATCACCTTGCGCAGCGCATCGCACCCGGTCCCTGATGAGGCCGGGGTCGCGGCAACCCGCGAGTTACGCAGCATGGTCGAAGCTGCGAGCGATGACACGACAATTGTCGCTCTCATCTCAGGAGGTGGCTCAGCGCTTCTGGTCGACCCAGCCGGCGCTCTTTCGCTGGCTGAGAAGCAGGCGATCAACGAAGCGCTACTGGGGTCCGGCGCACCCATCAATCAGATGAACGTGGTGCGCAAACACCTGTCCCGCATCAAAGGTGGCCAGCTCGCCGCAGCAGCCTATCCCGCGCGCCTTGTCGCCTTGATGATTTCCGATGTTCCAGGCGATGACCCGGCCTTCATTGCATCGGGTCCAACGATTGGCGATGTTTCAACGGCGGACGATGCACTTAAGATCGTCAAGCGTTGGGGTATCAACTTACCGCCGACGGCACAGGCCGTTCTAAATGACACGACCGGGGTTGTTCCACCCGATGACCGGCGCCTCACCACGACCGAGAACCGCATCATCGCGGCCCCGTCCCAGTCGCTTGAGGCTGCCGCAGCGGTTGCGCGCTCTAAGGGCTATGCTGTCAAACATCTTGGTGATGCTATCGAGGGAGAAGCACGCGACGTGGGACGCGATCACGCCAGTATTGCCCGCACGCTTTCGAAATTCGTTCAGGAGCCCACCGTGATCCTATCCGGCGGAGAGTGCACGGTCACGCGCCGAGGCGATGGGATCGGGGGGCCTAACGCCGAATACGCGTTGAGCCTGTGCGCAAACCTTGCCGGGGCACGGGGCATTTACGGGTTGGCGTGCGATACCGACGGCGTCGACGGCGCTGCCGAGGTTGCGGGAGCAGTTTTCGGCCCCGAGACCTATCAGATGCTTCACAATGCCGGTATCGACCCGGCCGAGGCGCTTGAGCGCAATGATGCGCACACGGCGTTTGCGACAATCGGGGCGCAGGTCATCACCGGCCCGACGCTCACCAACGTCAACGATTTTCGCGCCATTCTGGTCGAGCCACACTCAGACACCGCTGACTAGAGCTCGACCTTTTCGACATTGCCGGCCGGCTGGCCCAAGGCCGCCGCCTTAATGATCGCAAAGACAGGCTTCCCGCCTGACAGCTCCATTAGCCGGCAGGATCGATCGGTCAATTCGGCTTTGATCAGCGAACCACCTAGATCAACCGTGACAAGACGGGTGGCATGGTTACCTCCATCCTCGACGCTGGTGATGACGCCAGACAGCACGTTAAGTGCGGACAAGCCCTTCGGTTCGACCGTTGCCAGCATGACGTCCCGAGCGCTGATCTCAAGCGTCAGTTCAGAGCCCAATGGTGCATCGACCTGCGGCAGGAAAAGCCGTCCACCGGAAATACTCAGCTCACTTAAACCATCGAGCGCGCTCTTCGCCACGAGCCTTGCCTTCACCGCCGTCACCGGTCCGGGCCCAGCAACCATCAACGCGGTCTCGGGCGTCCCGGCTTCACTGGCAACTCCGTCAGCAACCACGACTAGGGTATCGGCGATCCGAACGACCTCATCGCGCGCATGGCTGACGTAAACGATGGGTATATCCCACTGCGTCCGCAGCGTTTCAAGCAGCGAAAGCACCGAGTGCTTCCGCGCCTGGTCAAGCCCCGCTAACGGTTCATCGAGCATCAACAGATCCGGCTTCGACAGCAGCGCCCGTCCAATGGCAACGCGTTGCGCTTCGCCACCTGACAGACCGGCCGGCTTGCGATCCAGCTTGTTTTCGAGACCCAGAAAAGCAGCCATCTCTCGGACATCGGTGACCGATGCCTGACCCTGTCCACGCGCGCCGTAGGTCAGGTTGCGCCGGACCGAAAGATGCGGGAACAGCCGCGCATCCTGAAACACCATACCGACGCGACGCTGATGCACGGGCACGTTTGTGCGCGTGGCAGCGTCGAACATCACCCGGTCCCCCAAGGCGATGCGCCCGCTTTCGGGCGTAATCAGGCCAGCAATGGCCTTTAGAAGCGTGCTCTTGCCGGAACCCGAAGGACCGAAAACCGCCGCAACGGAACCGGTAAGCTCTATGTTGGCCTCAAGCTGAAAGTCGCCCCGCCGGATTGTGATGGCCACCTGCAACATTATTCGTTTTCCCGGCGTCCAGCCTGCACACCCCGTGCCAGAACCTCGGAGATCACAACCGCTGCAATCGAGACGCCGATCGAGACCGCGATCAGGCGAAACGCGCTTTCTTCGCCGCCGGGGACCTGCAGGAAAGCGTAGATTGCGGTTGGGATTGTCTGGGTTCGACCGGGGATATTGGAGACAAAGGTGATCGTTGCGCCGAACTCGCCCATGGCCTTCGCAAAGGCGAGAACCAACCCAGCGATGATGCCCGGAAGTGCTAAAGGCAGCGTGACCGTTCGTAAGACCCGCAACCTGCTTGATCCAAGGGTGGCTGCAGCATCCTCGAGCTTCGGGTCGACCGCTTCAAGAGATAGGCGGATTGCCCGGACCATGAGCGGAAAACTCATCACCGCGCAGGCAAGCGCCGCTCCAGTCCATTCAAAGGCGAAACGAAAGCCGAAGGTCTCCTCGAAAAAGGAGCCTATCGGGCCCTGGCGGCCGAAACCGATCAAAAGCAGATAGCCGGTGACGACGGGCGGCAGGACAAGTGGAAGATGGATCAGAGCATTGAGGATGCCATGGCCGGGGAAACGCCAACGCGCCAGTGCGTAGGCTGCCAGAAGCCCGAAGGGTAAGCTCGCAAGCACCGCCCAGAACGCAACCTGGAGCGACAGCACGACAGCTTGCCATTCGGGTTCCGCAAGCCAGCCAACCTGCTGCGCAAGCCACTGCGCCATATCAGTCGACCCTATTCAAGGCGGGCTTCCCCATCGTGATCCTGGTCACCGGATTGAACACGAAAACCCTGCTCCTCGAGGACTGTCCGGGCCGCAGAACCAGACAGGTAGTCCAGAAGGGCATCTGTCGAAGGGTGGTTGCTACCGGTCGTGCGGGCCGCCTGGTAAGCGATGGGCGCATGCGTCCCGGCAGGAATGCGTGCAACAACGCGAACGCGCTCCTCCGCCCTCGCATCGGTGGCGTAGACGATACCGAGCGGCGTCTCCCCGCGGGCAACCAGCAGCAGCGCAGCCCGCACATTGTCCGTCTCCGCCAGGCGCGGGCGCAGTACCTCCGTCAAACCCAAGGCCTCCAACGCTTGGCTCGCATAAATCCCCGCCGGTACCGCTGATGTTAAACCGATCGCCAGTCGCCCATCATCCCCCAGCCTTTCCAACCAGTCATCCGGTACGGTGAGATCAAAGCTGATCGATGCTGCTGCAAAAGTCGGCTCAACAACGGTGATGTGATTGCTGGCGAACGTCTGAATACTCGCTTCGATGACAAGGCCGTTTTCACGCGCGTAGGTCATCCAGTCGGGATGCGCCGAAAGAAAAACATCGGCCGGAGCACCTTGCTCGATCTGCCGCGCCAGAACGGACGTCCCGGCGTAAGAAACAACGACCTGTGACCCGGATTGTGTCTCGAATGCATCCGCGATTGCATCAAACGCGTTCTTTAAGCTTGCAGCAGCGAAAACGGTCAACGGTTCCGCGCGCGAAGGGTTTGCCAGCAGCACCAGCAGCATTGCGAGCACGATACGGATCATCGGGCCGCTCCCGCCACCCAGTCCACTAGTCCCAGTTCAGCTTGAAGCTTCTTGGTCAGCCCGCCAGCCATGATCCGATGCGCTTGCCCGATATAGGCTTCAAGGTCTTCATCGGTCAGCGGACTGCTTTCGGTGACCCTCACCCACTGGCCTTTCGCCATGTACGGTGCCTGCGTGATACCGCGCTTCTGCGTCAGCATCTCAAAGCTCATCGGAGCTACTTTGAACACCAGAGCATGCTGGCCATTGCGGGGGTTGTCGGCATCCACGCCGTCCTTACCGACCCAGAAGGTGGACATGGCAAACACTTTGTTTTTGTCGGCGTTCCCCACCTTCCACACATGCGCATCCCCCCACTGTACGACCATGAATGTGGCCGGCAGGGCCTCGCAGAGCGCATCGAATGCAGGACGATCAAGCATGACCTTTTTTACGAGAACGCGCCGCGCAAATCGACAGTCGACGTCACGCCGACATCATCATAGTGCGCAGACAAGAACTCCGTGGCCGCATTGCGGCCAATATCGCGAAGGCGTGTGAAAAAGGCCCAACTTGTGTTGAACTTCGAGCCAGCACCAAGCGCGGCAAGCTCCTCGCTGGCATCAATTCTATGGATGCGATTGCGCTTGTAGCCGCTGCTCTCAAGCTTTCCCGCGTCGATAAGGCGATTGACGAAATCGATCGCGCGAAACTCCCGCAGCAAAGAGGAATTGAAGGTGATCTCGGAGATGCGCTCAAGAATCTCCTGGCTCGTTTTTGGCGTTTCCCTGCGCTCCAGAGGATTAATCTGAATAAGCACGATGTCTTCGCACTCGGTCTCGGTGAAGAACGGCCAGATCGCCGGGTTACCGGTGTAACCGCCATCCCAATAAGGCTCATCGTCGATCTCGACCGCCTGAAAGGCATAGGGCAAGCAAGCAGACGCCAGCACCGCGTCCGCGGTAACATCGGACCGCCGAAACACCCGGATCTTACCCGAATAGACCCGCGTGGCTGCGATGAACAGCTTGAAATCATTGCAAGAATGGACGCGATCGAAATCAATCAGCTTTTCGACGACATCGCGCAGCGGATTGATGTTCAGCGGATTGACATCGTAAGGGCTCGTCAACTGCGAAACAAAGGGGTTGGCCCACGGCGCGCTGGGGAAGAACTTCGTGAAGTCTGCCTTACCCCCGCCGGGCAACATCGGCCACATCCAGAAACTCATCAGCCGGTCAAGCAACTCGCTTTGCTGATCGGTGATCGAAAACGAGCCATTGCGCGAAATACCGCGCCAGAAATGCTCAAGTTTCTCACGCGCACCCTCTGCGCCTTCCTGATACCAGCCATCAGCCAGAGAAACAGCGTTCATCGCGCCGGCGCTGGTGCCGGAGATACCGTCGAAGCGTAGACGTCCATCTTCAAGAATACGATCAAGCACCCCCCAGGTGAACGCCCCATGTGCACCGCCACCTTGAAGAGCGAGATTGACCATCTTGGTCTTGGTCTGGGCGGTTTTCTTGCGTTTTGGTGCGCGGCTCAACCGTCGTTCCACTTCTTCAAAAGATCGCTGACGAGAATGCCATCGATCGTCATGCCCGACAGGTTCGAGTTCGAAATCGATGCGCCAGTGAGATTCACATCATCAAAGCGCGAAGCGACCATCTGCCCGCCTGTTACCGAAAACCCATTCATCGTCACATAGCTGACTGCCACATTGGTCAGGTTCACATTGTGCAGTTTTGATTCAGAGAAATTCACATTCTCAAATGTGAAGCCCGAAGCGTTCACATCGTTGAAGGTCGCGCCGGCAATGACGGTATCGGTAAAGGTGGTACCCGACAGATTCACCCGGTTGAAGGACGACCCGCACAGATACATGTTATCGATGTCGAGCTTGTCCGAGCCGGCTTCCTCTTCCGCCATAATCTCCCCCTACATCGCAGTCCAACCGCCATCGGCAGGCAGCGCAGAGCCCGTGATCTGGGCGCCCATATCGGAGGCAAGGAAGACCGCGAATGTGCCCATCTGCTCGATGGTCACGAACTCCTTGGTCGGCTGACGGTCAAGCATCACGTTCTTGATGACATCCTCACGCGACATGTTGTGCGCTTTCATCTGATCGGGGATCTGCCCCTCGATCAGCGGCGTCAGCACGTAGCCGGGGCAGATAGCGTTGCAGGTACCGCCGCATTCGGCAAGTTCCAGCGCGATCGTTTTCGTTAGGCCAACAATGCCGTGCTTGGCTGAAACATAGGCGCTTTTGTAGGGCGATGCTGTCAGGCCGTGGGCGGAGGCGATGTTGATGATCCTGCCCCACTTTTTTTCCTTCATCCCCGGCACGGCGGCACGGATGGTGTGGAACGCAGACGTCAGGTTGATCGCGATGATCGCGTCCCATTTGGCCGGCGGGAAGTCCTCGACCGGCGCGACGTATTGAATTCCGGCATTGTTGACGAGAATATCGACGGTCCCCAGCTTCTCCGTCGCCTTCTCAACCAGCGCGACGCAGTCGTCGCCCTTGGACATATCAGCCTGAATGTACTCGACCTCCACGCCTGTCTTGTCGGCCAGATCCTTGGCAATCGCGTAGTCTTCGTCACGATCCAGATGGGAGTTGAGAGCAACCTTTGCGCCCGCTTTTGCCATGGCTTCGGCGACCCCTAGGCCGATACCCGAAGTCGATCCTGTCACCACCGCAACGTGTCCGCTTAGGTCTAATTCCAGTGCCATGACGGCGCTCCCCCCCAATCAATCAAAAAACGCGCGGACCTTAGCTGAATTGATTTCTTTTGCAACGCAGCATGGAGAGGCGCCGATTCAGTTTTGCGTCAAACGATGGCCTCGAAAGGTACACTGTACCAGGCCGCACGTCTCGCTAAGGACCTGCCGAATTAGGCCTTCTCCGGCCAGACGCAAACGTCGGACACTACACACCCATCGCACTTGGGAGACCGAGCGGTGCAAATCGTTTTGCCGAACTGCAGAAGCCAAAAATGACCGTCTGCCTTGGCCCAGTCGGGGGAGCGATCTTCGAGGCTCTGCGCGGTTTGGGCTTCGGTTTTGCCGCGCGCAAGCCCAAGGCGGTTGGCAACACGGTGCACATGGGTGTCAACCGCGATCACGTCCGCGCCGAACGTGAAGCTCATGACGATATCGGCGCATTTGCGGCCGATACCCGGTAGGCTGAGCAAGCCCTCGCGCGTCGATGGCACGACGCTGCCATGGTCCTCTATCAGGGCCGTGCAGAATTTCCGGATATTGCGGGCTTTCATGTTGTAAAGGCCAGCAGGTTTGATCGCCGCTGCGATACGTTGATCATCAAGTGCAAGCATCGCTTGCGGCGTTTTGGCCAGCGCGAACAACGCATTGGTTGCCGCCGCTGTGTTTGCGTCGCGGCTCTGAGCTGAAAGCATGCAGGAGATGCAGGACCGGAATGGATCGGGCTGATCCTTCGGCCCTTTTGCAGTTGGCGTCCGACCCGGCATGGCGGCCTTCAAACGTTGATAGACCAGCTCGATATCAGCCGCGCTGAGGAGCCGCGCGGCAAGGGTGTGAGATGCTTTGGGCATCGCGCGGAACTGGGGCGGACCGTTGGGGTGTCAATACTCAGTCGAGGTCACTGCGGTCCCACCAATCAATCATCGGCTGATCGGCCACGAGGCCAAAGGGATTGTGGGAGCCATCGTTTAGGTAATAGCCACGCCTGATCTCATCGAAATCGACAGTCTGAGCAATGCCCGGCAGCTGGAAAATCCGGCGCGTGAAGCGCCACAGCGCCGGAAAGTCCATCAATCGGTGTCGGGTGCATCGAAAATGGGTGGCATAAACCGTATCGTAGCGCACGAGCGTGGCAAACAGTCGGATATCCGCAGCCGTCACAGTCGCGCCGAACAGATAGGGCTGATCGGACAACCGTTCTTCAACGGCCTCAAGCGTCGCATAGACGCTCGCCGTCGCGTTTTCATACTCGTCCTGCCGCTGCGCCTTTCCAGCCCGATAAACCGCGTTGGAGAGCCCCTCGAACAGCCACGCCATAAACCCATCAAGCTCATTGGCGCGGTCGGTTGGAAAGAGAGCTGGCCCGACGCCGCACTTGTCGAAAGCCCGCATGATATTCGTCGAATCATTCGATACGATGCGCCCGGATTCCATGTCCCAAAGCACCGGAACGGTGGACCGGCCCGTATAGGCCGGATCCGTGGCTGTGTAGAGCTGATGAAGGTGCGCAAATCCCAGGAATTCTAATGGCCCGGACGGCCGTAGCGCATAACCCTCTATGCGGGGTCCCCCGGCCATATGGATACAGAGCGCCGGCGAAAAGCCTTTGAAGTGATGGGCAAGAACGGCTCCGTGCGACCACGGGCAGCTTGCCGAGGCAACCAGTACGAAGCGACCGGGCGTCCCAGCCAACGCAGCCAGGGTCGGATCGTCCAGAGCGTCGGGCAGCGCGCTGTTTTCACGCCGATACGCTCCGTCCTTCATGGACAGGTCTGCATCATGATGCCATTGACCATCGAGGAGCATGCCCATCGTCACGATCCTTCACTGTGCGAGTTGCTAGCCAACCTTCGCACGCCTATAGAACCTTTATGCTCGATCGCCCAAGACTCGATCCCGGCCTGCACTATTATTCCGAGCCCTTCAAACGGCGCCGGTCGGTCCCCGTTGACGTCGGCGGCGTCATCGTCGGTGGTGATGCACCCGTGGTGGTCCAGTCAATGACCAACACCGACACGGCAGACATTCGGGCGACCGCAACACAGGTCGCCGCGCTGGCCAAGGCTGGCTCGGAGTTGGTCCGTATCACCGTCGACCGCGACGAGGCCGCAGCGGCCGTGCCCAAGGTTCGCGAGAAACTGCTCAAATGGGGCGTGGAGGTGCCGCTGGTTGGCGACTTCCACTACATCGGCCACCAGCTCCTGCACGATCATCCCGCCTGCGCCGACGCGCTCGACAAGTACCGTATCAACCCGGGTAATGTCGGCTTCAAGGCGAAGAAGGACGTTCAGTTCGCCGCCATCATCGAAGAGGCGATGAAGCGCAACAAGGCGGTTCGCATTGGGGTCAACTGGGGCTCGCTCGATCAAGCGCTCCTGACCAAGCTGATGGATGAGAACGCCGATAACGGTTCACCACTTACCGCTCGTGAAGTCACCCACGAAGCGATGGTGCAATCGGCCCTTCTGTCGGCGGACCATGCCGAAAGCCTTGGCATGGGGCGGGATCGCATCATTATCTCGTGCAAGGTCAGCCAGGTGCAGGACCTCGTTGCGGTTTACACCAAGATTGCCCAACGGTCGGACTATGCGCTGCATTTGGGCCTGACCGAGGCGGGTATGGGGTCCAAGGGCATCGTTTCGTCGTCTGCCGCTCTTGGGATCCTGCTGCAGCAGGGGATTGGCGACACGATCCGCATCTCGCTGACGCCCGAACCCGGTGGCGATCGCACCAAAGAGGTGATCGTTGCACAGGAACTGTTGCAAGTGATGGGCATCCGCACGTTTGTGCCGGTCGTGGCAGCTTGCCCAGGCTGTGGGCGGACGACGTCCACCGTGTTCCAGGAGTTGGCCCAGGACGTTCAGGAGATGATCCGAACGAAGCTTCCTGCGTGGAAGGAAAAATATCCCGGGGTGGAACAACTGAACTTTGCGGTCATGGGCTGCATCGTGAACGGACCGGGTGAATCCAAGCACGCCGACATCGGAATTTCGCTCCCCGGTACGGGTGAGCAGCCCGCCGCGCCGGTCTTCATCGATGGCAAGAAAGCGATGACGCTCCGCGGTCCGAACCTCGCCGAAGACTTCAAGGACCTAGTCGAGGACTACATCGAAAAGAGGTTTGGACAAGGCCCGTTGGAAAGTCAGGACGCCTAAGTGGCCCACATCGCGGTTGCCGAGAAGCCTCTTATGCTTTTCCGAAGAGTGCCCGGAATAGCTGTTCGCATTGTGGCCCTTGTTGCTGCGTCGACGCTGTGCCTTTTTGCCCTCAACGCCCAACCCGTATCGGCTTCGGAGGCGGAATTCGCCAAGGCCGTTGAGATTTGTCTCGACCACCTTGTCGACAAGGACCCTACCGCATCGTTCGAGGAGCGCGGCTACTCCGTCGTGCCCGCGGATGAAGGAACGTTCAACGTTCGTAGCCCCGGATGGAGCGGCTTTCTAGCACCACTTTTGCTCACCGAATGGTGCTGGATCGAAAGCGACTCCCTTTCGCAAAGCGCGGTCGCCGCGCTTGCCTATGAACTGGTTCGTGAGCGCTATCCAAGCGGCGGGGCTGGACCGGCAGAACGCGGCACCCTGGCGAATGACTGCCCATCGACATCGTTCGTCTACGCCGGGCAACGCATTGCAATGCTGGAGTTTCGCAATGCCGGTTTCTGGAATGGCTGCCGCGAAAAAAGCCTCGGCGGGGTCTTGTTCCACTGAGGGAATTTGGAACTGGTTGGCTGCCCTTGGGCTGGATCAGCCCCGCCGAGGCAGCACCACCCACATGTCAAAATCGAGGATGACGCCCTCGGCGTATCCGTCGCCGTCCATGAGAGGGTTGTCGCGACAAACCCGGTCTTTTGTCGCGACAAGTCGCACTCTTGTCGCGCCAACATCGCTTCGTCCGGCGATCTCCGCGCGATCCAGAACTTCGCTCCACGCATACACGGTCTCACCAGCAAAGAGCGGCGCGACGTGTCGCCCGGAATTGATCGCGGCAACGTGAAAAGCGTTCTGGCACCCATTGAAGGAAAGCGCGCGCGCCAGCGAGATGACATGTCCGCCGTAGATCAGGCGGCGCCCGAAACGTCCCTGACCTTCGGTATGCTGATTGAAGTGAACCTTGGCCGTGTTCTGGTAGAGGCGCGTGGCGAGCATATGGTCGCTCTCTTCGACCGTCATGCCGTCGACATGGTCGATCCTTTCGTCCGGCTCATAGTCGTCCCAGAAAAAGCCCGAACCCGAGAGCGCGGTGTCCCAGCCCGCAACGGAGAGTGGCGGGACGGCCGCACCCAGATTTGCAGGGTCCACGGCTTTCGCAAGTTCCGGAATGACCGGATCGGGCGCAGGGTTTTGCGCGTCGCGCTTTCTGACCATGACCCAGCGGACATAGGACACAACCACCTCACCACGCTGGTTGGACCCGGTCGTGCGGACGTAGACCGTCCCGGTCTTCCCGTTGGAGTTCTCTTTGACACCGATCACCTCCGACACCGACGAGATGGTATCGCCAGGGTAGACAGCCTTGTTAAAAACGCCTTCCGCATATCCAAGGTTGGCAACCGCATTGAGCGAAATGTCGGGAACCGTCTTGCCAAAAACGGCATGGAAAACCAGCAGATCGTCAAGCGGCGCCTGCGGATAACCGATCGCCCGGGCAAAGCTATCGGCGGACTGCACAGCGGTGCGCGTTCCGTAGAGCGCGCGATACAGGCTGGCGTCCCCCATCGTCAGGGTCAGCGGTGTGGCGTGCACCAGCGTGCGACCAACGCTGAAATCTTCAAAAAAGTTGCCCGCATCGTTCTTGCCTAGAGGCTCGGTAGCCATGCTTATCGTCCCTTTGTCATTACGACGTCCTTGTGCGCCGCAATGGTGCACCGCAACAAGATCGACTTTGAGGCAAGAGCCTGATCAGGTCACCGCTGTATGAATGAAACCCCCCGCCACTCCGTGGCCCTGCCCACCGGCGAAACCGGTGACCATCGGCTTTTCGCCCCCGCCGCCGCGCGGAACATCGGGCCGATCATCGACGGCCTTCGGCAGTTTGTGCCGGAAACTGGCTTCGCACTCGAGATCGCATCGGGTACGGGCGAGCACGTCGTCGCCTTTTCCACCGCTTTTCCTAGGCTGCGCTGGCAACCAACGGACGTGGACCCGGCGCGCCTCGCCAGCATCGAGGCCTGGACCCACTACGCCAAGGCCGATCAGGTCTTGCCGCCGGTCGCGTTCGATGCAGCACAGGAGCAGTGGCTGGGCCCCAAAACTGATGTTGTGTTCCTGTCCAACCTTCTGCATTTGGTCTCAGCGGCAGACGCGCGGAGCATCGTGGATTGCATGGCCGCCGCCTTGGCGCCGGGAGGCGTCCTCGCGATTTACGGACCGTTCCTGCGCGAATCCGGCTATGCAAGTGCGGGCGATGAAAGGTTTGACGCCGCAATCCGGGCCGAAAACCACGATGCCGGGTACAAGTCGATCACCTCAACAGAGGATCATTTGCTTGCGCTGGGGCTCACGCGATGCGACTGCCTTTCCATGCCCGCCAACAACCTCATGAGCGTTTGGAAGCGACCACGATGATGCGCCCCACAACCGCGAATTCGGCCTTGACTGCGTTGCTTACGACGACGCTCGTTCTGGGCCTGCCCACCACAAGCGTTCCCGCCCAAACGCTCGACGTTTTCACGCTGACCGGCGATGTCGACGTCACGATTACCGTGGACAGCGCGACGAACGAGCAAATTCTTACGTCTTCGGGTAACGAGATTATCCGCGCACCAGTGATCGTTCGCGATGCACCGATCCTGCAAGTCGATTCGGGAACGGCCGGCCATGTCCTGTACGTCGATCAGGGTGAGGAAGGCTGCGCAGCCTCTCCCTATGTGCTGACCGTCAGCTTCGGCGAGCCCTGGCTGCAAGGACCAATCGGTCTGCCCTGCACGCCGTATGCGGCCGCCACCTATCCGGGCGGGGCCATTCTGTTCAGCCCTCCGGAGTTGCACGCCGATGGCGATGCGGTGATGTTTGATCTCGAAGCGGGGCCGATACGGCTAGGCCCGATCGTCTATGCCCCCCAGCCCGGCCGGGGGTGGGACGCGCTTGACGCCGAAGTTGGCGGGTATAGCGACCTTGCCGCGCTTGATCTGTATGCCGCTGAGCCGGTCTACGCGGATCTCAACGAACAATGGGGGGACGGCTTGTTTGTGTTCGCTCAGCATTTGCGAACGCGTTCCCTGCCGCAGATCGAGGGGAATTTCCTCATCCAGACCGGCTGCCTGCCCAGCCAGTGCAGCTTCGCAATCGGCCTGATCGCGGTCGATCCGGCGAACGAACAGGTCTATTCCGCCTTCTTCAACGAAGGCGCACCCGATGCGCGGCCCGCTATCGAACAATGGAGCGACGATGCTCGCGCGATTTACGATACGTGGCGCGAAGGAGGGTTCCGATGAGCCGAACCCTGATCTCCTCAGGCTCCCCGATGGAGGCCGAGGCCGGCTATTCCCGTGCCGTGAGCGATGGAACCTATGTCCACGTCTCTGGGACAACGGGCTTCGATTACGCGAGCATGGTGATGCCCGAAGGTATCGAGGCGCAGACGCGGAACACGTTCGCGACGATTTCCGGCGCGCTCGAGCAGGCTGGAACGTCCATGCAAAACGTCGTCCGCGTGCGCTACTACGTGACCGATCGAGCCAATGCGCCAGCCGTCATGCGTGTCGCGGGTGAGGTCTTTGGCGACATCAGGCCTGCTGCAACTCTGGTGATCTGCGACTTGCTCACCGAGGAGATGCTTATCGAGATCGAGGCGACCGCAACGCTCTGACCGCGCGCAGCGAGGCGCGGGCTATTCCACGGTCGCTTCAAACGTCCGGGTGGCGATGGCGGTATCACCACGCACCAATTCGACGGTCCCCGCATAGGTTCCTGGCACAATCGCTTCCCGGCGCCCGGCAAACAGAGATGACGTCGCCTGCCCGCGCTCTAGGGGATCGCTGGCATGCTCGAAAGTGAACCCGCCCGGCCCGCTCAGCGAGAAGCGGAACTGGTCGCCCTTTTGGGTGTTGATTGCCCAAACCCACCCAACGATCGCCTCCGCACCGGGATAAAGACCAACGGGGTCGGCAAATATCAACGTGTCGTGCTCGACGGGTTGAGAGGAAAAGCCCGCGCCAATCATGCGGGTCATCTCAGTCACCTGATCCGTCACGCGCTGGTCGGACCAGAGGCTTTCACCGGCTCCACAGCGATCGCCATCCGCCAGTTGGCCGCTGAACGGATCGATAATCTCGTCATCGCGCCGAACGAGGAACTCAAGGTGTGGAAACTGGGTCAGGCCCGATAGGCCGATGGCGCCGAGCGTCTGGCCAACACTGACGGTATCACCGACGCTGACGGCGACGCTACCCTGCGCGAGGTGGCAATATTGGGTTTGCAAGCCACCGGCGTGGTCGATGACAACCCCGTTGCCACATTCGCGGCCTGCCACTGCCGCCCGATCGCTTTCATCGTCCACAAACCTGTCGGCTTGCCCGTCACGGATGGCACGCACGGTCCCATTTGCCGCCGCAACAACGGTTCCATGCACCGCCGTATCGAGAAGCTGAGGCACCCGAATGTCGGTTCCGGTGTGTCCATCATAGCTCGCAGCCCCGCAGAAGGGGTCACGTGCATCGGGACCGGAATCGGTGTCGACCAATTGCTGGATGAAACAGGTTGCGCCCAGATCACATTGAACCGGGAAGCTTAAAGTGGGCTGGTCCTGCGCAGTGGCAGGGTGAAACCAGGCGGTGGCGAGAAGCATCGCCAAGGGTCCTGCCGCCTTTATCAAGCGCTTGCCCCTCGCTTCTTACTCGCCGACTTCGACCGCGCTTCCACTTGGGCGAGCACGGGGTCAACCAGATCCGTACGATGCGCGGCGATGAACCGAACCGTCTCCGCACCACCACCATGGACAAACAGTGCGGGAAGCCAGAGGCCCCGCGCGCCAAACATGGATTGGGCGAATTTTGTCTGGCCAATGCGGCCATCGACAAGGATGACCCAGATACCGCGCAGGCCCAGATCACCGACATCGGACCATGCCAGCTCGGTGGTCCCCGCTCCCATCCGCAGTTTCCGGACAACCACGCCGTCGGTCGTCACAAGCGGTGTCCCGGTCGCGATTGCGCGGGCAAACTGGTATCCAGGAAAGGCGATGAAGCCGCCGAAGACAACGAACGCCAGCGCAGCAACCGCACCTCCGACCGACAGCGGCAAAGCCGCACCGCTCAGCAGCTGGAAAATCGGGACCCCGGCCAGCCCTATGCCGACCGCAAGCAGCGCAACCGCTGCGATGCCAGCGCGCAGAGGCGATGCATAGAGCGCTTGCGGACCCGGCTCAGCTGCTGCGGTCACGACCTAGAGCCTCTTCAATGATCGGCATAAGCGTGACGTCGATATCGCGCGCGGTGAAAGGCCCGATATGCTTGTGCAGGATGACGCCATCGGTTCCGATGATGAAGGTTTCCGGGACGCCATAAACGCCGAACTCTATGGACGCACGGCCGCTGGGATCCACGCCGATGCGATCGAAGGGGTTTCCCAGCGTCGACAGGAACCTGCGAGCATCGGCCGGCTGATCCTTCTGGTTGATGCCGACGATCTGGAAGCGCCCGCCACGGGCAAGAGCCATCAGCATCGGGTGTTCATCGCGGCAAGGCGCGCACCAGCTTGCGAAGACGTTCAGGAGGGTCACCTGGCCAAGGAAGTCGTCCGGAGAAAAGCCGGGGCTTTCGTGGCCGGGGATCGGTTCCAGGGAAACTTGCGGGACCTGCTGCCCGATCAGGGCACTGGGGATATCGCTCGCCTGCCCACCGAACAGCAGCTGGTAGCTGAACACGCCACCCAGCGCCAAAACGATCAGCAGTGGCGCAAACGCAAGCAGGCTTACCCGACGTTTGGATGGTCCGGCGGCGGTCTGCTCGCTCATTCGCCACCCTTGAGGCGGCGGACGTCGTGGCCCTGCCGCTCGAGCTCCGAAAGTTGCCGGTCGAGCCCGCGTCGATCGAGCCATAGCCACAGCCCGATGCCAGCAAAGCCTGCAATACCAGCAAGCCAAGCAAAGGCTATGAACCCGAAGTGCTGGTCGATCACCATGATCAGGTTGCCTCAGCCGGTTGCGCGGTTGGGCGCGGTATTGAGCGGCGCGCCGCGCGCATTTGCAACGCGCGGATGCGCCGACGCTTCATTTCATTGTCCATCGCCACAAGGTGCAGGAACATGAAGATGAGCGCGAAGCCGAGGGCGCACGTCAAAAGGGGATAGAGCATCGCGGGGTAAATGGTCGGCCCGTCCATGCGAAAAACCGAAGCCGGCTGGTGCAAGGTGTACCACCAATCAACCGAGAATTTGATGATCGGCAGGTTGATCGCACCGATCAGCGTGATGATCGCTGTGATCTTGCCGGCCTTTACCGGCTCCTCGATTGCTTGCCATAGGGCGATGATCCCAAGATAAACGAGGAACAGGATCAAGACGCTTGTCAGCCGCGCGTCCCACACCCACCAGGTGTTCCACATCGGCTTGCCCCACAGGGAGCCTGTAACGAGGCAGATCGCGGTGAAGACAGCGCCGATGGGCGCCATGGCCTTGGCCGATACGTCGGCCATGGGATGCTTGAAAACCAGCGTGCCGAGCGCGGCGAGTGCCATCAGCGAGTATGTGCCCATGGCGAGCCAGGCCATCGGCACATGAAGGTACATGATGCGAATGGTCTCGCCCTGCTGGTAATCGGCTGGCGCGGTGACAAACGCACCGTACAGGCCATAGGCGAGGATGAGCAGTCCAACGCCGCCAACCCACGGCTTCGCAATGCGCGAGAAGCGCATCACACGGGTTGGATTGGCGTAATCAAGAATGCCCATCTCGTCTCACGATGACCTTGGTTTGTGCTCCGATAGCACAGCCACGGTTTAATATACCATTAGGTGTCTCAACCATCACCGATTGAAACTGCGGCAGCCGCGCCGATCGTCCCGACAACCGCGTAAATCAAACTGACCGCGCACAAAAGCGCAAATGGAGGCCAGAACGGATCAGGTTCAATGATTGCCGCGCGGGTCGCCGCGACACCGAAAATAAGAACGGGAACCGAAAACGGTAGAATGATGACCGCCATAAGCAGCGCTCCGCGACGCAAGGTCACAGCAAGTGCAGCTCCTACGGCGCCCAAAAACGATAGCGCGGGCGTCCCAACGGCAAGCGTTGCGGTCAACGTCGCGATCGCCGCCGGTTCAATCGCAAGAAGCAACGATAGCACCGGCGTGGCGAGCACCAGCGGCAGCGATGCGCCGAGCCAATGGGCGATCACCTTTGCGATCACCATCGATGCGACCGGCGTATCTGTCAGGAGCAGCAGATCGAGTGCGCCATCGTCGCGATCAGACTGAAACAGGCGCTCCAGACCGATCAACGTCGCTAGAAGTGCAGCGATCCACATAATCGCGGGGCCTATCTGGGATAACAGATTGAGATCCGGACCTATCCCGAACGGAACCGTGGTGATCACTGCGAGGAAAAACAGGACACCGGTCAGCGCACCCCCGCCGACGCGACTGCCCAGACGCAGATCTCGCAGGATGAGGGCTAGGAATGGCGATGCGGAACGGCTCATGACCCGCCACCGTCGAGCCAGTAGTCTTCCGATGCACCCCGCCGCCCATCCGCCTTTGCGGATCCGAACGATGCAGGAAGTTTCGGTGGGTAGTCAGCCAGATCGAGGGTCTTCAATCCATCCATGGGCAGGGCGCTATGCGTCGCGAAGACCACAATTCCGCCAGCGGCGCGATGCGCGGCCGCCAGCGCCATGAAGCGCTCGACCGAGGCGTCGTCTAGCGCGGCGGTAGGCTCATCAAGCAGCCAGATCGGGCGCGGCGCAACCAGCAAGCGCGCCAGCGCGACCCGCCGCTTTTGACCTTGCGACAAGATCCCGGCGGGAAGTCCTATCACATGACCGATCCCCAAACGGTCCAGCGCCTCGGCGATGGTGGGCGACTGCGGCGGCCTACCAAAATAGGCGATCCAGAATGCGAGGTTCTGCTCAACGGTGAGCGCGCCCTTCAGGCCATCGGCGTGCCCGCCCAGATGACATAAGGCTGAGCGCGGCACATCGGCCGCCACATCGCAAACCGATAGTGCGATACGCCCAGCCTGCGGCTCTGCCAAACCGGCCAGAATTCGCAGCAACGATGTCTTTCCCGACCCGTTGGGGCCTACTAACGCAACGGCGTCCCCCGCGGTCAAGGATAGGGAGATGCCGGCTGCCAAAGGACGTTCTCCACGGCTGAAAGCCATAGCTTCGCAGTCCAGCCGCGCTTCACGCCACACGCATCAACCTCCACCTAAGACCACGGACAGCCTCACATAACACTGCCATTAGCCGCGTTCGCTCTTTTAAACCGTTACAAAGTTCCTTATCTCAATTTCAAGCTGCCCAGATCGGGAACTTTGGGCTTCGGGAGTGATGCGCGTTCGCCAATGGCAGCGCGCAACGGGATTCTCCCATCGGATCACCTGCTGCGGATTGGAGAGGCCATCGATGTCGCTCGACAGCTTTAATAGCCGGCAGACACTGACGATTGGCGATCAGACTGTCACCGTTTTTAATCCACTGGAAGCTGAGAAGCATGGACTGCCTGGCGTCAGCCAGCTTCCGTTCTCGCTCAAGGTGCTGCTTGAAAACCTGTTGCGGCACGAAGACCACAAAACCGTTCATAAGGCCGACATCGAGGCCATGAGCCAATGGGTGATCGACAAGACGTCCGAACAGGAGATTGCCTACCGACCGGCACGTGTCCTGATGCAGGACTTCACGGGCGTGCCGGCGGTCGTTGATCTTGCCGCGATGCGCGATGGCATTGTCGCGCTAGGCGGCGACCCGGAGAAAATCAATCCGCTGAACCCGGTTGATCTCGTGATCGACCACTCGGTGATGATCGATGAGTTCGGCAATCCGCGCGCCTTTCAGATGAATGTCGACCGCGAATATGAGCGCAATCTTGAACGGTACACCTTCCTCAAATGGGGCCAGAAGGCGTTCAACAACTTTCGCGTCGTCCCGCCCGGCACAGGAATCTGTCACCAGGTGAACGTGGAGTATCTGGCTCAAGTCGTCTGGACCGATGACGCCGAAGGCGAGACGATTGCCTATCCCGACACACTTGTAGGCACTGATAGCCACACAACCATGGTGAACGGTATGGCCGTTCTGGGCTGGGGTGTCGGCGGCATCGAAGCGGAGGCGGCTATGCTCGGCCAGCCGATCTCGATGCTTATCCCTGAGGTTGTCGGCTTCAAGCTGACCGGTGAAATGGTTGAGGGCACAACGGCGACTGATCTCGTCCTTAAGGTGGTGCAGATGCTGCGCGAGAAGGGCGTGGTCGGCAAATTTGTCGAGTTCTATGGCGATGGCCTTGATCGCCTGCCACTGCCGGACCGCGCAACCATCGCCAACATGGCGCCGGAATATGGCGCAACGTGCGGTTTCTTCCCGATCGATGAGGAGACCCTGCGCTATCTGCGGATGACCGGGCGCGATGAGGCGCGCATCAAGCTCGTTGAAGACTACGCGAAAACCTGCGGCTTCTGGCGTGAGCCGGGGGTCGAACCGGTGTTCACCGATACCCTCGAATTGGACATGGGGACGATCCGCGCGGCCATCTCCGGACCCAAGCGCCCCCAGGACTTCGTCCCACTGACCGAAGCGGCTCAGGGCTTTGAGAAGGAGATGGCGGAGACCTTCAAGCGACCGCTCGACACGTCGTTTCCGGTCGAAGGCGAAGACTACGCGATGTCTTCGGGCAAGGTGGTGATCGCGTCGATCACGTCGTGCACCAACACGTCTAACCCCTACGTGATGATCGGCGCAGGCCTTGTGGCCCGCAAAGCGCGGGAAAAGGGCCTGAAGCAAAAGCCATGGGTCAAGACATCGCTTGCACCGGGCTCACAGGTCGTCTCGCAATATCTCGAAGAAGCGGGTTTGCAGGACGACTTGGATGCCATCGGCTTCAACCTGGTGGGCTATGGCTGCACAACCTGCATTGGCAACTCAGGTCCGCTGCAGGAAGAAATCTCCAAGGCGATCAACGATGGTGATCTGGTTGCGACCTCCGTTCTGTCGGGCAACCGCAACTTCGAGGGGCGTATCAGCCCCGATGTACGGGCCAACTACCTCGCCTCGCCCCCGCTCGTCGTTGCGTATGCCCTTGCGGGAGACATGCGGATCGACCTGACCCGCGAGCCGCTGGGACACGACAAGGACGGCAACGACGTCTACCTCAAGGACATCTGGCCGACCTCCCAGGAGATTGCCGACCTTGTGCACCAGACGGTAACCCGCGATGCTTTCCAGTCGAAGTACGCCGACGTCTTCAAGGGCGACGATAAGTGGCGCAGCGTCGAGACCACCGATAGCGACACCTACGACTGGCCGCCTTCGTCAACCTACGTCCAGAACCCGCCCTATTTCCAGGGAATGGACCGCGAACCGGGGACAATCTCCGACATCGAGAACGCCAAGGTACTGGCCATTCTCGGCGACATGATCACCACCGATCACATCTCGCCGGCCGGCTCGTTCAAAGACACGACGCCAGCAGGCCAATATCTGACCGAACGCCAGGTTCCCGTTCGGGAATTCAACTCTTATGGGTCTCGTCGCGGCAATCATGAGATCATGATGCGAGGGACCTTCGCCAACATTCGCATCAAGAACGAGATGCTCGATGGCGTTGAAGGCGGCTACACGCTGGGACCTGACGGGGAACAAACACCCATCTTTGACGCGTCGATGGCATGGCAGGAAAAAGGCGTTCCACTGGTCATCTTTGGCGGCGAACAATATGGCGCGGGGTCATCGCGTGACTGGGCGGCCAAAGGCACCAACCTTTTGGGCGTGAAGGCTGTCATCGCCGAAAGCTTCGAACGCATTCACCGGTCCAATCTTGTTGGGATGGGCGTCATTCCGTTCGAGTTCACCAGCGACGATAATCGCAAATCGCTCGGGCTGAAGGGCGATGAGACTGTTTCGATCACAGGGCTTGAAGGTGACCTGAAGCCCAGGCAGATGGTGACGGCCGACATCACCTATGGCGATGGCACAACCAAGAAGATCGAGCTGAAGTGCCGGATCGATACCGAAGTCGAGATTGAGTATGTCGAGCACGGTGGCGTGCTGCACTACGTGCTGCGCAACCTCGCCCAGGCGGCCTAAACACCCCGGTTGCTGCAACTGTAAGACCACGGAAGCCCGCGAATATTAGTCCGTTCTTATACTGATTATATATGTAGTGTTGCTAATATAAGCCGACTATTGCTTAGCCGTCTTTTATACGCTAGTCTTTGGTCGCGTAGAGTGTGCGTGTTGCCTATTTCGCATTCCGGGGGAAACACATGGGCACATCGCCTTGGAAGTCTTCCACGTCCGTCAAGGATGTGGAAACCATCGTTAAACGTGACGTCTTACCGCGCCTGTTTCAGCGACTGAACCTTGGTCGTCGAGCGGCGGTGGCCGTGCGGTCTGAACAAGGCCGGCCACGCGATGGTCAACGCACTATTTGGCGACCTGCGCGGAAACGTAAACAGCCGTTCGATAGGTCGCTCAATCACTGGCAAAGCTGAACCGGCTCTACGTTGCTTAGACGGTGCAAGCGTTTGGACGGTCAGTCACGAGCCGAAAGCCGCAAAAAACCCGCCACCGCATAAGCGATGACGGGCCGTAGTCGATAACCGCAGGACCACGGTTTGTCTTAAAGCTATCGCTCAGCACCAAACTACAGCCGATGCGATGCATCACTCGGTACGCTGAGTGATTTCACCTTGGTGAGCGCGGCGCTACCGCCTCAGGGGCTGGGGGCTGGAGGGTCTGAAACGCCAGCGCCGCGCCACCAGGTAATAGTACGGAACAGATCGAAAGAGTTTGGCCGGCTAAGGGCCGGATCGCGGCCCTTTTGCGGCTATAATGTGTCAACGTCACGGCGCGTCAAAGGTTCGCTCCGTGCTTGACCGAACACCGGTTCGGCTTGCCAAACCCGAAAACCCTTGGAACATTGCTTTTGGATTGGATACGGCCCGGAGATACCCTTCATGAAAGATGAGCAGCTTGACGTCAGCGCACCGATTTCCCTTGATGCGCATCGCCTGGCTTCAACATCAAAGAAGGCCCCCGCCGCGAGCCATGACCGTGTAAGCATTGTCACATCAAACAATGCCCCTGCTTCCCAATCAGCGCCAAGCCAGATTTCGTTCCATCGCCGAGAACTTGATCTGCTGTTGAGCGTTTATGGCCGCAAGGTCGCCGAAGGCGAATGGCGGGACTATGCGATCGATCATCTCAAGGATCGGGCGGTTTTTTCGGTTTTTCGCCGGACCGCGGAAGTGCCGCTTTACCGCATTGAAAAAGATCCCCGCCTTGCCCGCCGCCAGGGCGCCTACATGGTGGTGTCCGCGTCCGGCCAGATTCTCAAGCGCGGCCATGATCTGAAGGCGGTCCTGCGCGTTTTTGACAGCAAACCGAAGCTCAGCGTCGTCTAAAGCACGTGGCACATGCAGGGCTGGATCGATAACGCGCCACCATTTGTAGGCCAGGCTACTGCAAGAACTCGTGCACCAGCCGCTCGACATCGTCCGGTGCCTCGATGGGGGAAATGTGCTTACCAAGGACGGTTTCAAAACGCCCCTTTGGCAGGCGTTCGGAGACCTTTCGCAGGTCTGCGATGGGGTACATTGCGTCGTTTTCACCGGCGATCACCAGCGTCGGCGCGGCGATCTGCGGCAAGAGCGGTGCAACTGGCTCACTTTCGAGCATCACCGACCGGATGGCGGCGCCGAGCGCTCGAGGCTTCGCCCTCTTGAGCATCGCGTTGAATGCCTTGGCGTAACTGGGGTTCGCCGCAAGAGCCTTATCAGAAAAGAAACTGCCCGCGACGCCTTTTCGGAAGAGAGTCGAGCCCGGCATCCAGCGCGCGCCAAGGGCTATCAGACGGGCGGCGAGCGCGGGTTCACTGTCGCCAAGGAACATTGGTGTATTGATCAGCAGCAGCCGCTCGACCCGCTCGGGAGCCATCACGGCGACATGCGCGCTGACCATACCGCCCCATGAAACGCCGCCTACGCTCGCCACTTCGACGCCATGATAATCCATGACCTCAAGCATCGCGGTCGCGCACTGGGCCATCGAAAAGCTGGCTTCAGGACCGCCGCTTTGCCCATGGCCCGGCCCGTCGATCAGGATGATGCGGTAACGGTCCTCAAGACCGTCAGCCAGCCGTTCGAAAATATGGTGGTCGGTGAAGACAGATGGCCAGAGAACCAGGGTCCGATCTCCTTGGCCACGCACCAATGTCGCCAAGGACCCCAGCGTCGTCTTGACGAGGATCATGCTTGTTCCTCTAAACTGACCGGATGGCGACACGCTTGTTGACCTGTTCGGCGCTCTCCACCCGTTCGGAATACCGGTCGACCAGATAGGCCGATCGCCCGCGCGTGAGGTGGGTGAACTTCATCAATTCCTCCATCACATCGACGACCCGATTGTAGAACGAGGAGGGCTTCATGCGCCCCTCATCGTCGAACTCAAGCCATGCCTTGGGTACCGATGACTGGTTGGGGATCGTGATCATCCGCATCCACCGGCCAAGAATGCGCATCTGGTTGACCGTGTTGAAGCTCTGAGAACCGCCGCACACCTGCATGAGCGCCAGCGTCCGGCCTTGCGTCGGACGAATGCCGCCAATGGGGGCCAGCGGAAGCCAGTCGATCTGCGTCTTCATGAGACCGGTCATCGCGCCGTGGCGCTCCGGCGAGCACCACACATGCGCTTCCGACCACAGCGAAAGCTCACGCAGTTCGAGCACCTTCGGATGATCGCTTGAGGGCTCGTAGCCTTGCGGGTCGTCCACCAGCGGCAGGCCGGTTGGATCGAACACGCGCACCTCGGCACCGAGGCGCTCGAGAATACGCTTCCCCTCAAGCGTCAGCAGCTTCGAGTAGGACCGCTCCCGCAAGCTGCCGTACAGCATGAGGACCCGAGGCTTGTGGCTGAGCGTGTCGCCAAGCGCCTTGGCGTCAATGGGATGCAGATGCTCGGCAATCAGGTTGGGACTCTCACTCATCGGTTATTACCTTCTGCGCACGCGCTTCCAGCGCCCTGGCTCCTAAAGGCAGGTTAAACAGCCACGCGCAAACCAGCAGAGCGAGGAAACCGCCGGCATATTGGCTGATGAGGAACCACGGCATATCGGCGGGCCGGATGCCAGCGAACGTGTCGGAAAATGACCGCGCAATGGTCACCGCAGGGTTGGCGAACGACGTCGAGGCCGTGAACCAATAAGCGGCCGTGATATAGAGCCCAACGGCCATTGCCACCGCGCTTTGCCGAACCTTGAGAGTGGCAAGGATTGTGAAGATCAGGCCGAAAGTCGCAACGCCTTCTGCGAACCATTGCGCCGGACCTGTGCGCACGGTTTGCGATAGCTGGAGGACCGGCTCTTCGAACATCAGGTGCGCGGTCCACGCACCGAAAAGCCCGCCTGCAATCTGAACCAGGACGTAGAACCACGAATCGCGATCGGGGATCGCCTTCTGGCACACGAAAACCAACGTCACCACAGGGTTGAAATGCGCGCCGGAAATCGGGCCCAACATCGTGATCAAAACCACCAGGATGGCGCCCGTGGGGATGGTGTTGCCAAGGAGCGCAATCGCCACATTTCCGCCCGCCAGCTGCTCCGCCATGATTCCTGAGCCGATAACGGTCGCCAGCAAAAACGCCGTACCGATAAACTCGGCAGCGAGGCGCTGCGAAAGGGAATAGGTCTCAGCAAGCACAGGCGACCTCTTCAATGATCGGCTGGCAGAGTGCTGGATTGCCGCCGCAGCAATCCTCCAGCATGAACGCAAGCAGTGCGCGCATGGCATCGATATCGACCGAGTAACGGATGACCCGTCCCTCGCGCTGCCGCTGGACGAGACCGGCATGCAGCATGACCGCAAGATGCGCGGACATAGTATTCTGGCGAACGTCAAGTCGCGTCGCGATTTCGCCTGCGGGCATTCCGGCCGGACCGGCCCGCACCAAGAGCCGGTAGGCTTCAAGGCGCGCCTGTTGGCTGAGAGCATCGAACGCGGAGAGAGCCGAATTTATATCCATATTTCACGATATATCGATGTATTGAAGCATAGGCAAACGAAAAACCCCCGGCGGATGGCAGCTTTCTTGTTTTGGGTGGATCAGTCCTCATGCATAAGAAAGGCTGTTGATCGCCCTTCCAACGGCCTCAATCCTCGCGGCTTCGATCGGCACCACCATCGCCTACCAGAAGGCCCCGATTGCAATCGTCGGGACCTTCGAATTCGCTTATGCGGGTTTCGCGGCGCTCTGGGGCATCCTGTTCTTCGCCGAGCGTCCCGACACACTGACAGTTCTGGGCCTGACCCTCATTTGCGCCGCCGGTATCATGAGCGTCCGCGCAGGATCGTAGCTGACGAAAACGAGGGAGAAGGCTGCGCCAGCGGTAAGTATGGCGCAGCTCATGCTTTGGGTCAGGAAGCGAAGTGCGCGGCCATCGTGTCCGCCGCGCGTGTGACGTCTTCGGGATTGTCGTAGAAGTCGAACTGGGTGACGTCTTCGAGCCATTCGAGTGTCGCGTCGCCTCCGAACCCGCCGAGGAAGTCGCGCACACCTTGCGGGATCGCAGCCGCTTCGGAGTGGACGATAGCAAGCGGCTTATCGAGCGCCGCGCCGTGGTCGGCGGGGTGATAGGTCAGCCAACCTTCCCAGCTCGAGTTGTTCCACTGGTTGTCGTACTGGGGGATCGCGCCGCGATCGGCTTCGTAATAATAGCCGCCGATCGGCATCAGTACGCCTTCAGCACCTTCCGGTCCCGCGGCAGGAATGATCTGGCCACCAGCTTCCTCAGCCGCCCGGCCCATGGCGATCAGGTTCTGGACACCCTCTTCGCCACCGTAGACGGCATTGACGAGCCCTTCGTTCTGCAGCCACGGCGCGACGAGCCCAACACGCTGGATGAGATCGTTGCTCGACGCAGCATCGACCATGTAACCGGCGGAAGCACAGATACCGAGCCCATTGATGTTGGAAGCGTCGACTTCGGGGAGCGTCGCAGAGAACGCGATCGCGGCCTCAATGTCGGCAATCTTCGCCTGAGGATTTTCTTCGAAGCGGATGCCCTGCGGCAGATCACCGGACTGGCCCCAGCCGCGGAAATCGAAGGTCACGGCTGCGAAACCGCGCGCCGCCATTTCGCGGGCGTAGGTGGCGGGCATCTGCTGCTGGACGGAGGTCCAGGCACCGGTGACGATCACGGTCGGCAGGGCCGAGCCATCATGATCGGCCGGCAGATAAAGCGTGCCTGCCATTGCCGCACCCTCGCTTTCAAAGGCGAACGTACGGGTCTGGATGTCAGAGGCCAGCGCAGTTGAGGCCATCAGAGTGGATGCGATGGCGGCGGTTGCGAGGGTCGTGGTCGTCTTGGTCATGGGACTGTCTCCTGGGTTGGCAGCGGCGGGCGGGGTGCCCGGTGCCTGCTGCGATGAGGAGACAATGACCGATGGGACGCTCGCCCACAGGTGTCATTCTTGCGCTCGTATGGGCAATTCTTGCGGAGATGATGAGCCGATGCTCAACAACAAGATGCAAATTCGAGTGCAAAGGATCCGGATTACCGATCTGGCTCTACCCGTTCCGCCAGGCCCCAGCCGTGACACCCATCGCCCGCTTGAAGTGCTTTCCAAACCGGCTGGTGTCGTCATAGCCGACCCTGAGCGCGATCTCGCTCACCGGCAGCTGTGTCGTGTTGAGGAGAACCCCCGCGACGCGCATCCTTTCGCCGATCACATATTGCAGCGGTGATTGGCCAAGCGCTTTCTTGAAGGCGCGTGCAAAATGAAACGCGCTCACCGCCGCCTCGCCCGCCAGCGTTTCAAGCGATACATCGTCAGCGAGGTGATCGTGGATATAGGCAACCGCCCGCCGCAGCCGTGCATCATCGAGCGCCTGCACTTCGGCAGAAACGGTCTGGACAATCTGCGCGACATGGGCCGCCAGCGCGCGCTGCATAGTCTCCCGGTAAAGGGCGTTCGGCGCTTCCCCAAGCGCAGGCGCTTGCAAGCTCATCTGCAACAAGAGCGGATCAAGCGTTCCGATTTGCGGCGCGACGGCGTCGGCACCCTCAAGCCCAACTTCGCGTAAAAGCTGGTCCTCAAGACCAACAGCCAGGAAGCTGTGGTCGTTCTCGTACAAGCACAGACCTTCCGCGCCCGCCGGCAGAACGAAGCCCTGATTGGCCGATAGGGGTTGCGCGGTTGGCCGATCGCTCCCAAGCGCAAACCGGTGTTCAGGCTGGTCGGTGAGGAAGATGCCGACCGTCAAACGGTCGAGTGCAAAGGCACCGCCCCCCGCCGGTGTTTCCAGACGGTTCGCCGCAACAGGGGGTGATTTCGACTTCTGGCCAGCCATCAGCTTCAAGGGTTAGGGCATTACCAACAAAAAACGCCCCGGCGGGCTGGAACCCACCGGGGCGCATTTATTTGCGCAAGTTTGGCGTGCGAAAACCTATTCGCGGTTGCCGAACAGCTGCAGCAACATGATGAACATGTTGATGAAGTTCAGGTAAAGGCTCAAAGCGCCCATGATGGCCTTCTTGCCCATGGTTTCGGCGCCATCGCCCTCATAGTACATCGTCTTGATGCGCTGCGTGTCGTAGGCGGTGAGGCCGGCGAACACGAGAACACCGATCACCGAAATGGCGAACTGAAGCGCGGACGAGCCAAGGAAGATGTTCACCACCGAAGCGATGACAACGCCGATCAGACCCATGAACAGGAACGAGCCCCAGCCCGACAGGTCTTTCTTGGTGGTATAACCCCAAAGGCTCAGCGCACCGAAGGCAGCCGAGGTGATGAAGAAGACGCGCGTGATCGATTCCGCCGTGTACACGAGGAAGATCGACGACAGCGATGCGCCCATGATCGCGGCAAACAGCCAAAATGTAATCTGGGCTGCTGACACACTCATCGCCTGAATACGGAAGCTCAGGAAAAAGACGGCACCAAGCGGCGCAAGCATAATTACCCAGCGCAGGGGCGACGTGTAGATCGCTTCCCCGATGCCAGTCAGACCGACAATGTCGCCTGACGCGTCCTGAACGACGGCGAGCTGGAACAGACCCATCGCGGCGATGCCGGTGATGGCAAGGCCCAGGGCCATGTAGTTGTAGACCTTCAGCATGTAGGCGCGAAGGCCTTCATCAATGCCTGCGGCTGTCTGTGCGCCTGCTTGGGGCGCGTAACCGTCGCGAAGCGGGTTGTTCATGTGTTTGTCTCCAAATGGTCGAAAACGGCCAAAAAGACCGCAGAATCCCATGCTCTGCGGGAATTGATACTGAATATGGATATGAATGGCGACTTTCTCAAGAGAAATCGGACGGTAAACGCTCCGTTCCATGAGAAAAGACTAATGCAAAGTGACGCGCTGCGGCTTTGAAGGAGGACCTTAGGATCGACGGAACAGCAAGGGGTGATCTTTCGGACGCCTCTTCTGCAATCGATCTGTGAAAGATTGTCGCTCAAATAGGCTCGTCCTCCACCCAATACCATTCAGCAATCCACCGCGTTGCAAGGTAAATCAACCCGAAGAGCGCAGGGTCGGACGCCACATTGTAGATGGCCCAGTGGTCCGTCGAAAGCACACGCCTTGCGACTTCATTGGCAAAGGCTGAGAATACTGAAATGCTGATCCATGCGGCGTGCAGAACCGGCCAACCGGCTTCTTTAATCTGCAAGCGATACCCCAGCGTCCGCTGCAACAGGCTGGGCCGCGCGAAAGCACCGACGGCCAAAATACCGGCGAAGGCCAGCGCACCAACGGTCGGGCGGACGAGGACGAACGTCTCATCGTTCAGCGCCAGCCCAAAAGCCGTCAACACGACAGCAAGAACGAGCGTCGAAACCGCAAGCCAAGGGATTGAGCCATCCCAGCGCCACCGCAACGCAACCGCCACCGCGGTAGCCACAACGGTGACCGCCGCGGCCCATAGAAGCCCACCGTAGGCATTCCCGGCAAGGAAGGCGATTCCGGGCAAAAACTCGAGAACAAGGCGACGATCCATCCGGGTAGAGTTAGGGGCACCACATAGCCGCGAACAAGCTAGGACTAGCCCTTCCCGCTATCTTCCTGCTCACACGAGGGCGCTTCCGCGAAGCAAGCCTCAGCTACGGACAGACTGATCGGGCTGCCCCTCTGACCACGCCTTCAGCGTCTCGAGGACCCCAAGCGCAGTCCGCCCATAAGCCGTAATGCGGTACTGAATGGCCAGGGGTGCCGTTGAAACGACCTCTCGAACGATCAGCCCATGATCCTGCAAATGGGTGAGCCGGTCGGACAGCATCTTCTTGCTCGCTCCATTGATCATGCGGGCGAGGTCGTTGAAGCGGACGGGCGTATCCTTGAGATGCCATAGTATGGAGCCGGTCCATTTCCCGCCAAGGATGCGCATGCCCTGTTCGATGGCGCAGGGTGTCTCGCAGGGTTCGCTGACGAGCCGGCGGCCCTTGGGGTCCTGTGAAACACTCGCCCGCATTTTCGGCATGCTCCCTATTTCGGCGCCGTTGTCCCCGCGCGAAACCAAACGCGCACTCGATCGGGAGGCTTCAGGTTACAAAAAGTATACTGGTTGCTTTTGGTTATCACACAACGCAGGGTCCGCAAACCGCGCTCTAGCGCAATGGAGACTGCCTTCATGACCACGCCAGACATTCATCTTTTTACCGCGGCGACGATGAACGGCTACAAGCCCGTCATCTTCCTCGAAGAAGCCGGTGAGCCCTACGATCTCACATTCATTGACTTCGCCCGGAAAGAGCAAAAAGCGCCTGACTATCTCAAGCTCAATCCCAATGGCCGTATCCCGACCATCATCGATCGCGCCAACGACGGTTTCGTCGTGTTCGAGAGCGGGGCAATTCTCTGGTATCTCGCCGAAAAGTTCGGCAGGTTCCTGCCGACCAACCCAAAGGCACGATCCGAAACATTGCAATGGCTGATGTTTCAGATGGGGGGAATCGGCCCAATGATGGGCCAGGCGATGTATTTCCAGCGCATCGCGGCACCCAATGGGGAAACCAATCCCTTCGCGATCAAACGCTATGTCGACGAGAGCCGGCGCCTGTTGGAAGTGCTCGATACACGGCTCGCGGGCCGCGAATGGCTCGCCGCGGAGGCCTACACCATCGCCGACATGGCCACCTACCCGTGGGCGCGCGCCCATGTCTGGGCGAAAGTGTCCATCGATGGGCTCGACAATCTCAAGACCTGGTTCGACCGAATGGACGCCCGCCCGATGGTCCGCAAGGCGTTGACCATCCCGAAGGCTCAGCCCGCCTTCTGGGGCGACGCCGACGAAAGCGCGTTCCTTAAGGAGAAGGCCGAGCGCTTCGCTTCAGACGTCAAGGCGTAGACGGGCTCAAGCCGAGAGGCGACAGAGCTTGGCGGCCAGACCTCAGTGTTCCTCAAGCTCGTTGGGCAGATCCTGCTGCTCGTCTTTCTGCTCGTCCTGCCGCTTGGATCGCCTGCGACGGCGCGTCGGGGTAGCCTTCTCTGGCGCCCGGCCCTTGGGCTCTTGCGTGTTCGGCTCTTCAGTCTGGGGCTGCTCGGTCTTGGGCTCCTCAGTTTTGGGCTCCTCAGTTTTGGGCTCCTCAGTCTTGGGCCCAGGCAGCGCCGGAGGCGGTGGGTAGACCATTTGCCGATGCGGAAACGGTATCTCGATATCGCGCTCATCGAAGATCTCTTTGACGAGCTGCGTATACTCTCGACCAACGCCCCATTGCTGACCCGGCTTCGTGCGGATGCGCGCGCGAACATTGACCGAACTGTCCGCAAGCGCTGTCACGCCGTGCATCTCAAAATCCCCGATAACCTGTTTGCCGAATTCGCCAGCCTTAAGCCGGTCAAAGGCATCGTGCATCGCCTGCTTAACGGCCGGGATGTTCTCCTTGTAGGCCACCCCGATCTCGGCAACGTGAAAGGCGAACTTCCGCATGAAATTGGAGACGGTATCGACCGACGAGAACGGCACGATGTGATAGGTGCCGTTGATGTCGCGGATGCCAACCGACCGGATGGTCAGCTTCTCCACACCTCCGGTTATCCCACCCACGGTGATGACATCGCCTTCGTTGATGGCGTTATCAAGCTGGATGAAGATACCGGTGATGATGTCCTGAACGAGCTTCTGTGAACCAAAGCCGATTGCGAGGCCGATAACACCGGCACCGGCCAGCAGCGGTGCGATATCGATGCCCAACTGAGATAGCGCGGTCATGGTCCCGAAGATGAACAATGCCACCGTGAAGGCGTTGCGGAACAATGCGAGCAGTGTTCGGGATCGGGCGCTGACATTCCGGCCCTCGAGATCGAGCGACAGACGATTGTCGATCCACGATGTTAGCGTCGCCCAAACGAGCACGATCAGCGCGACAATCATAAACGCGCTCGCCAGGCGCCATATGATGTCCGAACCGGTGGGACTGGCGACCCAGGAGCCCACGTCCACGATCTGCCATGCGTCCACAATGAAACCGAGTGCCACGATAACAAGGCCGACAGAAAACAGGCGCAGCACGGACGGCACGAAAGCGTCAAGACGAACCTTGAGCTCCGGGAGCGCAGACTGCAGTGCCCTTGGAACGGGCGCGCCAGCGGTTGACGCACGGTTCTTGAAACGGAAGGCCAGCACCAGAATGCCGCCGGCGATAACCGTCTTGAGCGTTGCAAGGCCAACCAGATCGGCCATCAGGCTGGGCCGAGTGATCGCAATAAAATAAGCGAACGCGACATACAGATAAGCAAGCCACGGCCAAACCTTGTGCCACGCGGACAAGGACGCTTGTGCCGTGGCCTCGGACGCGGCGGCAGCTATTTCACCGGCATCTGCATTCTCATCGGGCTGGCGCTCGGCAAGCCTCTTCCGCTCGACTTCCAGCCGCTCCTCTTGGATCATCTTGGCAACGCGATGAATGGTCCAGACAGCTAACAGGGCTGCCAACGTGACGATTGTCGCCCGCAAAGAACGTCCAACCAGAAAGGAAAACCACAAATTTGCGATTGGCACCGCCGCCGAAACACCGAAAGCGAGCAGATAGCTGAGCGTTTTCACCCTGCGGTAGATGAACGATTGAACCGCACCGGAAAAATTGAAGATTGCCTGTTCCGGTCGATCGGGGAGAACGAAGATACGGATGGCTATCCGGGCAAGGCCAGCGACGAGAAACGCGTTGAGAAACAGCGTCTGTTCGACCGCGAGGGTCCCGCCCCCAAAAACTGTGATCGCGAGAGCGTAACCGACGGTATAGGCCAGCGCGACCGACAAGCTGTCCGCAAACGCATTGATGACCACCGTGATAACGGTGATCCAGGCACCTCTGCCCGGGGGCGCTTGGTTCCGCGCTATGCGAGAGATCAGGCTTGTCAGAGCCCAAAACAGCATCAAGGTGGCCACAATCGTGGCGGCCAACGGCGGACCATTGGTCAGGATCCGCTGTTGCCTTTGTTCGCTCAAACCACTTGCAAGCGAGCTGATTCCGGAGAGATCACGCCAAAGGCGCCCAATGGTCGAGTACATGCCCTCGACGGCTCTCTGTGTCAGTTCGGCGACTTGGCGGGCGAAGCTGGGAGGCTCCGACGGCGGTATGTCCGAAGCAGCTGCGTCTGCACCCGGCGCTTCACCGGCTTCAATCGCCTCCAACTGCTCGATCAGGGCGTTGCGCTGCTCCTCATCGCGCAGCACATCAAGCAGCCCTTCTAGCGCGGCGGCACCCCCATCCGCTTCCGTCGCCTGGGCGTCCTGGTTGGGCGTGAAGGGCGTTTGGGCCTGGGCCGATCCCAGAGGTACAAGCAAAGCCAGCGCAAGCAAGACGAGGGGGAAAATTCGCTCAATCATCGCACAATCAGTGGTCGTTTGGGCACGCGCCCGGTTTCACGGCGGCGTCACACATCTTCTGGCGGTTATAACCAGATCGTCAAACTTGGGACACTTATGTTTCGAAGCGGTTTCCGCAGTCTGCCGTCACAGATGACGCAAAACGGGGGCAGGCTTCTGTCCGAGTATCTGCCATGTGCCAATCAAGCCAAGGCCAACGGTCAGGACAAGGGCAACCCCAACAGCTCCAAACGCCACCGAGGGAAGGAACGTGAAGCCGGCGCTCATCACATATTCGAGCACAGCAAACGCTGCCAATGTTCCCGCGGCGAGGCCGAACGCCGCCGCCGCGACCCCGAGCAAGGCATACTCGATCAAAAACGCCGCCAGGATACGCCCGCGCGTCGCGCCGAGCGTTTTGAGGATAACCGCATCATACAGCCGATGACGGTGGCCGGCTGCGAGCGCGCCCGCCAGCACCAAGATGGACGCGATCAGAGTGACCGACGCAGCACCTCGCACGGCGAGCGCAAGGTCTTCGACCAGATCGTTGACAGCATCGAGCGCGTCGGAAATCCGCACGGACGTGATCCCGGGGAAATTCGCCGTGATCTGCCGCAGAAGGCTCAACTCGACCTCGTCTGTTGGCTGCTCAGGATAGGTGATCGTGGCCAAATGCGCGTGGGGCGCTCCCGCAAAAGTGTTTGGTGTGAAGACCATCGCGAAGTTGATCGCCAGCGACTCCCATTCGACATCGCGGAAGTTTGCGATGCGCGCGGTAATCTCGCGCCCCAGCACGTTGACGGTCAGCAGGTCACCAACCTCGAGGCCAAGCTGGCGGCCTTCCTCATCGATGAACGACACCAACGGTTCACCGGAATAGTCCTCGGGCCACCACTCACCTTCGGTCAGAACGGTCCCTTCAGGTGGGCGTGGCTCGTAGGTGATGCCGCGGTCACCTTGCAGCACCCAGCGCGCCTCAGGTGGCGCTTCATAGTCCTGCGCTGGGATTCCCTTGAGCGAGATCAGACGGCCGCGCAGCATGGGCACTGTCTCAAGGTTCGCCTCGGGCGCCTGAGCATCGATCAACGCCGTGAAGTCGTTGAGTTGGCTGTTCTGGATGTCGAGGAAGAAAAAGCTCGGTGCCACTTCCGGGATTGTGCCGGTCAACTGGCGGCGGAGATTGGAATCAATCAGCGCGAGCGCAACCAGCAGCGTCAGACCCAGCCCCAGCGAGAGGATCACAGATGGCGTCAACGCGCCCGGTCGGTGAATATTGCCCACCGCAAGGCGCGTGGCGGTGGACTTGGGACGCGGTGCGCGTTTTGCGAGCGCCATGACGGCCCACCCCACAAGCCTCAAGACGAGGAAGCTGGCGCCTGCCGCCGCCAGGTAGATCGCCGCAATGAACCGGCTGTCCGAAACAAGGAACGCGACGACGCCCAAGCCGATCATCGCTGCCCCGGCCCATGCAATGTAAAAAAGGCGCGGGAAGCGGCGGCTCTTGCCAAAGATGTCGCGGAACAGAGCGGTGGCAGGCACATCGCGGACGGTGCCCAACGGCCACATGGAGAACGCTAGGGCGACAAGGATGCCATACAGCGCGGCAAGCCCAAGCGCGCCCGGATAGAGCTGCGTTTCAAGCGCCACCGGCAGAACGCCGCCGAACACCGCCTGCACCACAAACGGCACCGACGCGCCTACGACCAAGCCGATCACAATGCCGAGGCAGGCAATAGCCATGACCTGGAAGAACTGCACCTTGAAGACGAACGGCCCCTCGGCACCAAGGGATTTGTAAGTCGCGATGACCTTCCGCTTGCCATCGACGAAAGCGCGCACGGCATTGGCAACGCCAACACCGCCGACAACCAGTGCGGTCAGACCAACAAGCGTCAGAAACTGGGCAAACTGATCGATGGCCGTTGAAAGTCGCGGGCTTGCCTCGGTCCTGTCGCGGATCTGCCAACCTGCATCGGGAAAGGCGGACAGAACAGACGCTTCAAAGGTGTCCAGCTCGGCTTCCGTCAGCGGCTCCGGCCATGCGAGCGTGTATTCCCATTCAACCAGCGAGCCGGGTTGTACAAGTTCGGTCGCGTCGAGCCCTTCCGCTGAAATCATGGCGCGGGGGCCGAATCCGAAGCCCGATGACAGCCGATCAGGTTCGTTTTCGATGATGCCGCGAAGCTCAAAGCCGTGTTCACCGACGCGGATTGTCTCACCGACCTGCAGATCAAGGCGCGCGGCAAGCGTGCTCTCGGCGAGAAGTCCGAAGACGCCATCACGCTCGGCGAGTGCGTCGTGCAGATCGGTCCGCAACACACCGCTTCCGTCATCAAAGGTTAGCTCAGACACCAATGGATAGGGTGCGCCGACCGATTTGATTTCCACGACCGTCTGGTTTTGTTCATCAGCGGAGCGCGCCATGCCGCGCAGATCACCGACGGTGATCATTTGTGCGCCCTGACCTTCAAGAAACGCCTGTTCTTCCGGGCTGACCTCACGTTGCAACAATTCAAGCTGAACGTCGCCGCCCAAAATGGCCCGCCCTTCATTAGCAAGGCCACCGGTCATCGACTGGGCCAAAGCATTGACGCCAGCGATCGACGCAACGCCGAGGGCGATACACGCAAGAAAGATGAAGAAGCCGCGCAATCCGCCGCGCAGTTCGCGCATGGCGTAGATGAGGCTCAACGTCCACGTGCAGCCCGCTCCGGATCGGGAGGGGCTGTCGGAAATCGTGAGGTCAGCCATTATTCCGCAGCCTCGCGCAGCGGCTCGGCATGCTCTTCTTCCACCACTCTGCCAGCGTCGATGCGGATCATGCGATCGCACCGCTCAGCCAGGGCAACGTCGTGTGTGACCAATATCAGCGTCGTACCACGGGTCCCTGGCGCATCGAACAGAAGGTCAGCGATCTGCCGACCCGTTGATCCATCGAGGTTTCCGGTGGGCTCATCCGCCACCAGGATGGTCGGTCTCGGCGCCAGAGCGCGGGCAACGGCGACGCGCTGCTGTTCGCCCCCGGACAATTGCGTCGGGTAGTGCGCGGTGCGACTACCGAGCCCAACCGCTTCGAGTTCGGCTTTTGCCCGCCCGAACGGGTCTTCCTGCCCGGCCAATTCCAGCGGCACGGCAACATTTTCGAGCGCGGTCATAGTCGGAATGAGATGGAAAGACTGAAAGACTATGCCGATCTCCCGGCCACGGAAAGCCGCAAGCTGGTCTTCTGTCATTCCTGTCAAATCAGCATCGCCCACCTTCACCGTCCCCGAGGTAGGCCGTTCAAGTCCCGCAAGCACCATCAGCAAAGTGGACTTGCCCGAGCCGGATGGGCCAACGATGCCCACTGACATGCCCTTTTCGACGCCCAAAGTCGCGCCTTTGAGAATATGAACCCGGGCCGCGCCTTGCCCGAGTGAAAGGTGAACATCGTCGAGTGTGATGATGGGTTGGGGGGAGGTATCTGCCACGGAGTGGTCCAATCGATCTGGAAAAGGGCTGCTAGCCGCCTTACGTGCGGCATTCGGTGTCCGATCAAATAGGAACGCAACTGCGATGGACCAACACCCTTGGCAAATGGCGCACAAAATTGGTGCACGATTGGGCGCTTCCCTTAAGCGGGCCCTCCCGCTTTTGATCATGGTGCCGCTGGCATTGGCTGCGGCAAAGCCCGCAAGCGCAGAGCCAATCACCATCCTTGCCTTGGGCGACAGCCTGACCGCCGGGTATGGGCTATCACCCGGCCAGGGGTTTCCCGCAAGGCTTGAAGCAGCCCTCCAGAGGGAAGGCTATGAGGTCCGCGTGCTGGATGCAGGGGTTTCCGGCGACACAACCTCCGGCGGGCTTTCGCGGCTTGACTGGTCGCTCGATCCTGAGACCGATGCGGTCATCGTGGAACTTGGCGGCAACGATGCCCTTCGCGGGATCAGCCCGGAAATTTCGGAACAGGCGCTTGATGGCATCCTTTCCAACCTGACGGACCGCGGTCTGCCAACCCTTTTGGCCGGCATGCTCGCGCCGCCCAACATGGGCGCAAGCTATGGTGAGGCGTTCAACGGCATCTACCCACGGCTCGCGGAGACCTACGATGTGGTCTTCTACCCGTTCTTTCTTGATGGCGTCGCTGGCGAGCCATCACTCAACTTGCCCGACGGAATTCACCCGACGGCGGAAGGCATTGACTTGATTGTGTCCCGCATCCTGCCGTACGTCGAGGACTTGATCGCGCGCGTTCCCACTTCCGGCTGACGCGCTTCAGCACCAACATCAAAGGATTTTCCCATGGAAAAGCGCCCCTTGGGACGCACCGGCATGGATGTGTCGGTTATCTGCCTTGGCACCATGACCTGGGGCCAGCAGAATACCGAAGCCGAAGGCCACGAGCAGATGGACTATGCCCTCGATCAGGGCATCAACTTCTTCGACACCGCTGAATTGTATGCCATTCCGCCTAAGCCGGACACGCAAGGGTCGACCGAAACCATCATCGGCACCTGGTTCAACAGCCGGAAGAACCGCGACAAGGTTATTCTTGCCACCAAAGTGGTCGGCGCGACCTCCATGACCTGGTTTTCCCCAAACAAGGACGAACCAAGCATGCCAACCCGCGCTCGCGTGATGGACGCGGTAGACGCTTCGCTCAAGCGGCTACAGACCGATTATATAGATCTCTACCAGCTACACTGGCCCGGCCGACCATTCTCCGTGTTCGGCACCCACCCGCTTGTGTGGGAGCCAACCGAAGGCGACGAAACCCCCATCGAGGAAACCCTCGACGCGTTTGATGAGGTCGTCAAATCCGGCAAGGTTCGGGCGATCGGCCTTTCGAACGAAAGCGCCTGGGGCACGATGAAATGGCTGCATGGCGCCGAAACAAAGGGCCAGGCCCGCGTCGCCTCGATCCAGAACGCCTACAACATTGTCAACCGCACCTATGAGATCAACATGGCAGAGGTCGGAATGCGTGAGGATGTCGGTCTGCTCGCCTACTCGCCGCTTGGTCAGGGTTATCTCTCTGGCAAGTACCGCAACGGAGCGGAGCCCGCTGGTGCCCGTCGCACGCTGTTCGGCCGCATGGGCCGCTACGAGAGCGAAGGTTGTACAGCGGCGATCGAAGACTTCCTGACCCTGTGCGATGAACGCGGGCTCGACTATTCGCAGACCGCGATCCGCTTCATCACGTCAAAACCGTTCGTTGCCTCCTCGATCATCGGAGCAACCTCGATGGAGCAGCTCAAACACGATATTGCATCGTGGGAGATGGCGTGGCCGGACGATCTTGATGAGGCCATCAATGCGCTGCATCTCAAACGTCCGAACACGAGCACCTGAGCAGCGCTTGACTTAGGGTCAAGAGTCCACAATAGTGTTCAGATGAGCACTTTAGTGGATACCCATCAGGAGGCGATTGCGCGCCGGGTGCAGCTCGAGCGGAAGGCGCGGGGCTGGTCGATGACGGAACTCGCGGCACGGTCAGATGTGTCGAAGGCTGCGATCTCAAAGATCGAACGCGGCGAGATGAGCCCGACGGCCAGCGTTCTGGTGCGGCTTGCGCACGCCTTCGATCTGACGCTCGCGGGCCTTCTGATGCGCGCCGAGCAAAATAGCGGGTCCGTACAACGGGCAGCAGATCAACCGCTTTGGGAAGACCCTGAATCGCATTATGTCCGTCGCCAGGTCTTTCGCGCGACGGACAACCCGGTGGAGCTGGCTCGCATCTATCTGCCGCCCCAGACCCGGGTCACCATTCCATCAACAGCCTTCAACGGCATCAAAGAAGCCATCCACGTTATCGATGGGACTTTGACGCTTACCTTCTCCGGCGAAACGGTGTCCCTGGAGGCTGGCGATAGCATTGGAATCAGCAAGACGGCCGACGTCACCTTTGAAAACGCTGGAAGCGTCAGTTGCTCCTATATCGTTGCTTTGGCGCGCCACGTACCGCCCATGGACGGCTTCTGAGGCCGACCCCATGCATATCGACCTGGGCGATCTCGACCATCCTGATGTCATTGAGCTGCTGAAGTTTCACCTTGAAACCAACATGGCCGTGACCCCGCCACAAAGCGTACACGCGCTCGATCTTGGGGCCCTGAAAGCGCCATCCATCCGCTTTTTTGCCGGGTGGGAGGGCGACAGCTTGCTGTCGATAGGCGCCTGGAAACGGCACGATGCGACGCTGGGCGAGATCAAGTCGATGCGGACAGCCGAAGTGCATCGGGCAAAGGGGCTTGGCGCGCAGATGCTCCACCACATTATCGAAGACGCCAAAGCGCACGCGGTGTCACGCTTGTCGCTTGAAACCGGATCGTTTGACTATTTCGAACCCGCTCGCCGCCTCTATGAGAAAAGCGGCTTCTCCTATTGCGAACCCTTCGCGGATTACCGGCTCGACCCCAACTCGATGTACATGACCAAGCTGCTTTAGGCGGGTCCAGTTAGCGCCGACCGGTATGAACCCTACAACGCCTATAAGATGCTTTGACCAGTCTTGGCCCAATCGGCCATGAAGCTGTCGATCCCCTTGTCGGTGAGCGGATGCTTGGCAAGGCCCTTGAGGACCCCCGGTGGGATGGTCGCGACATCAGCGCCAGCCATCGCCGATTGCTTGACATGGTTGGGCGTCCGGATCGAAGCGGCCAAGATTTCCGTCGTGAGCGCAGGATAGTTGTCGTAGATGACGCGTATCTCTTCGATCAGCTCCATGCCGTCGATATTGATGTCATCAAGCCGGCCAATGAACGGCGAGATAAACGTCGCGCCGCACTTGGCAGCGAGCAACGCCTGATTGGCCGAAAAACACAAGGTGACGTTGACCATGGTGCCTTCGCCGGTCAGCGCTTTGCAGGCTTTGAGACCATCGATGGTGAGCGGAACCTTCACCGTGACATTGCTCGCGATCTTCGCCAGTTCCTTGCCTTCGGTGATCATACCCTCGGCATCAAGCGCGGTGACCTCGGCAGAGACCGGGCCGTCAACCAGGGCGCAAATCTCTGCGATCACCTCTTTGAAATCGCGCCCAGATTTCGCAATCAGTGACGGGTTGGTCGTCACGCCATCAAGTAGTCCGATGGCATTGAGTTCGGCGATATCGTCAACATCTGCGGTATCAACGAAAAATTTCATTCGGTCACTCCTCCCGCGCCCCGGTGCCAATCAAGACCCCGATGGGTTGTTGTGTGTTTGCGCGGTCGTCTAACGTTTTTGCATGTCGCCGTCATCCCCAAACGCACCTTCCGATTCGCCACATGGTTTCCAAGCCGGAGATCTGGTGGGCGTCATGGTGCCGGCTCCCATGCCAAGCGCGCTGACCTACACCGTTGCACCGGGCCAAACGATACGTGCGGGCTCGATTGTCAAAGTGCCGCTCGGCACCCGCCAGGTTTTGGGCATCGTTTGGGGCGCCTCCACAGCTGATGGAAACGCCAAACGTCTCAAGCCGATCACCGACGTCATGGATGCACCGCCCATCCGCGCACCTTTGCGCGCCTTTGTCGACTGGGTTGCCGACTGGACCTTGTCTGCGCCCGGAATGGTCGCGCGCATGGTCACGCGCGGCGAAGAGCTGATGCAGCGTGAACCGCCCGTCGCCGCCGTGCGGCGGTGCGGCGCCGATCCCGAGAAAATGACCGTTGCGCGCCAGAAGGTTTTGGAGGTTGCAAAGCCTGGCGAAGCGTTCACCAAGGTCGGTCTGGCCGATCTGGCCGGCGTTTCGGTTGCCGTCATTGATGGCCTGGTGCGAACTGGCACGCTCGAAAAGCTGATGCTGCAACGCGAGCCGGGGCGCATCGAACCTGACCCTGACTTCGACCCCCGCACGCTGACCACCGGGCAGGCCGACGCGGTTGATGCGCTGATTTCAAACGCAGGCAAGGTGAAGGCCCCCATTACCCTGCTGGAGGGCGTCACAGGTTCGGGAAAGACCGAGGTCTACTTCGAAGCCGTTGCGGACGCGTTGCGGCGCGGCAAGCAGGCGCTCATTCTGCTACCAGAAATCGCCCTGACCCAATCGTTGCTCGATCGCTTTGCCGAACGCTTCGGGGCCCTACCGGGCGAATGGCACTCAGGGATAACGCCCAAGGCGCGCCGCCAATGCTGGCGCGGCACGGCCGAAGGCAAGGTGAAGGTCGTCATCGGCGCACGCTCGGCGCTTTATCTGCCGTTTGCCGATCTCGGGCTTATCATCGTCGATGAGGAGCACGAAGCCGCCTACAAGCAGGAAGAATGGGTCAGCTACAACGCCCGCGACATGGCCATCGTGCGGGCGCGCACCGAGGGCGCCCACATTGTATTGGCATCGGCGACGCCTTCGGTCGAGACACGGATGAACGCCCAGGCGGGGCGCTATCAACATCTTATGCTACCCGCGCGCTACGCCGCGCGCCCGCTGCCCTCGCTTTCGGCCATCGATATGCGCCGGACGCCGCCCGAACGCGGAACCTGGCTCGCCCCGCCGCTTATCGAGGCGGTCCACGATACCCTCGACCGGGGTGAGCAGAGCTTGTTGTTTCTCAACCGGCGCGGGTATGCCCCCCTCACGCTTTGCCGCAACTGCGGACACCGGTTCGAGTGCGTCATGTGCTCAGCATGGCTGGTTCAACACCGCTTCACGAGCACACTCAATTGTCACCATTGCGGCCATGTTGAGCGGGTGCCGGAGGCTTGCCCCGAATGCGGAGCTGAAGGCAGCCTTGTTGCGTCCGGTCCGGGTGTTGAGCGTATCGCCGAGGAAGTCGCCACGCGCTTTCCTGATGCGCGGACGCTTGTCCTGTCCTCAGACATGATGGGTGGGCCGAAACGCCTGAAGATGGAGCTTGAGGCCGTCGCCAACGGCGAGGTCGACATCATCGTCGGCACCCAGCTCGTGGCAAAAGGGCACAACTTTCCCGGCCTGACGCTTGTCGGCGTGATCGATGCCGATGTCGGCTTCGGACAGGGCGATCCGCGCGCTGCCGAGCGCACCTTCCAGCTTCTTACCCAGGTGACAGGACGGGCGGGGCGAGCGGAAAAACCCGGCATCGGCCTTATCCAGACCTATATGCCCGAACACCCTGTACTCGGCGCTCTGCTCGCTCATGATACCGAGCGCTTTTACAGCCTGGAAGAAGAAGCAAGGCGGCGCGCGCATCTGCCGCCATTTGTTCGCTTCGTTGCGGTCATCGCGTCGGGCACGGATGCGGGTGCCGCCAAGGCCTACGCGCAGCACCTGAAATCTGTCGCGCCGCCGTCGGAAAGCATTGATGTTCTTGGCCCAGTCGACGCGCCCCTCGCCTTGCTGCGGGGGCGGCATCGCCAACGGCTCCTGGTGCGTGGTCCGCGGGGGAGGCAAACCCAAGCCTATGTCCGCCAGTGGCTGAGTTTGGCCGACAAGACGCGCGGTGACCTGCGCGTGGACGTCGATGTCGATCCGCAGAGCTTCGTTTAGCAACGCCCATCGACGGCAGGGAAGCCAAGCGTCGCTTGGTCGTGCCTGCCAAAGTGAGTGAACCGATACGCACGGCATTGCGTATTCTCGACCAAATGCGGCGCATCGGGTTCCGCATACGCCGGCGATCCCCAATATCCGGCCTCCCCCCAATCCGCAGACCCGCCACGCAGGAAACGCCGTGGCGGGTCCCAGGTGCTCTACGGTCGCCCAATGGAACTACTCATAATATCCGTGAATGTGCTGGCCGCCATTGCCACCATCATCCTGGGTCTGTTTGGTTGGTTGCGTCCTGATTTCACGATGGACTTGCTTGGTCTGAAATCCACCGACGAGACGGGTCTTGGGAAATCCGAAATCCGCGCGGCATCTGGCGCACTTTGGGTGGGCGTTGGGGTCGCATCGCTTGTTTTGTTTTCGCCCACCGCTTTCTTGATGCTCGCTGCAGTTTGGGGCGGCGGAGCGATCGGTCGGCTGACCGCGATCGTTGTCGATGGGGCCAACAAGGGGCAGCCCGTCGTTTTCTTCATCGTTGAAGCCGCTTTCGCCGTGGTCTTGGTCGCGCTCAACCTGCCGGCACTGACCTAACGGCCCGCATCCGCTGCTGCGCACAAAAAACGGTATCAGTTTGCCCTTTAGGCTTGGTTGCGCACCCCCATTGTCCGTGATAGTTCCCTCTCCGATATCGGAGACGCGGGCTTCATCTCCGGGCCAAAGCCCTCCGAAAGTATCGTAAGATCAACTGCTTAGCGACTTCAGACTGAAAAGTCTGCAGCGCGGCATAGACAGACAAACCGCAGGGGCTGCCTTGTCGTCTCCTTCCTTGACTTCTGGCGTTTCCGGCCGTTACGCGGCCGCGCTTTTTGAGCTTGCCGATGGTGCCAACGCCATAGACACGGTGGAATCCGATCTGACCTCGCTTCAGGCGATGCTCGACGACAGCACCGATCTCCGCCGTTTGGTGGATAGCCCGGCTTTTTCGACCGACGATCAGGCCAGCGCTATGGCTGCGGTGCTCGACAAAGCCGGCATTAAAGATCTGACGGCCCAGTTTATCGGCGTTGTGGCAACCAACCGACGTTTGTTCGCACTACCCGGTATGATCAAGGCCTTCCGCGCAATGGCCGCCGACAAGCGCGGTGAGATTGCGGCGTCAGTAACGTCTGCGGTCGCTCTGAGCGATGCGCAGCGCGACGAATTGACCAAAGCATTGAAAGAGAAATTGGGGTCAAACGTGGCCCTTGAAGAAACTGTTGATCCAGAAATCCTCGGCGGCCTCGTCGTCAAGGTTGGCTCGCGCATGATCGACACCTCGCTTAAAACCAAATTGAACGCACTCAAATACGCTATGAAAGAGGCTGGCTGATGGAACTTCGCGCCGCTGAAATTTCTGCGATCCTGAAAGAGCAGATCGCAAGCTTTGGCCAAGAGGCCGAAGTCACCGAAGTGGGCTCCGTGCTCTCGGTCGGCGACGGTATCGCCCGGGTCTACGGCCTCGATCAGGTCCAGGCCGGTGAGATGGTGGAATTCCCCGGCGGCGTTCAGGGCATGGCGCTCAACCTTGAGAGTGACAATGTCGGCGTCGTGCTGTTTGGCGACGACCGCGCCATCAAAGAGGGCGACACGGTCAAGCGGACCGGCAACATCGTTGAGGTGCCGACCGGCAAAGGCCTGCTGGGTCGCGTGGTCGATGCGCTCGGCAACCCGATCGACGGCAAGGGCCCGATCGAAGGCGCCGAAATGCGCCAAGTCGACGTTAAGGCGCCGGGCATCATTCCGCGCAAATCGGTGCATGAGCCGATGTCGACGGGTCTTAAAGCCGTCGATGCGCTTATCCCTATTGGTCGCGGTCAGCGCGAACTGATCATTGGCGACCGCCAGACAGGTAAGACTGCCATCATCCTCGACACCTTCCTCAACCAGAAACCGCTGCATGAGGGCGATGACGAGAACCAAAAGCTCTACTGCGTCTACGTCGCCGTCGGCCAGAAGCGTTCGACGGTCGCGCAGTTCGTGAAGGTCCTCGAAGAGCGCGGCGCGCTGGAATATTCCGTCGTCATTGCGGCAACCGCCTCTGACCCTGCACCCATGCAGTTCATCGCACCGTTCGCCGGCTGCGCCATGGGCGAGTATTTCCGTGACAATGGTATGCATGCCGTGATCGCGTATGACGATTTGTCCAAGCAGGCCGTTGCTTACCGGCAGATGTCGCTCCTGCTCCGCCGTCCTCCCGGGCGTGAAGCGTTCCCCGGCGACGTGTTCTATCTCCACTCGCGCCTGCTTGAGCGCGCTGCGAAGATGAACGACGATTTCAAGGCGGGCTCGCTGACAGCGCTGCCAGTGATTGAAACCCAAGGTAACGATGTGTCGGCCTTTATTCCGACAAACGTGATTTCGATTACCGACGGTCAGATCTTCTTGGAGTCCGACCTGTTCTTCCAGGGCATCCGCCCGGCCGTGAACGTCGGCCTGTCGGTGTCGCGTGTCGGCTCGTCGGCGCAGATCAAGGCAATGAAACAGGTTGCCGGCCCGATTAAGGGTGAGTTGGCGCAGTATCGCGAAATGGCGGCGTTCGCGCAGTTCGGCTCCGACCTTGATGCCACCACGCAGCGCCTCCTGGCCCGCGGTGCGCGCTTGACCGAATTGCTCAAGCAGCCGCAGTTCTCGCCGCTGAAGACCGAGGAGCAAGTTGCTGTGATCTTCGCCGGCGTGAACGGCTTCCTCGACAGTGTGGATGTTGCGCAGGTTGGTGACTTTGAACAGAAGTTCCTGCTTTTGATGCGCGATAAGCATGTCGACGTGCTCAACACCATTCGCGACGAGCAGAAACTGTCGGATGATATGGACGCCAAGCTGCGTTCGATCCTCGACGATTTCGTCAAAAGCTTCGCTTAAGGCCGCGTGCGACACGTTTTCGGGAGGCCCTAAGCCGCCATGCCATCGTTGAAGGACCTGCGCAATCGCATCTCGACCGTCACGGCGACGCGCAAGATCACCAAAGCCATGCAGATGGTTGCCGCCGCAAAGCTGCGGCGTGCGCAAACATCCGCAGAAGCGGCCCGCCCCTACGCGGATAAGATGAGCGCTGTGCTTTCAAACCTGGCCGCTGGCCAGATGTCGGGCGGCGGCGAAGGTGCTTCCCCGCTTATCGCTGGCACCGGCTCTGACAAGGTCCACTTGCTCGTTGTTGCGACGGCTGAACGCGGGTTGTGTGGCGGTTTCAACTCTTCCATCGTTCGTCTTGCCCGGCAGCACGCGCGGCGCTTGCTTGATGACGGCAAGGACGTGAAAATCTTGACCGTTGGGAAGAAGGGCTACGATCAGCTCAAACGGGACATGGGCTCGAAGATCGAAGACACGATCGAGTTCCGCTCTGTGAAGTCCATCGGGTACGCCCAAGCCGAGGAAGTCTCCGACAAAATTATGGAGATGTTCGAAGCGGGCGAATTTGATGTCTGCACACTGTTCTATGCGGCCTTCAAATCGGTCATCCAGCAGGTGCCCACAGCGCAGCAGCTGATCCCGGCAGAGTTCGAACCCAATGAAGACCCGGTTTTCTACGAGTATGAGCCCGATGAGAATGCTATTCTCGATGATTTGTTGCCGCGCAATCTGACGGTGCAGATCTTCAAGGGTCTTCTGGAAAACGCTGCCTCCGAACAAGGTGCGCGTATGGCCGCGATGGACAACGCGACACGCAACGCGGGCGAGATGATCGATGCTTTGACGCTGAGCTACAATCGCCAGCGCCAGGCACAGATTACCAAAGAGCTGATTGAAATCATTTCGGGCGCCGAGGCGCTCTAGGGAACATGGAAGGCGCTCCGGCGCTTGAAAACAGGACTGAGTGGAGCAACCCATGGCAGACGCAACAGGGCGCGTATATCAGGTGATCGGGGCCGTCGTGGACGTGCAGTTCGACGGCGAATTACCGCCGATCCTGAACGCGCTGGAAACCGACAATAATGGCAACCGCCTTGTGCTTGAGGTCGCCCAGCACCTTGGCGAGAATGCGGTCCGCTGTATCGCGATGGACACCTCCGAGGGCCTCGTTCGTGGCCAGCCGGTCAAGGACATCGGCTCCCCGATCCAGATGCCCGTGGGCGACGGCACCCTTGGTCGCATCATGAACGTCATTGGCGAGCCGATCGATGATGCCGGCGACGTTGTCCACGAGACGGTTCGGCCCATTCACGCGCCGGCGCCGTCCTTTGCCGAGCAGTCGACGGAAGCTGAAATTCTCGTCACCGGAATCAAGGTCGTCGACCTTCTCGCGCCATACGCCCGCGGCGGTAAGATCGGCCTGTTTGGCGGTGCCGGCGTCGGCAAGACCGTGCTCATTCAGGAACTGATCAACAACGTCGCGAAAGCGCACGGTGGTTACTCGGTGTTCGCCGGGGTTGGCGAACGCACCCGTGAGGGCAACGACCTCTACTGGGAGATGATCGAATCGGGCGTGAATAAGGAAGGCGGCGGCGAAGGCTCCAAGGCTGCCCTTGTGTTTGGCCAGATGAACGAGCCTCCTGGAGCGCGCGCACGTGTGGCCCTTTCGGGTCTCACGATCGCCGAACACTTCCGCGATGAAGGCCAGGACGTGCTGTTCTTCGTCGACAACATTTTCCGCTTCACGCAAGCGGGCTCTGAGGTGTCCGCGCTTCTGGGCCGTATTCCGTCCGCTGTGGGCTATCAGCCGACGCTCGCAACCGACATGGGCGCCCTTCAGGAGCGCATCACCACCACGACCAAGGGCTCGGTGACCTCGGTGCAGGCGATTTACGTGCCCGCCGACGACCTTACCGACCCAGCGCCGGCGACCTCGTTTGCCCACTTGGACGCGACGACGGTGTTGAACCGCGCGATCTCCGAAAAAGGCATCTATCCAGCGGTGGACCCGCTCGATTCGACCTCGCGCATGCTCGATCCACAGATCATCGGGCAAGAACACTACGAAGTGGCGCGTCAGGTTCAGGAAACGCTGCAGCGCTACAAGTCGCTGCAGGATATCATTGCCATTCTGGGCATGGATGAACTGTCCGAAGAGGATAAGCTGACGGTGGCCCGCGCCCGCAAGATCGAGCGGTTCCTGTCGCAGCCCTTCTTCGTCGCTGAGGTGTTTACCGGCTCGCCCGGCATCTTCGTTTCGCTCGAAGACACCATCCGCTCCTTCAAGGCGGTGGTCGAAGGCGAGTATGATCACCTGCCGGAAGCCGCCTTCTACATGGTGGGCACCATCGATGATGCCGTTGCCAAGGCGCAGAAGCTCGCCGAAGCGGCTTAAGGCAGGAAACGCAAGCTGATGGCTGATCCTTTTGCTTTTGAACTGGTCTCACCCGAGAAACAGCTTGCTTCGGGCGAGGCGACCCAGGTTGTCGTGCCCGGCGCTGAAGGGCAGTTCACGGTGCTGGCCAACCACGCACCGTTTCTGTCGACGCTCAAGCCTGGCATCCTTGAGGTCACGATGGCCGATGGGTCATCGGACCGCATCTTCGTGCGTGGCGGCTTTGCGGACGCCAACCCTGAGGGCCTGACGCTGCTTGCCGAAGAAGCTCAGCGCGTTGCGGACATGGACATGGCATCGCTCGACCAAGCGATCCAGGACGCCAAGGAAGACGTTGCCGACGCGACCGATGATGAGAAAAAGGCCGCTGCAGCACTCAAGCTTGCTCAGCTCGAAGAGGTCAAAGCAGTTCTCTAGAACGCCTCTCGGAACAGGTCCCGCAACAGGAGCCCGTCCCTTAGTATAAGTGGGGCGGGCTTTTTTCATTTTTCTCAGCATCGAGGTTGAAGCCGTCGCAACGGATGCGCATCATCGCGATATGGTTTCACAACTCACCTTTGGAACGTTCATCACCTTGGTGTCCCTTTTGAGCGGTGCCGTGCTGTGGTGGGGTTTCTCCAATGCGCTGGATCGTATCCAGCCATGGTTCGTGCGCCCGCCCTATGCACGAAAGTCGCTGCTGGTCATCATGCTTGTGATCATCTGCACCATGCTCATGATGACACTCGGTGTCTGGCTGTGGGCGATCGCGTTCCAAGCGATCGACGTGTTCGCAACCCTTGAGGAAGCGGTGTTCTTCTCGCTGGTCGCGTACACAACGCTGGGCCTGGGCGATGTGCACATACCCCTTGAGCACCGGCTGCTGGGTGGCATGGCCGGTGCAAACGGCTTCCTGATGTTCGGATTGATGACGGCCATGCTGACCGACACCCTGCGCCATGTTCGGCGGGTTCAGCATCATTTGGACGACTAATTCGGTCGAGGACGCGCTCCGCTGGCGCCTAGGCGCCGACCCGCGGCCGCTGATCAATCGGCGACACGCCAAACTGCTTCTTGAAAGCACGCCCGAAGCCGTCCGGGGAACCGTAGCCATAGCGTCGTGCGACCGCCTCCACCCGATCGCCCTTCGAAACATCCTGCCAAGCCAGCGTCAGCCGCCAGCGGCGCAGATAGGACGCGGGAGACTCGCCGACCAGCTGAGGAAACAGCACCGCGAAGCGGCTCAGCGAAAGCCCGGCGATCGCGGCAAGATCACCATTACGCCACAACCGTCCTGGCTCGTCGTGCATCGCGACGATCGCCCGGCTGATCCTCGGATCGGCGAGCCCCGCCAGCAGCCCCGCTTGCGTGCTGCCCCGCTCGATCTGCGCGCGCAGCAGACGCACAATCAGGACCTCCCCAAGCCTGTTGATCACCCCGCCCGAGCCACATCGCTGGGCGGTAAGTTCCGCGTTCAGCAGGGCAATCAACCCGCGCATCTCGCTATCGTGTTGCAGATCGAAGATGCTCTCCTGCGGCAGCGCCGCCAGAAGTGGGTTGGCCTCGCCACCCCATTCAACGCTCGCCGCAAACAAATTGTCTTCGAACCCCGAGCCGAAGGTGGGCGAGCCAAGCGGCCGGAAATAGACCTGCTGGGCTTGCCCGGTTTCATCGGCCAAAACGACCAAACAGGCCGCCTCATGGGATGCGGGCCGCACTTGCATAGCGAAGTGGTCAATCAAAGTGGTGAGGCGGTCAAACGGGGCCATATGATAGTCTACGTCGGATTTTCTGTCTTTTTTATGCTGTAGCATCTGCTATCAGCGATCAACAGCCAATGAAAGGATACCCGATGCTGCTTCCCCGCCAGAAGACACCAGACCTTGCCTTGCCGACGTTGGACCACGGCGCGTTCGATCTCAGCTCCGAGTCCGCCGAACGCGGCACCGTGATCTGTTTCTATCGCGGCCTGCACTGCCCGATCTGCGCCACCTACCTCAAGGAGTTCGAAAACCAGGTCGACGCGTTCGCCGAGCGCGGCGTTGCGACCATCGCCATCAGCTCAGACGGGGAGGATCGAACCCGCCAAATGCAGCAGAAGATCGAAGCGTCAAAGTTGCGGTTCGGCTGCGATCTGTCCTTGGAGAAGGCGCGCGAGTGGGGGCTCTATATCTCCACCTCTCGCGGCAAGACATCCATCGGCATCGAGGAGCCAGCGCTGTTCTCCGAGCCCGGCCTGTTTATGGTTACGCCCCAACAGACGTTGTATTACGCGTCTGTTCAAACCATGCCGTTCGTGCGGCCGCACTTTAAAGAGTTGGTGGCTGCCCTCGATTTCGCCATTGCCAAGGATTACCCGGCGCGCGGCGAATATACCGGCGCCGTTTAACCAGTAACAGGCACCCCCCACCCCCCCCCCC